>JBLMWT010000029.1:0-11718 GCA_050257375.1 Sphingomonadaceae bacterium
GCGGAACGTAGTCGCCGCCCTTGGTGTCACGCACCCTGAAGCTCACCAGGTAGCGCAGCTGGTACTCGCTCACCGCGCCCGTGCCGGTGAGCGACAGGATCACCTTCTGGCGCTCCTCCCGACTGAACTCGAGCACCGCCTCGGCCTTCTTCGGATCGTTCACCACCTTGGCGTTCGTGCCTGCCTGGATGTTGCGCTTCAGGTCGAGCGCGACGCCTCCCGAGGCGGCGGGCACGTACACGGTGTCGAACGGCAGATGCGCGCTGCCGCGCAGGTGGAAGCCGCATCCGGCGAGAGAAACTGCGAGAACGATCAGGAGGCTGCGCATTAGACCACGATGTTCACGAGGCGTCGCGGTACGACGATCGTCTTGCGAACTTGTTTGTCTCCAACGAACTTGCTCATTGCTGTTATGGCCAATGAAGCCGTCGTTTTTTCATCTGCAGAAGCCGGCACCCAAACCGTACCTCGCGTCTTGCCGTTGACCTGAACTACGAATTCGATCTCGTCCTGCTCCAGAGCGGCGGGATCGGGCTCGGGCCAGGTCGCCTGCATCACGTCCTCGCCGAAGCCGAGCGCGCGCCACAGATGGTGGCAGACGTGCGGCGTGATCGGCGCGAGCATCCGCAACAGGATCGACAGTCCCTCTTCGGCGGCCGGCGTGCGTCCGGGCAGCTTTTCGAGCGCGTTCAGGATCTTCATCGCGGCGGAGGCCACGGTGTTGAACTGGTGCTTCGTGAGGTCGTAGTTCGCCTGGCGCAGCACCGAGTGCAGCTCGAAGCGCACCGAGCGCTCGAGCGCCGCTTCTCCGGCGGCGCGGGCCGCAGCCTCGAACTTCGCGCCGTAGGCCCACAGCCGCTTCAGGAACCGGTACGAGCCTTCGACGCCCTCGTCCGACCACTCGAGCGTGTTGGTCGGGGGCGAGGCGAAGATGATGAAGAAGCGCGCCGTGTCCGCGCCGTACTTCTCGATCAGCGCCTGAGGGTCGACGCCGTTGTTCTTCGACTTGGACATCGTGCCGACGCCTGCGAACACGACTTGCGCGCCGTCCGCGCGGCGCGTTGCGGACGCAATCTTGCCCTTGGCGTCTCGGCTGACGTCGACCTCCGCGGGATTGACCCATTCGCGCCGCCCCTGCGGCGTGTCGCGGTAATAGGTTTCGGCGAGCACCATGCCCTGCGTGAGCAGGTTGGTGAACGGCTCGGACACCTCGAGCATGCCCTCGTCGCGCATGACGCGCGTGAAGAACCGCGAGTAGAGGAGGTGCAGAATCGCATGTTCGATACCGCCGATGTACTGGTCGACGGGCATCCAGTAGCGCGCCCGCGCGTCGATCATCGCCGCGTCGCTGCCCGGGCAGGCGAAGCGCGCGAAGTACCACGACGAGTCGACGAACGTGTCCATGGTGTCGGTCTCGCGCCGCGCCGGCTTGCCGCAGGCAGGGCAGCTCGTATCGAGGAAGGCGGGAAGCTTGTTCAGCGGATTGCCGGTGCCGTCGGGCACCAGGTCCTCGGGCAGCACCACGGGCAGGTCCTCGTCCTTCACCGGCACGTCGCCGCAGTCCGGGCAGTGCACGATCGGAATCGGGCAGCCCCAATAGCGCTGCCGCGAGATGCCCCAGTCGCGCAGGCGCCACTGCACCTGCTTTTCGCCCAGCGCCTTCGCCTTCAGGTCGCCGGCGATCGCATCGACCGCGGCCTCGTAGTCCAGGCCGTCGTACTTTCCGGAATTGATGCAGGTGCCGTACTCGGCGTACTGCGCGCGCCAGGGCTCGGGCACGTCGTCGCCCAGCGAGTGGCGGATCACCGGCCGGATCGGCAGGCCGTACGTGAGCGCAAAGGCGTAGTCGCGCTCATCGTGCGCGGGCACTGCCATGACAGCGCCCTCGCCGTAGCCCATGAGCACGTAATTCGCGACCCAGACCGGGATCTTCTCGCCCGACAGCGGATGGGTGCAGTAAAGCCCGGTGGGCATGCCCTTCTTCTCGAGCTGCGCGAGGTCGGCCTCCATGACCGCGCCCCGCTTGCATTCCTCTACGAAGGAAGCGATCTCCCGGTTGTTCTTCGCTGCCCACGCCGCGATCGGATGCTCCGCCGCGACGGCGCAGAACGTGGCGCCCATCAGGGTGTCGGCGCGCGTGGTGAACACCCACAGCACGCGCCGTTCGCCCTCGAGCTCGTACTCGAAGCCCACGCGCACGCCGTCGGAGCGTCCGATCCAGTTCTTCTGCATGAGCTTGACCTGCTCGGGCCAGCCCGGCAGCTCCTCGAGCGCCGCGAGCAGCTCTTCGGCGTAGGCGGTGATCCGGAGGAAGTACATCGGGATCTCGCGCTTCTCGACCGGGGCGCCGGTCCGCCAGCCGCGCCCGTCGATCACCTGCTCGTTGGCGAGCACCGTGTGGTCGACCGGGTCCCAGTTCACGACGCCGGTCTTCTTGTACGCGAGTCCCTTCTTGAACAGCCGCGTGAACAGCCACTGGTTCCACTTGTAGTAGTCGGGCCGGCAGGTCGCCAGCTCGCGCGACCAGTCGAGCGCGAAGCCGAGGCTCTTCAGCTGCGACTTCATGTATGCGATGTTGTCCCAGGTCCACTTCGCTGGCGGCACCTTGTTCGCCATGGCCGCATTCTCGGCGGGCAGGCCGAACGCGTCCCAGCCCATCGGCTGCAGCACGTTCATGCCGCGCATGCGGTAGTGCCGCGTGAGGACATCCCCGATCGTGTAGTTCCTGACGTGCCCCATGTGCAGCTTCCCGGAGGGGTAGGGGAACATCGACAGGCAGTAGAACTTGGGCCGCGCGGGATCCTCGAGGACGCGGAACGAGCCGCGAGACTCCCAGAATTCCTGGGCCTCGCGCTCCACGCTTGGCGCATCGTAGCGGTCTTGCATGCCGGCGGGTTTCGGTGAAGGGACGGGAAGGCGCGAATTATAGCTTTGCGCTGCTGCGGGGCGCCGCGCTCGAGCTCGCCGCCGGCGACTTCGAGACGCGTCGCCGCGTATAATTCGCCGCTTGTCGCTGCACCTCGAAAACCTCAATCCCGAACAGCTCGCCGCGGTCACGCTACCCGACGAGCACGCCCTCATCCTCGCCGGCGCGGGCAGCGGCAAGACGCGCGTCCTCACGACGCGCATCGCGTGGCTCGTCAAGGGCGAGCGCGTCTCGCCGGGCGGGCTGCTGGCGGTCACGTTCACCAACAAGGCGGCACGCGAGATGTTCACGCGGCTGTCGGGCATGCTGCCGCTCAACTTGCGCGGCATGTGGATCGGCACCTTCCACGGCCTCGCGAACCGCATGCTGCGCGCCCATCATCGCGACGCGGGCCTGCCCCAGACCTTCCAGATCCTCGACTCGCAGGACCAGCTCGCGGTGGTGAAGCGCCTGCTCAAGTCGCTCAATGCGGACGAGGACCGCACGCCGCCGCGCGAAGTGCAGTACTTCATCAGCGCGCGCAAGGAAGAGGGGCTGCGTGCGCGCGACGTGCAGGCGGCCGACGAGAGCACGCGCCGCTTCGTCGAGCTGTACTCCGCCTACGACGAGCTGTGCCAGCGCGAGGGCGTGGTCGATTTCGCCGAGCTGCTGCTGCGCAGCTACGAGCTGCTGACGAGGAACGAGATCCTGCGCGAGCACTACGCCGCGCGCTTCCGCCATGTCCTGGTGGACGAATTCCAGGACACCAACCGCCTGCAGTACCGCTGGCTCAGGCTGCTCGCTGGGCGCGAGAGCGCGATCTTCGCGGTGGGCGACGACGACCAGTCGATTTACGCCTTTCGCGGCGCGAACGTCGGCAACATGGCCGAGTTCGAGCGCGACTTCAGGGTGGCGCACGTGATCAGGCTGGAGCAGAACTACCGCTCGCTGGGCAACATTCTCGACGCGGCCAACGCCCTCATTGCGCACAACCGCAAGCGCCTGGGCAAGAACCTGTGGACCGCGGCGGGCAGCGGCGACCCGCTGCGCGTGTTCGAGGGCGAATCCGACGCCGACGAGGCGCGCTTCGTCGCCGGCGAGGTGCAGGCGCTGGCGCGCGAGGGCACGCGGCTCGCCGACATCGCGGTGCTCTATCGCTCGAACGCGCAGTCGCGCGTGCTCGAGCATGCGCTATTTTCGGCGGGGCTGCCCTACCGGGTGTACGGAGGCCTGCGTTTCTTCGAGCGCGCCGAGGTGAAGCATGCGCTCGCCTACCTGCGGCTGGTCGCCTCGCCCGGGGACGACAATGCGTTCCTGCGCGTGGTGAACTTCCCGCCGCGCGGTATCGGCGCGCGCAGCCTGGAGCAGCTGCAGGATGCCGCGGCGCGCGCGGGAACCTCGCTCTATGGGGCGATCGAGGCGCTGCCCGGCAAGGCGGCGCAGTTCAAGGCGCTCATCGAGGGCCTGCGCGCGGAGTTGGCGAACCTGCCGCTCGCCGAGAAGGTCGAGTTGGTGGTCGCGAAGAGCGGTTTGATCGAGCACTACAAGGGTGAGCGCGAAGGCGCTGAGCGCGTCGAGAACCTCGGCGAGCTGGTGAATGCGGCCGCGGCGTTCGACTCGGAGGAGCGCGAGACCGGGCTGGAGGAGACGGGCGATCCGCTCGTCGACTTCCTCGCGCACGCCGCGCTCGAGGCGGGCGAGCACCAGGCGGGCGAGGGGCAGGACGCGCTGCAGCTGATGACCGTGCACTCGGCCAAGGGTCTGGAGTTCGACGCGGTGTTCCTCACGGGCATGGAGGAAGGGCTGTTCCCGCACGAGCAGAGCGTGATGGAGAAGGACGGGCTGGAGGAGGAGCGGCGCCTCGCCTACGTCGCCATCACGCGCGCACGCAAGCGCCTTTACCTCACGTTCGCCCGCACGCGCATGCTGCACGGTCAGACGCGCTACAACCTGCCCTCGCGCTTCCTCGAGGAGATCCCCACGGGCCTGGTGAAGTGGCTCACACCGCGCTTCGCCGGCCAGCGCGTGCGCGAGGCGCTCGCCTGGAGCCCGCCGAAAAAGGAGACCGTATTCGCCAAGGCGCGGGCGAGCGGCGGATTCCGCATCGGCCAGAACGTCATGCACCCCAAGTTCGGTACCGGAGTGATCGTCGACGCGGAAGGCCAGGGCAACGACGCGCGCGTGCAGGTGAACTTCGGAGCGCAGGGCGTCAAGTGGCTCGCGGTGAGCGTCGCCAAGCTGCAGGCGGCCTGAGATGACGCTGCATCCGCTCGCGGGCAAACGCGCGCCGGCGGACGCTCTGATCGATCCGGCCGCGCTCGAGCGCGCCTACTACGAGAGGCGCCCGGATCCGCAGGACGCGCGCCAGCGCGTAGCCTTCGGCACCAGCGGGCATCGCGGCAACGCCCTCGAGGCGAGCTTCAACGAGGCGCACATCCTGGCGATCGCGCAGGCGATCTGCGAAGTGCGCCGCGCCGCGGCGATCGACGGGCCACTCTACGTGGGCATGGATACGCACGCGCTCTCGGCGCCCGCGCAGCGCAGCGCACTGGAAGTGTTCGCCGCGAACGGCGTGGCGACCGTCATCCAGCGCGGGGGCGGCTTCACGCCGACGCCGGCGATCTCACACGCGATCGTCGCGTACAACCGCAGCCGCCGCAGCGGCCTCGCCGACGGCGTCGTGATCACGCCTTCGCACAACCCTCCATCCGACGGCGGCATCAAGTACAACCCGCCGCACGGCGGCCCGGCCGACACCGACGTCACCGGCAAGATCGAAGCGCGCGCCAATGCGCTGCTCGCCGAGCAAGATGCCGGCGTCAAACGCATGCCCTACGAGCGGGCGCTGGCCGCCGCGACCACGCGCGAGGACGACTTCGTCGCGCCGTACGTGGAGGACCTGCAGCACGTCGTCGACCTGGAGGCGATTCGCGCAGCCGGCCTGAAGCTCGGCGTCGACCCCTTGGGCGGCGCCGCCGTGCGCTACTGGCAGCCGATCGCCGAGCGCTATCGGCTCGATCTCACCGTCGTCAATCCGCAGGTCGATCCCCGCTTCGCCTTCATGCCGCTCGACCACGACGGGAAGATCCGCATGGACTGCTCGAGCCCCTACGCGATGGCGGGCCTGGTCGGGCTGAAAGACGCTTTCCGCGTGGCCTGGGGCAACGACGCGGACGTCGACCGGCACGGGATCGTCACGCCTTCGGTGGGACTGATGAATCCGAACCACTACCTTGCCGCGGCGATCGACTACTTGCTCGCGCATCGCGACGGCTGGCCGCAGAACGCAGCGATTGGCAAGACGCTCGTCTCGAGCGGACTGATCGACCGCGTCGTACGCCGGCACGGCCGCCGCCTGCTCGAGGTGCCGGTCGGCTTCAAGTGGTTCGCGCCCGGGCTCGCCGACGGCAGCTGCTGCTTCGGCGGCGAGGAGAGCGCCGGCGCGAGCTTTCTGCGTCGCGACGGCACGGCCTGGACCACCGACAAGGACGGCCTGATCATGGGGCTGCTCGCCGCCGAGATCACGGCGCGTACCGGCAAGGATCCATCGGAGCGCTACCGCGCGCTCGCCGCCGAGCTCGGCGCGCCGTACTACCGAAGGATCGATGCGCCGGCGACGCCGCAGGAGAAGGCGCGCCTGAAGGACCTCGACGCGGGCGCCTTGCGCGCAGGCTCGCTCGCCGGCGAGCCGATCCTCGCGCGCCTCACGCGCGCACCGGGCAACGGCGCTCCGATCGGCGGACTCAAGGTGGTGACCGAGAACGGCTGGTTCGCGGCGCGCCCCTCGGGGACCGAGGACATCTACAAGCTCTACGCGGAGAGCTTCAAGAGCGAAGCGCATCTCGATGCGATCGTCGCCGAGGCGCAGAATATCGTGCGCAACGCGCTCTAGGAGGCCCGCATGCCGCTGACTGCCGAGCAGATCGCCCAATACCGCCGCGACGGCTACGTCTGTCCGGTGCCGGTGATGGCGGCGCCCGAGGCCGCCGGCTTGCGCAGGAAGCTCGAGGACTTCGAGGCCACCCAGGGCGGCAGGCTCGAGGCCGGGCAGCGCAGCCGCGCGTTCCTGCTGTTCAAGTGGCTCGACGACCTGATCCGCGATCCGTGCGTGCTCGATCCGATCGAGCAGCTCATCGGTCCCGATATCCTTTGCTGGAGCACCATCTTCTGGATCAAGGAACCGGGCTCGAAGAGCTTCGTCTCGTGGCACCAGGACAACACCTACTGGGGCCTATCGAGCCGCAACGTGGTGACGGCCTGGTTCGCGATCGCGGATGCGAGCGTCGAGGCCGGCTGCATGAGCGTGATGCCCGGCACGCATTCCGGAGCGACGCTCTCGCACGAGGACACCTACGACGCGGACAACATGCTGACGCGCGGTCAGTCGATCCGCGGCCTCGACGAGTCGCGCGCGGTGAGCATGCCGCTACGCGCCGGCGAGATGTCGCTGCACAACTACTGCCTCGCGCACGGCTCGGGACCGAACCTGTCGCGCGACCGCCGCATCGGCGTGTCGATGCATTTCATGCCGCCCGAGACGAAGCAGGTGGTCGGCACCTGGGACTGCGCCGCGCTGGTGCGCGGGACCGACCGCTTCGGCCATTTCGCGCACACGCCGGTTCCGGCGCGCGATTTCGATCCGCCGGCGGTGGCCTTCCACGCGCGCGCCGCGGGCGCGATGCGCGACGTGCTCTACGCCGGGGCCGCGCGCAAGCTTCAGCGGCTCTGAGCGCGCAGGGCGAGCGCGGCGATCGTTGCCCAGAATGCCGTGCGCAGCGTCATCGCGGCCACCGTGCGCACTTCGAAGGCCCCGCCTAACGCGACATGCACACCGAATGCGGCGAACACGAGCGCCGTGGCGATCGCGATCGCGAGCCACGCCGCCCGGCGGTGCCATAGCCAGAGCCCGACGCCGGCCGCGATGTACGCGAAGCCGGCGAGGAAGTTGAACCAGAGAACGAACGGCACGTAGTGACCGGCCGCAACGCGCGCCTCGTCGGGGCCGAACAGAACGCGTCCTCCAGAGAATACAGTCAGCGCCCCGAAGCCCAGCGCAATGAGCGCCACCGCCGAGGCCCAGGTCGGTCGTCCGTTGCCTGAGTGGGCCATCCGATCCGCTCCTTAGGCGTACGCGTGAAGCGCCTTGCGCTTCTCGACCAACGGTTTGGGAATATCGAATCTCATCTGCGGTCTCCTTCTCGCGACGCGTGCTCAATGCTCACCGCGCACCGGCTGCCATCCCGGATGTGCGAAGTATTCGCCATAGTCGTTCAGTGCAACGACGACGTTGGCCACGCCTTGCTGCCCGTGCGTGCCGCCATCGGCTTGCATCGCGGCGATGCCTTCGCCGATTTGCGCGATGATCGCGTGCAGCACGGCGTCGGCGTCCGGCGCGAGCTTGCAGTTGCCGACGATGTACGCAAGCTGCGCCTCGATGTCGCTCGCCATGCGCGCATAAGCAGCGCCGTCCAGCGACCCGGCAAGAACCTGGCCGAGTTGCGGCTCGACGATGCCGCGGATTCGCGTCATGCCCTGGCGCAGCGGGGCGTCGGTTGCCCATTGTCTGCCGTGGTCGAGCGAAAGGCGCGGTGTCGCGTCGTGCTCATGGGGGTGAGTGTCGGCGAGCGTTGTCGCAGCCGGGACGAGGGCGAGCGCGCCGAGGAGCGCGGCCCAGACGAGTTCATTGCCTTTCATTTGTCGACTCCGTTTCGTTCGCGGCGCGCGGACCGATTCCGTTCGCCCCGCATGCGGGTTGAAACGACGCCGCGCGACGATGGTTCCGGCGACCGGCAGAAAACATGATCTCGATCAACGATTGGGCGCTGGCAGGGATCGGACGGCGTTCCCGCCAAGCCAGATGAAATCGTGCGGGAACAGGAAATCGTCCGGAACGCCGTGTACGGAGAGATGGCTCGCGGCGGGTTTTGGCGGCGCGGAAGTTTCACGCGGCCGAACGCGCTGGCGCGCGGTCAGAAAATCGCGGTTCAGTCGCGATGCAGGCGTTCGAGTGCCGCGGGACCGGCCGGCGCCTGCTGGAGCAGCAGCCGGGCGAGCTTGGCGCGCTGCGCCGGGTCTAGCATCGCGCGTTCGCGCAGCAGCTGGGCGATGACGTGCTTTTGCTGTTCGGCCTGCAATGCCGCAATCGCTGCACGCTCGGCCTCGATCGCAGCGGGATCGGGCCGCTCGGTGAACACGCTGCGGATGAGCCCCTCGCGGTGCCTGGCGATGTCGGCCGAGGCGGTGTGCAGGCGTTGCGTGAACTCTTTCTCGAGGCTCCGCCACTCGCGGCGCTGTGGTTCGGTCAGGCCGAGGTAGGCTGGCAGTCCAGGAAAGCGTTCCTGTCCGCCGCGCAGCATCTGGTAGGCGGCGCCGCCGATGGCGCCGATATTGACGAGCAGGGACAGGGCCAACGCGATCTTCAGCCGGTTCATTTCCTCCTCCCGTAGCATGCCGGATCTCCAGTGCATACCGCGCCGGGCGGCACGGCGTCGAACACGGCAAGCATGGCGACGCGCGGGGCGGGTGCGACGCCCGCCGCGCCGATCAGCGTCCCACCGAGATACACGCCAGCGGCGAGCGCTGCGGCAGCGCCGAGCGACACAGGCACGAGCTGCTGCAGCTGCCGACCCCGGCTCGGCTGTCCACCAGAGGGCCGTGCAGGCAAGCGGCCGAGGATCAATGCGCCAATGTCGTAGGAAAGCTTTTCCTCGGCCAGCGCACGGAGCGTCGCGTGCAAGGCGCGCAGGTCGGCGAGCGCGGCACCACATACCGCGCACGCGCCCAGGTGCGTTTCGAGTTCGGTGCGCTCGACCGGAGGCAGCACGCTGTCAACATAGCCGGATAGGCCGTTCATTCTCGGACACGGTTCATTCATCTTCGCTCTCCCTGGCCAAGCGCCGGAATTCCGTCAGTACCGCGGCACGCGCCCGCGACAGCCGCGACTTCACCGTCCCTTCGCCCACGCTCAGCGTTGCCGCAATGTCCTCGTAAGCCATCTCCTCGACCTCGCGCAAAAGCAGGATCTCGCGGTGCTCGGGCGAGAGCACCGCGAGCGCCCGCTCGAGCAGCCGCAAGCGCTCGGTCGCCTCGATTCGGGCGAGCGGCGTGGCGGCGGTGTCTGGCCGCCCGGGCAACTCCTCGGACGCGGCCGTCTCGACCACTCCGCGCCGCCGCAACAGATCGACCGCGGCGTTGCGTGCGATGCCAAACAGCCACGTAGCGAACTTCGCCTCCGGCCGCCAGCGCGGCAGTGCCTGCCAGGCGCGCAGGAATGATTCTTGGACGAGGTCGAGCGCGTCGTCGCGCGATCCTGTCAGCCGCAGCAGAAACCGGAAGAGGCGGTCCTGGTGACGGCGTGCCAGCTCCGCGAACGCCAGGCGATCGCCGCCCTGCGCCTTGCGTGCAAGCGGGAGGTCGTCATCGTCGTACCGGTCGGCATCATGCATCGTTCAACGGATCAGACCGCCGGAAGTTCCGCTTGGCGCGCACCAGCAATCCGAACAACAGCGCGAATGCTGCGCTCCAGAAGACCGCTGCGCAGCCCAGCACGACCTGTGCTGCGGGAATGTCGACGCCGGCCAACACCCGGGCCGCGGCCGCGACGCCGATGAGCGCTGTGCCCCAGACGGGTATGCGGGCGCGCGCGGGATCCTGTCGTGCCCTGAGAAGCGAAGTCATTGCCATCACGTTCAGCGTGAGCGTGCCCAAGCCCCCGACGGTGATGACGTGCAGCGCGGCCGTCTGTTCTCGCCCTGCGGCGAGCGCAGCGCCGTAGAGCAGCAGGCCGAGCGCGAGCCAGGCATAGCCCGCGGCGAGGCACAACAGGTCGGGCCTGCCGCGCAGTGCCCAGAGACGCCAGCGCGTAAGGCGCACCGCAGCGAGCAGCCCCGCCGCCGCCGTGGCTGCTCCGCTGAGCATCGTAAGCCCGACGGTTGCTGGAAGGGCAGCGGCCGCCACGGCAAGCGCCATGCTAACGATGAGGCCCCCCTCGGTGCGCGGCTGGACGCGCGCGTCGAGCACGGCGCCCTGCCGATAGAACTGGCCGGCGACCGCCGGCGCGATGATCCGTCCGCCCATGAACAGCATGAGCAGCGCGAACAGCAGCACGGCGACGCCGAGGGTCGCCTGCGGTGCGAGGGGGAATGCGCCGGCGCTTACGCAAATGGCGACCAGCGTCAGCGGCAGTGCCTGATTGCGCAGCTTCTTTGCGGCTCCCAGCAGGCGCGGGGCGAGCAGCGCGGCCAGCAGCGCGGCAAAGGCGACGTTGGCCACGGCCGACGCGGTCCCGTGCGGCGCGACGAGGAACCCCGCGCGCGCGAGCGCCCACAGTCCGAGCATCACCGCGAGCCGCAGCGGATCGGCCGGTCCGAGCTGATTGCCCGCGACCACGGCGAGGGCGAAGCCGAACAGCATCTCGTGCGCGTGACCCGCCGGCGAGGCGAGGCCCGGCAGCACGGCCAGCGCCCCGCTCATCGAGAACACCGAAGCCGGCAGGGCGAGCGCCGCGTAAGCTGCCGCGACCGGGAAGAAAACCCCGTTCGCAGCGACCAGCCGCCTGGGCTTCATGCGGGCCGCGGTCGCGCCTCCGCGACGGGCAGGATCCTGGCGAGCTTCGCGCGCGGTCCGAGCAGGTCGGCGAGCGTGTGACGATCGAGCTCGGCGAAGAATGCGTCCACGGCGCGCGTGAGGACTCCCTTGAGCACGCAGGCCGACTCGATGCGGCACTCGGAAACCTGTGCGTCGAAGCACTCGACAAGCGCGAGGCTGTCTTCGGTCGCGCGCAGCACCTCGCCTAGGCGGATTTTGTGCGGCGG
>JBLMWT010000030.1:0-6657 GCA_050257375.1 Sphingomonadaceae bacterium
CCGGTGCGGTCGGGCCGATCCGCGCGATGCCGGCCGCTCGAACCTACTTGACCGGAATCGGCGTGGAGGGATCGACGGCAATCGCCGTCACGCTGTTCTGGGGAGAGCCTTCGATAAGCCGCTCGGAGTAGGTGAGATACACGAGCGTGCTGCGCTTGCGGTCGATCATCCGCACGACGCGGATTTTCTTGAACACCAGCGAGATCCGCTCGGAGAAGATTTCTTCCTGTGCAGGCAACGGCCCGGCAAATGCGATGGGCCCGACGCGCTCGCAGTCGATCGACGCCTCCGACCTGTCCTCGGCGATACCGAGCGCTCCCTTGATCCCGCCCGTCTTCGCGCGCGAGACGTAGCAGGTGACGCCGCGCACGCGTGGATCGTCATGCGCGTCGACGACGATCTTGTGGTCGGGCCCGATCAGCTTGAACACCGTGTCCACTTCGCCGATGGACTCGGCATCGGCGCGCAAAGCGATAAGAAGGAGCAACAGCGGTGCAATCGGTCTCATCATGCGGATGGTATCCGACGTTCAGTCGTCGACGAGCGAGCGTCGACGCTCGTCCATGCCGCCGTCCCTGGCTCAGTCTGCCGCGGTTGAATGACTACCCTTCCGCTGCCGGCGGCACAGGGACATCGTTCGACGTCCCTGAGACAGGAATGGAATAGCGCCGCCACCCCGAGTGTTATCCCGTGGCGCCCTTGGGGGCGCTTCTTTCATCACAGGAGGGGATTATGACGAACATGCAACGGGGAGCCGCCGTGGTTATGCTGTCGGCGGCAGTGGGCGGGTGGACAGGCGTTGCCCGGGCGAACCATTTCACCGACGCGTGCGCGAGCGAACTCAACGCGGTGGAAACCGCCATCGAAAGCGGAGTCTTCCTGGGAAAGAACGCTTCCACCGATCAGAGCAATCTGCTCGCGAAACTGGAAGCGGCCGCGGCCAAGATTTCGCTGACGAAGTACGATGACGCCGTGGACAAGCTGCAGAACATCTCCGACACGGCCACGGCACTCGCCGATGCCCCGAAACAGAAGCTCGAGGATGCCAGCGGTATCAATGCAGCCGTCGTGATCGCGATCGACTGCGTAGGCGGCCTGTAATCGGTAGTCTCCCGCGCGTCACACCGTCGGACGCGGCGTCCATCGCGATCGTCCAGCATCTCCGCATATGCGGCTTCCGAAACCGGGCTCCAGCTGCGGCAGTCGGGGACGTCGAGCAGGCGAAGTTGGATGTCGAGGGAAGAATGCGGGAAGGCACCCCCGTTACCGCTTGCGGCGTTGCTTGCCATCCATTTGCTTGAGGCGCCCTTGCGCCTCCCTCTTGCCCATAGCCCTAAGCGCTGCGATCACGCGAACCTGCTCCGCCTGAGGTACCGTCTGACCGCGCTCCCAGTTGTAGATCGACTGCGCGCTCACGCCCACCAATCTTCCGTATTCCTCGGCCGAAAGTCCAAGACGCTTCCGGTGCGAGCGGACTCCCTTCGGGACGAATCGCACCTTGATCGCCGAATCGACCGCAGCCGGCTTCCTTCGCGCGTCACGCTGGAGCAAGTCCATCTGACGCTTCAGCGCGGCAACTTCACGCTTCAGCGCTGCGATATCGCGCCGATACTGCCCGGATGCCTTCTTGGTACTTTCGACCTGTTCCCGCACTTCCCGCCGGGACAAACGCGCAATTTCCTGTTTCAGTACGCTTGCGATATTCGGCATGAACGACCTTCTCGGCTCTCGTAACGCTAGTTTGACACTTCTGGTTCAAGCGGTGGTCGCTCGCTCGCCTCAAGCGACGGACGGGTCACTTCCACGCCAAGCCCGACGCGATACCGGGTTTTGACTTCGGGTCACCTCCGCGCACGGTTCTCATAAAGAAGGGGACGCCCTTCGTATTTCTTCATACGCAGCGTTAACGGTCGCGGTCGTCGCATTCCCATCTTGCCATCCGCGATCAATGGCTCGGATCTTTCGAGAAATCGGCACGAGCGGCAAGGGCGGTGTCCGGAAAATCGGAGAACACGCCATCCACTCCCAAGCGATAGAACTGGAGGTATTCGGCCTTCGGATCGTCATGGTAGTCGTAGGCCAGACGACGCGCCTCGTTGCGGAAGGTGTACGGATGGACCAACAGCCCGGCTCGGTGTGCGTCGGCAACGAGCGTGGTGGGCAACTGCGTGCTGGCGTCGGCGTAGTCGACCTTGCCATCGCCGTTCATGTCGCGCATGTTGCCACTGGCATCCCGCGTGCCCTTGACCGGAACAATGTACGGCTTCCAGGGACCGATCGCGTCGGCATATGTCTTGATCTCGGCTAACCCGGCCGGCGTAACCATGACACTGAATAACCGGCTGTCACCGGCCAAGGTCCAGTCGTATGGCCGATCGAACGGAGGCGCGAACGTGATCGTGCCGGCGCCTAGGTCGTAGTCGTTGGCGTCGATCAGTTGAACCAGCTTCGTCTTCAGGCCCCTGGTCCTCATGTACTTGAGGCTGCTTGGCTCGAAACTTTGTACGAACACAGGTGCGTCCCTGCTGTTCCAGCCCGCACGATCGAGGGTCTCGATCAAAGTGTCTTCCAGAGGCAGCCCCAAACCGCGGTGGTAGGTCGGGTTCTTGGTTTCGACATAAATGGCGATGACCCGGCCGTCGCGCGAACGTGTCTTGGCCAGGTCGATGATCTCCTCAAACGTCACGATCTTATAGAGCCCGTTATGCTGCTGTGGCCGCTCCGCGTCGTTCGAAATGCAGCCGAGCGTCTTGATCTCGGCCAGGGTGAAATCGCCGGCGAACCAGCCAGTCTGGGTTTCGCCATCCACTTGAACCGTCTTCTTGCGATACGCGAATTCCCCATGCTTCGCGACATCGGTGCTCGAAGCCAGGTTGGGATCATGGCGGGCGATCAGCACGCCATCCTTGGTCGATATGAGATCGAACTCGATTACATCGGCGCCGATTTCTATCGCCTTGACATAGGCCTCGTAGGTTTCTTCCGGAAGGTAGCCCGACGCACCACGGTGAGCGATCACCAGCGGCCTATTGCCATCGAGCGTAGCGAACGCCGGCAGTCGAGGATTGCCGGCGCACGACCACAGGAAGACCGCACAAACGAGCGTCAGAGCCATGCGTTGTAGAGAAGCGCTCATGAACGGGATCGATTGTGCACAGGCCTCGTCACGCACGCTACGCTCGATAGCGACACGATATCTTGAGCGGCGTCAAGCTGTTCGCGAGCCAGGCAAGGCCGTCGCGGGCAACGTGGGATCGATGCGGGAGTACGCTCATCAAGCGCATATCCTCTGAGCGCCTGACCTCTCGTGGGGAATTTGCGGCGCATGTTGCGGCCCACCCCAAGCAGCCTCCCGAAGCAGACGCACCGAAAGCAGGAAGATCGCGGACTACGTCATATCGACAGCCATGGAGGTCACTGACCGTGATCATTGGCGATGCCGCTCGCGCATTCCGGCGCCTCGCCCCAGTGGCCTTCGCAGAAGCGTCGACGCACGCGCTGGTCGCACACGATACGAGCGATCAGGTCACCGCCGCAGCGCGCCAGGCTTACATGCATCACCCGCCACGGATCCGGCCGTAGTGCTTTGCCGGTTTGCGCAACCCGCGCACCGGCGCGTGCCGCGGCAAGGCCGTGCGCCAACGGTGGGGTCGCGCCTACCGGTGCGTGCCGCTCGGGCAACGGGCGTTGTCGCGCGCTTGCACGCTTCGTGGCGGGAACGGGCACCGGGCGTTGACGCACGCTTGGGCGCTTCGATGCCTCGGCCTTGGTAGCGGGAATGGGT
The DNA here is from genome assembly GCA_050257375.1 of Sphingomonadaceae bacterium. Lineage (GTDB taxonomy): Bacteria > Pseudomonadota > Gammaproteobacteria > Burkholderiales > SG8-39 > DAHVFK01. The sequence goes on from JBLMWT010000030.1 coordinate 3,785, forward strand.
GCCTGGAGGGCGGCAGTTCTCTCGGGCTCCACAGGCGTCGACGCCACCGCCACAGGCACAGCAGGCGTCGCTGTCGTTGCGTTGTTCTGAGCGGCGCCGACGGGTTGCGAGGCGACTCCCATCGCGTCGCGCGTCGCCACATTGATGCGGTACACGTCATAGGCAGCGACGATTAGGATCGTTGCGATGGCAGCGACAAGGAACTGGCCGGGCCTGAGCAAGCGCCAGCCCGCTCGCAACGCCGGGACGGCGAACAGCGGTTGCATCGCGGTTGCCGCGACGGTTACGTCGCCCGGTGTTGCCCCCGCGGGCGTAGAGTCGGCGGCTGAAAACACCGGCGCCGCCCTGGGTGTACTGAATAACGCCGGATACCCCGCGCCGCACTTGTCGCAGTTCGTAGCGGCCTGATCATTGACCGCATCACATTGTGTGCACGGCTTCAGGTGCAGCGGCGAGGCACAGTCGTTGCAGAACTTGGCACCACCTGGATTGCGGTGGTCGCAGAACGCGCACATCCGGTCGCCAAAATACGCGGCCCGCGCGGCGAAGGTCCAGTGGGGCGGGCACGGTGAGCGCATGCGGGCATTTTAAGCCGCCGCGCGAGCACTCGGCGCCTGGCACTCCGCCTCCGACCAGAGATTCAACGTGCACCGCGGGCGCCAAGAAATAAACGAAACAAGAATGCTCTCTCGATGACGTCCGCTGAACGCAATTGCCCCCTAGACTGAGGTGCATTCCCGGCATGGTTCGAGTATCGGGCTGCACGTCCGATGCCCGTCACACACATTGACGGTGGAACCAGGCCAATCGCGTGTTCTTGCACGCCAGATTTGGATGCACTCCTCATCGAAAAGGACATCAGTAATGAAGCGGACTCGTAGCAACAGGACGCCAGGTCGGCAGGCGGGCACGGCAGCGTTATCGCTGGCACTCGAGGCACTGCTCATTGGAGGCTCGATGAGCGCAGCGGCCGCCCCGCCCGAGAAACTCCAGTTCGACATGGCCGTCGCGGGAGCAGCGCAAGCTTGCTTGCCGAACGCGCAGGCACACGTTACCGTCGGGAACGCGAGCGGAGGAAACCAGCGTATGGATGTCAGCGTAGACGGCCTTCCTCCGAATACGGAATTCGCTGTCTTCGTGCTACAGGTTCCGATGGGGCCTTTTGGAATGTCCTGGTATCAGGGCGATATCGTGACCGACAAGAAGGGTAGGGGGAGTGAGGAGTTTCGTGGAATTTTCAGCAGCGAGCTTTTTGTCTTCGCCCCGTCGTCCCGCGCCGCCCCTGCGAATGATTCCTTCGACGCAGTGACGAATCCCGCGACGGCACCGGTGCACACGTACCATCTGGGCCTGTGGTTCAGTGACCCGGCCGATGCCGAAGCCGCGGGATGTCCGGGCACCGTGACGCCCTTCGAGGGCAATCATCAGGCCGGCATTCAGGTGTTCAACACGAGCAATTTCGGTACCGAAGCAGCAACCGGGCCGCTCAGTCAGTTCTAGGCTACCGAAGACTGTGCCGCCGCGAATGCGGCGGTACAGCGGGAATCCGACCTCTTGGGCAAGGCATGCGCTCAGCGCGCACGCCGACGCACGTCGCCCGGCCCGACGCCGCGCACGCGCTTGAACGCTCGGCGGAACGCGGTCTCGGTCTGATAGCCCAGCCGATCGGCGACCTGCGCCACCGACGAGCGCGACCGTAGCATTTCGTCCGCCAGATGCATGCGCCAGGCTGCGAGGTACTGCATCGGCGTGCGGCCGAGCAGCGCCATAAAGCGTTCTGCGAACACGGTGCGCGACATGCCCGCCTCCCGGGCGAGCGTGTCCACTCTCCAGTCCTCGCCTGGCTTGCGGTGCAGCGCGGCGAGAGCGCGCGCTACGCGCTCGTCCTTCAACGCGGCGAGGAAGCCCTTGAGCTCGGGCGAGCGCGTCATGTAATGGCGCAGCACCAGCACGAACATCGTCTCGGCCAGGCGGTCGAGCACGCCTCGCCGGCCCGCCGCGCCGGCTTCGTATTCCACGAGCATCAGGCGCGCGAGCGCGTGCAGCTCCGCCGAGGTGTCGCGGTCTTCGCTACGCACGACGATCACTGGCGGCAGCGCTTGCAGTACGGGATTCACGCCGCCCGCCTCGAAATCCGCACGCGCGCAGAGCACCGTGGTGAATGGCCCCTCGCTGGACGCGCCCGAGCACATCGAGGGCTGGCGCTGGGGCGTGCCCGAAAGCTGGTGCCAGCCGGCATGCGGGAACATGACCAGGTCGCCGCCGCGCACGATCAGCGGCGCGCTCGCGCCTTCGTGGTGAACCCACGCCTGGCCCCGCCCGACGAGGTGAAAGATCGTGCCCGTCGCACCGGTGGCATCGAGCGCCCACTCGCCGCAGTAAGTGCCCTGCTTGAAGATCCGCGCGCGCAGACGCAGTGCCTGTAGAACGTCGGACAACAAATCAGTATCCGGCGTTTCGGATATGAAATGTGGCTTTTCAGCGCTTACACGTCCGTCCATGTCCGGGCAATCTACGCGCTCCCCGCGAGACAGGCAAGGCTGCCTCGCATAACCGAGGAGACCTGCCATGGTTCAGTTCCCCGTTCATACCGCCGAATCCGCGCCGGCCGCGAGCCGCGCACTGCTCGAAGGCATTCGGCGCAGTTTCGGCTTCGTTCCGAATCTGTTCGGCGTGTTCGCCGAGTCCCCGGCCGCGCTGCGCGGGGGGCTCGCCATCTACGAGGCGTTTTCGACGTCATCGCTCGCGCCGACCGAGCAGCAACTCGTGATGCTCGCCGTCTCCGAGGCGAACGACTGCGAGTACTGCGTGGCTGCGCACTCGACCCTCGCCAAACGCCTGGCGAAGGTCGATCCGGCGCTGGTCGACGCCAC
>JBLMWT010000031.1:0-8370 GCA_050257375.1 Sphingomonadaceae bacterium
TGCGACGTCGGCTTCCGGCCCGACGCTTTCGCGTGAGCGGACGGCACGGCGACCGCACCCTCGTCTACACCGCCGCAGCGCTGCGCGGTCTCGCGGCCGGCTCGATCAGCGTGCTCGCCGCCGTGTACCTCGCCAAGCGCGGCTTCGACGAGTCCGAGGTCGGCTTCGTGCTCACTGCGGGATTCTTCGGCGTGGCCGGCGGCACCGCCTACAGCACCTTTCTCGCCGACCGTGTCGGCCGGCGCCGCAGCCTGGTGGCGCTCGCCTCGCTCGCCGCGGGCGGCGGGCTCGCGTTCGCGCTGCTCGAGTCGCGCTGGGCGCTCGCCGTGGCGGCGTTCCTCGGCATGCTGAACACGCAGGGCACTGACCGAGGCGGCGCGCAGGCGCTCGAGCAGGCGATCTTGCCAGCCACCGCCTCCGAGCACGAGCGCACCCAGGTGTTTGCCTGGTACAACGCGCTGCAGGACGCCGGCACCGCAGTGGGCGCGCTGCTCGCGGCGCTGCCGGCGCTGCTGCGCGACCGCTTCGGCGTCGCCGAAGCGCACGCCTACGACGCGACGCTCGTCGGCTACAGCCTGCTGCTTGCCGGCGCCGCGCTCGCGTATACGCGCCTCTCCCCCGCCGCGGAGCGCGCCGCCGCCGCGCCTCCGGCGCACGCGCTGCACGCGCCGGAGGCGGTGCGCCGCGCGGTGCGCAATTTCTCGCTGCTCGCGGGGCTGGACGCCTTCGGCGGCGGCTTCATCGGCTCGGCGCTGATCGCGTATTTCCTCTACCTGCGCTTCGGCGTGTCGGAGGGCGCGCTTGCCGCGCTGTTTCTCGCGGCGCGCGTCATGACCGTGCTGTCGCATTTCGTCGCAGCCTGGCTCGCGCGCCGGATCGGCCTGGTGAACACCATGGTATTCACCCACCTTCCCTCCGGCCTGCTGCTGCTCACGCTGCCGCTCGCGCCGACCTTCCCGATCGCCGCGGCGCTGTTCGTGGTGCGCGAGGGTCTCTCGGAGATGGACGTGCCGACGCGCCAGTCCTACCTCATGGCGATCGTGCCCGCGCACGAGCGCGCCTGGGCCTCGGGGCTTTCGCAGCTCGCGCGCGCGAGCGGGCGCATCGCCGCGCCGGCGCTCGCCGGCGGCGCGATGCAGGCGGGTGCGCTGTGGGCACCGCTCGTGGCCGGCGCGCTGATCAAGATCGGCTACGACCTGCTCTTGTGGCGCGCGTTCCGCCGCATCCGCGCGCCGGAGGAGGAGCATTGAGCCGGCGCTTCGCGCACGTGGTGGGCTTCGACGACGCACCGTTCGCGCGCGCGCGGCGCGGAAACGTGCTCGTGGTGGGCGCGGTGTATGCGGGCGCGCGGCTCGAGGGAGTGCTCGCCACGCACGCGCGGCGCGACGGGGCGAACGCGACGCGCGCGCTCGCCGAGTGTTTGCTGCGCTCGCGCTTTCGCGCGCAGCTGCACGCGGTGCTCCTGCAGGGCATCGCCTTCGGCGGATTCAACGTGGTCGACGTCGGCGCGCTGCACGCCGCGCTCGGCCTGCCGGTGCTGGTGGTGGCGCGCAAGAAGCCGAATCTGGCGAAGGTGCGCGGCGCGTTACTCGCGCACGTGCCGGGCGGGGCGCGCAAGTGGCGCCTGATCGAGCGCGCCGGCCCGATGGAGCCAGCCGCGGGACTGTGGGTGCAGCGCGCGGGCCTTTCGCTCGCCGAGGCCGAGTCGCTGCTCGGCCGCTTCGCGTTGAACGGGCGGCTGCCCGAGCCGCTGCGCGCCGCGCACCTGATCGCCGGCGGCGTGGCGACCGGCGAGTCGCGCCACCGCGCCTAGGCTGCGCCCTTGCAAATCACGCTCCCGTTCGCGCTTCGTCTCGTCGCCGCGCCGCTCGTGATCCTGCTCGCCGCGGCGCTCGCGCTCGCCGTTGGCCCGGCGCTGCCGCCTTCGCTCGCCGGCCTGACCGACTACGGCCCGTACGCCGTGCTCGCGCTCGCCGCGGCGGTGACGCTGTGGTTCAACCGCGGCCGCGCCTTCGTCGCGGCCGTCTCGCTGCTGGCGGCCTACGCCGGCTACCGCTACGCGCTGCAGCTCGGCCCGGCGAGCTTCCCGGCCCGGGCCGCGTACACCGCTCTCGCGCTGCTCGTGCCGTTCAACGTGCTGCTCGCGCTCGTGCTGCCCGAGCGCGGCGTGGTGCATCACGGCAGCTGGCGCTGGCTGCTGCTCATCGCCGCCGAGGCGCTGTTGGTGGCGTGGATGGCGAGCGCCGGGCGCAGCGCCTTCTCCGGCACCGTCTGGGAGCACCTGCTCGATCACTGGACGCTGCGCTCGCCGCCCGTGCCTTTCGCGGCGCGCGTCATGTTCGCGCTCGCCTTCGGCGCTGCCGCCTGGCGCGCCTGGCCGCGCCACTCGCCGACGGACATCGGCAAGGCGGGCGCGCTGGTCGCGTTCCTGATCGCCTGCTGGTGGGAGAGCGCGCACGGGGTATTCGGCGCGTTCATGTCGGCGGCCGGCGTGATCCTGCTGGTCGCGGTGCTGCAGGAGTCGCACCGCATGGCATTCCGCGACGAGCTCACCGGGCTGCCGGGCCGCCGTGCGCTCGAGGAGCGCCTGCGCGCCCTCGGACCGGAGTACACGATCGCCATGGCCGACGTCGATCACTTCAAGAAATTCAACGATACCTACGGGCACGATGTCGGCGATCAGGTGCTGCGGCTCGTGGCCGCGCGACTCGCCGAGGTCGGCGGCGGCGGGCGCGCGTTCCGTTACGGCGGCGAGGAGTTCACCGTGCTGTTCCCCGACGTCGCACCGAAACAGGCGCTGCCTCATCTCGAAGCGGTGCGCGAAGCGATCGAGCGCTACCGCATGGCGCTGCGCGAAGAGCAGCGCCCGAAGAACGACAAGAAGGGAAGCAGGCGGCGCGGCGCGCGGCGCACCGAGCAGTCCGTCTCGGTGACCGTGTCGATCGGCGTGGCGGGTGCGGGCAAGCGCCTCGCCACGCCCGCCGAGGTGATCAAGGCCGCCGACGGCGCGCTGTACCGTGCCAAGGAAGCGGGCCGCAATCGCGTCAGCCGCTGAGCGCCGCAGGAAGCTGTCAGCCACGTGACGCGCCCGCGGCAAAACGACGAACCGCGCAGCCGCGAAATGGTCCATTATTGGCCGATGGCGGACTCAAGAAAGCGGCCCGGTGGTGCCCGCATTGCCGTGTGGCTCGCCCTCGCTATCGCCCTGGCGGGCGCGGCCGCGCTGCTCGCCTCCGGGCTGGGCAATCGCTTCGGCCTGTGGAGTCTGCACGTCACCTTCGTGCTGCTCGCCGCGGGCGCCTGGATCGGCGCCGTGGGCGCGTTACTGTGCGTAGCGGCGATCGCGCTCGCATGGCGCATCGGCATGCGCCGCGCGATCCCACTACTCGTGCTCGGCGCCGCAGCCGGTGCAGTGAGCTTCGGCGTGCCCTGGACGATGCAGCGCGAGGCGCAGCGCGTACCGCCGATTCACGACATCAGCAGCGACACGGTGAATCCGCCGCAGTTCGTCGCGCTCGCTCCCGTGCGGCGGGCCTCGCCAAACGGCCTTGCCTACCCGGGCGGCGCGGAGGCGGCCGCGCAACGCAAGGCCTATCCCGACATCCTGCCGCTTGCCGTGGGCGCGCATCCCGCTGCCGCCTACCAACGATGCCTGGAAGCCGCGCGCTCGCTCGGCTGGCAGATCGTGTTTGCGGACCCGCAGGCGATGCGCATCGAGGCGACCGACACGACGCCCTTCTTCGGCTTCAAGGACGACATCGTCATACGCGTGAAACCGCTCGGTGCGGCGAGCCGCGTCGACATTCGCTCGGCCTCGCGTGTCGGCAGGAGCGATCTGGGCATCAACGCCAGGCGCATCCGCGCCTTCTACCGGGAGATGGCACGCAAGGGCTGAGGGGAGCGAAGGGGAGCAGGGGATGTCCGGGGGGATGTGGCTCGCCGCGGCGGCGCTCGCGCTGCTCGCTGGACTCGCCTGGTTGTACAACCGGCTGATCGCCGAGCGCAACCAGGTGCGCCAGGGGTACGCGGACATCGACGTGCAGCTCAAGCGCCGCGCCGATCTCGTGCCGCGCCTGGTCGAGGCGGTGCGCGGCTACGCGGCTTACGAGCGCGCGCTGCTCACCTCGGTGACCGAGCTGCGCGCGAGCGCGCTCGCCGCCGCGCGGCCGGCGGAGCGCTTCGAGCGCGAGCGCCAGCTCGGCGAGCGCGTGCGCCAGGTCGTGCTGCTGCAGGAGAACTACCCCGAGCTGAAGGCGGATGCGAACTTCCGCGACCTGGCGCAGAAGCTGGTGGAGGTCGAGGACGCCCTGCAGTACGCGCGCCGCTTCTACAACGGTGCGGTGAAGCAGTACATGACGCGCGTCGAGTCGTTTCCCGATCTGCTGGTGGCGCGTCTCTTCGGCTTCGGCCCGATGCCGTTCTTCGAGACCGACGAGCGCGAAGCGGTCAAGGTGGCGCTGTGAAGCGAGCGCTGCTCTGCGCGGTCCTGCTGGTGGCGGCGGAGGCCGCCGCGGCCGCGGAGCGCATTCTCGATTTCCGCAGCGACATCCGCGTCGCCGCGGACAGCACGCTCACGGTCGCCGAGTCGATCGTGGTGCAGGCCGAGGGGCGGCAGATCCGCCACGGCATCTACCGCGATTTCCCGACCGTATACACCGACCGGCTCGGGCAGCGCGTGCGCGTCGGCTTCGACGTGGTGTCCGTGCGGCTCGACGGCGGGCCGGTCTCGTGGGTCACGCAGCCGCTGGCCAACGGCCTTCGCGTGCGCATCGGTGATCCGCATGCGCTGGTTGCGCACGGCGTGCACGACTACGCGCTGACCTACCGCGTGACCCGCGAGGTCGGCTTCTTCGCCGATCACGACGAGCTCTACTGGAACGTGACCGGCAACGGCTGGGCGTTCCCGATCGAGCGCGCATCGGCCGACGTGAGCCTGCCCTCGCCCGTCCCGGCCGATCGGCTCACGGCGGAGGCGTATACCGGCCCGTTCGGTGCGCGCGGCCGCGACTACCGCATGCAGCTGCGCGCCGGCGGCGCGCATTACGAGAGTACGCGCGCCTTCGCGCCGGGCGAGGGCCTGACCATCGTGCTCGGCTTTCCGAAGGGCGTGGTCGCGGCTCCCGGAGCGCGCAAGCGCGCGGCGTGGTGGCTGGCGGACAATCGTGCCGCGGTCGTCGGGCTCGCGGGCGCGCTCGCGCTGTTTGCGCTTCTTTACTGGCGCTGGCGCCGGGTCGGGCGCGATCCGAGGGCCGGTCCGAAATTTCCGCGCTACGAGCCGCCGCCGGGGCTCGGGCCCGCGGCCGTGCGCTTCGTCGATCGCATGAACTACGACGATCGATGCATGGCGGCCGCGCTGCTCGGGCTCGGGCAGCGCGGCTACTTGAAAATCAGCGAGAGCGGCAGGCAGTACACCGTCGAGCGAAGCGGCAAGGACGTCGAGTGGCTGCCCGCGGAGCGGCGCTTCGCGACGATGCTGCTCGCCGGGGGCGGGCCGGTGACGCTCGAGCGCAAGTACGACCCCGCGGTGCAGGCCGCGCGCGACGCGTTGCGCGCGGACCTCGAGATCGAGTACGGCAAGAAGCTGTTTTCGCGCAACCGCGGCTCGCTCACGCTCGGCGTGGCCATCGCGGTGCTCACTGCCGGTACGACGTTCGCGCTCGACGCGCCTCCCGAGGTGCTGTTCGCGCTGGCGGCCGTCATGGTCGCGCAGCTCGCGCTGTTCGGTTACCTGCTGCCGGCGTACTCCGTCGCGGGCCGCCGCGTCCAGGACCATATCGAAGGTCTGCGCTACTACCTCGGCGTGGCCGAGAAGGACGATCTCGCGCGCCTGAAGGCGCCCGAGCAGACGCCGCAGGAATTCGCGAAGTTCCTGCCCTATGCGCTCGCGCTCGGCGTCGAGAAGACCTGGGCCGACCGCTTTGCGGCGGTGCTCGGCGCAGCGGCGGTGAGCGCGGCGGTCGCCGATTACTACGTGTCCGAGCACGGCGTCGGCGGGGACATCGGCTCGTTCTCCGGATCGCTCGGCGCTCTGGGCGGAACGGTGAGCGCGGCCTCGTCCGCGCCGGGCAGCGCCTCGGGCGGCGGCGGAGGAGGTTCCTCGGGCGGCGGCGGGGGCGGCGGCGGGGGCGGCGGGTGGTGAGCACGCGGCCCGAGACTGGATAGATATACAGCGTTCGCCTATAGTGCGGGGCATGCAAGCGAGCTCCGTTTTCGAGCGCCTGAACGACGCGCAGCGCGCCGCGGCCTGCTTCGGCAGCGCACCGTTGCTGATCGTCGCCGGGGCGGGCACCGGCAAGACCAACACGCTCGCGCACCGCGTCGCGCACCTGGTGCTCGAAGGCGCGAGCCCGGAGCGGATCCTGCTGCTCACGTTCACGCGCCGCGCGGCCGAGGAGATGACGCGGCGCGCGCAGAAGATCGTCGGCGCTGCGGCGCGCGAGGTGAAGCTGCCCTGGGCGGGGACCTTCCACTCGATCGCCAATCGCCTCATCCGGCGCCACAGCGCGCGCCTCGGGCTGGACGCGAGCTTCAGCGTGCTCGACCGCGGCGACGCGGCCGACCTGATGGACGTCGCGCGCCACGAGCTCGGGCTGTCGCAGGCCGACAAGCGCTTCCCGCGCAAGGACACCTGCCTCGCGATCTACTCGCAGCGCGTCAACACGCGGCGCACGCTCGCCGCGACGCTCGCCGACGCCTTCCCGTGGTGCGCCGAATGGGAGCAGGAGCTCGCGCGCCTTTACCGCGCCTACGTGGAGAAGAAGCTCGCCAACCAGGCGCTCGACTACGACGACCTGCTGCTCTACTGGCACGCGATGACGGCGGACGCCACGCTCGCCGCCGAGATCGGGGGCGCGTTCGATCACATCCTGGTCGACGAGTACCAGGACACCAACGCGCTGCAGGCCGAGATCCTGAAAGCGCTGCGCCCCTCGGGCGAAGGCGTGACCGTGGTGGGCGACGACGCGCAGGCGATCTACTCCTTCCGCGCCGCGACGGTGGAGAACATCCTCGGTTTTCCCGCGCAATACGCGCCGCCCGCCACGGTGCTCACGCTCGAGGAAAACTTCCGCTCGACCCAGGGCGTGCTCGACGCGGCCAACGCGCTCATCGCCGAGGGCGCGCGCCAGTACGCGAAGACCCTCAAGGCGGTGCGCGGCGCGGGCGCGCCGCCGCGCTACGTCACGGTGGCGGACGACCAGGCGCAGGCCGAGTACGTGGTGACCGGCGTGCTCGAGGCGCGCGAGCGCGGCGTCGCGCTCAGGCGCCAGGCGGTGCTCTTTCGCTCCTCGCACCACAGCGATGTGCTCGAGCTCGAGCTCGTGCGGCGCAACATCCCCTACGTCAAGTACGGCGGGCTCAAGTTCCTCGAGGCGGCGCACGTCAAGGACCTGCTCGCGGTGCTGCGCTGGGCGGACAACCCGAAGAACCGCGTCGCTGCGTTCCGCGCGCTGCAGCTGCTGCCGCGCGTCGGGCCGGCCACCGCCGCGCGGGTCTTCACGCACTTCGAGGCAAGGGGCTTTTCATTTGGTGAATTGAAGTCCACCGCGGACGACTTCGATTCGCTGATGGCTTCGCTCGCCGTGCCCGAGGGTCCCTGGCAGGGGCAGGTGGGGCGCGTGCGCGAGTGGCTCGAGCCGCTCCTCGAGACGCGCTACGACGCGCTCGAGGCGCGCGCCGGCGACCTGCTGCAGCTCGAGCGCATCGCACAGCAGTACGCGACGCGCGAGCGCTTCCTCACCGAGCTCGCGCTCGACCCCCCGCGCGCCAGCGGCGACCTCGCCGGCGCGCCCTACCTGGACGAGGACTACCTGGTGCTCTCGACCGTGCATTCGGCGAAAGGCCAGGAGTGGGATGCGGTGTACGTGCTGAACGTCGCCGACGGCAACTTCCCGTCCGAGTTCGCGACCGGGCGCGCGGAGCTCGTCGAGGAGGAGCGACGACTGCTGTACGTCGCCATGACGCGCGCGAAGAGCGAGCTGCACCTCGTCGCGCCGCTGCGCTACTACGTCGCGCAGCAGGCGCGCAGGGGCGACGCGCACGTGTACGGCGCGACGAGCCGCTTTCTCACGCGCGCGGTGATGCGCTGCCTGCAAGCGCGCACCTGGCCCGAGGCGGAAAGCGCGCCCGCACCGCGCGCCGAAGAGACGGCGCGCATAGACGTTGCGGGCAGGCTGCGCGCTCTGTGGAGCTAGGGTGAAGCGTAGTTCGAGCGCGAGCACACGCGCCGAAAGCCGCACCACTGCATGTTTGCGAGCGAAGGATTGGCCTCGTCGCCCACCGCCTCGCCGGTCTCGGTGAAGATGCGCTGCGCGCCCGCCGCGATCGCCTCGCGGATGCGCAGAGTCATGAGCGCGCGGTGCGCGCGCTGGC
>JBLMWT010000032.1:0-3795 GCA_050257375.1 Sphingomonadaceae bacterium
GCAGCACGACGCCGGTGACGCAGCGCGCCGCGGGAGCGGCGAGGTACAGGACCGCCGCCGCGATGTCGTCCGGCTCGGGCAGCACGCCGAGCGGTGTGTGCGCCATCACCGCCTGGAGCAGTTGCGCATTGGAGAACACCGGCACCGTGAGCTCGGTCCGGACGAAGGTCGGCGCGACCGCGTTCACGCGGATGCCGTCGGCGGCCCACTCGAGCGCCAGCGCGCGCGTGAGGTTCACCACCGCACCCTTGGACGCCTGGTACGACGCGTTGGGAAAGATCCCGCCCGAAAGGCCCATGATCGAGGCAAGATTGACGATCGCCCCTGCGCCGCGCGCTTTCATGTGGCGCGCAGCGATGCGCGAGCCAAGAAACAGCGCGGTGAGATTGAGGTCGATCACGCTCTGCCACTCGGCGCGCGTGATCTCGAGGGCGGGCTTGCGGATCGCGCGGCCCGCGTTGTTCACCAGCACGTCGATGCCGCCGAGCTCCCCGGCCGCGCGCGCCAGGGCGGCTTCGAGCGCCGCCTCGTCGGTGACGTCGCAGGCGATGCGCAGCTGCGCGTCTTCGACCGGATCGAGGTCGAGCACCGCGACGCGCGCGCCCGCCGCGCTGAGCCGCCGCACGCAGGCCGCCCCGATGCCGCGGCCGCCGCCCGTGACCACCGCCGCCTTTCCGTCCAGCCGGAACAGATCATTCATGGCCGCGTAAGTATACTGGCGAGCCCATGCACGACCTCGTGATCCGCGGCGCCGCACTGCTAGACGGACTGGGCGGCGATGCGCGCGTCGCCGACCTCGCGGTCCGTGACGGGCGAATCGCTGCGCTCGGGCGCGGTCTCGGCCCGGCGCGCGAGACGCTCGATGCGGACGGCCTCGCGCTCATGCCGGGCATCGTCGACAACCACACGCACTACGACGCGCAGATCACCTGGGATCCGAGTCTCGCGCCGAGCCCGTCTCTCGGCGTGACGACCGCTGTGATCGGCAACTGCGGCTTCACCATCGCGCCCTGCCTGCCGGAAGGACGCGAGCGCGTGATGCGCAACCTGACTCAGGTGGAGGGCATGTCGCTCGAGGCACTGCGCGCTGGCATCCGCTGGGATTTCGAGACTCTGCCCGAGTACCTCGACTTGCTCGAGCGCCGCGGCGTGGCGGTGAACGTCGCCGCATTCGCCGGGCACTCTGCGCTGCGCAGCTACGTAATGGGCGAGGAGGCCAGCGCGCGGGCCGCGACCGACGCCGAGATTGCGCGGATGCGCGCGCTGCTGCTCGAGGGCCTGCGTGCGGGAGCCGTCGGCTTCTCCACCAGCACTTCGCCAGCGCATAACGGCGAAGGCGGTGTACCGATGCCTTCGCGCCTCGCGGACGAGCGCGAGCTGCGCTCGCTCGTCGGCGGCCTGCGAGAGGCCGGCCGCGGCGTATTCATGCTCACCAAAGGCGGGCAAACGCCGATCGCATTCCTGGAAGAGCTCGCAGCGGCCTGCGGGCGCCCGGTGGTGGTCGCCGCGCTGCTGCACAACAGCACCAACCCCCGCGCGGTCTTCGAGGACCTGGAGCGCATCCTCGCGGCGAACGCCCGCGGCGCGCGCCTGGTGGGCGCGGTGTCGTGCTGCCCGCTGTCGTTCGACTTCACCCTGCACTCGCCCTACCCGGTCGAAGGGCTCGAGGCGTGGAAACCGGCGCTCGCCCTGCGCGGCGCGGCGCTGAAGGAGAAGCTCCGCGAGCGAGGCTTTCGCGACGCGCTACGCGCCGAGCTCGCGCGGCCCGCCCACTTCCGCCTGTTCAACGGCGAGTGGGAGAAGCTTACCGTGATCGAGTCGCCGCGCCATCCCGAATGCGAGCAGCGCGACATCGCCTCGCTCGCCGCCCAGACAGGCAAGGACCCGCTCGACTTCTGGTTCGACCTCGCGCTGGAAGACGACTTGGCCACCGTGTTCGTCGCGCTCACGCTGAATTCGGACGAGCGCGCGGTGGGTGAAATGCTGCGCCACCCCGCGAGCATGGTGTCGCTATCGGACGCGGGGGCCCACCTCAGCTTCTTCAACGACGCGGGCTTCGGCCTGCATCTGCTCGGGCACTGGGTGCGCAAGCTCGGCGTGCTGACGCTGGGCGAAGCCGCGCGCCAGCTCACCGCCCTGCCGGCGACGGTATTCGGCATACGCGGCCGCGGGCGGCTCGCGCCCGGCTGTTTCGCCGACTTGCTGCTGTTCGACCCGGCAACCGTGAACCGCGGTCCGAAGCGGCGCGTGTTCGACCTGCCGGCCGGCGCGCCCCGCCTGACCACCTCGGCCGTCGGCGTGCACGGCGTGTGGGTGAACGGCGAGCGCATCTGCGACGCGCGCGGACTCGTCGAGCCCGCACGCCTGCCCGGGCGCCTGCTGCGAGAGTTCGACGCCTAGTACGTCACAGCTGAAAGGCTAGCCAGAGGAGCAGTCCCTCCGCCACGTCGCGCACGAGCCCCGGCGCCCGCGGCTCGTACGCCGCCGCGCCGTCGCGCTGGCGCTCGATCCACTGCGCAAAGCGCCCGATGTCTTCCCGCTGGTAGAAAGCCACCATCAGCTCGTAATTCAGGAACAGGCTGCGCTCGTCCAAGTTGGCCGACCCCACCAGCGCAAGGTGGTCGTCAATCACCACGCCCTTCGCGTGGATCATGCGAGGCAGGAACCAGACGCGCACGCCCGCTGCCGCGACCTCGCGCAGCGCGCGATGGCGCGCCATGTCCGCCAGCCGGTGGTTCGATTTCGCCGGCATCACGAGATCCACCGCCACGCCGCGCCGCGCCGCGAGCGACAGCGCCATCGAGAAGGTCTCGTTCGGCACGAAGTACGGCGTTACCGCCAGAATGCGCCGGCGCGAAGCGAAAAAAGCCGCGACGAGCAGCGTGTACACGGTGTCGTCGGCCTGGTCCGGGCCGCTCGCGATCAGCTGTCCCAGAGCCGTCCCCGGACCGCCCGCGGACGCGTCGCCTTCCGCGGGAGGCGGTCCTCCCGTGGCGAAGGCCCAGTCCTGCGCGAACCGCCTCTGCGCCTGCAGGGCGAGCGGCCCGCGCAGGTCGAAGCTCAGATCGATCCAGGGCCTGTGCGCGCCTGCGGATTCGTCCCGGAAATACTCGACCGCAAGGTTCCTGCCGCCGCACCATAGCCAATCACCGTCGGCGATCGCCATCTTGCGGTGGTTGCGCAGGTTGGTCCGCCCCCTGAGCGACGAGCGTAGCGGCGGTACGAACAGCGCCGTCTCGACCCCGGCATCCGTCAGTCGCCGAAAATTCGGAATCCCCGAGAGGTACGCACCGATGCCGTCCACCAGCAGGCGCACGCGCACTCCGTCGCGCGCACGCCGCACGAGCCGCTGCGCGATCTCGCCGCCCACGCGGTCCTTGCCGAAGACGAAGGTGGAGACGTCGAGCGTGCGCGCCGCGCCGTCGACCAGCGCGTACAGCGCGTGCAGCGCCTCGCCGCCGTCCTGGTGGACGTTCAGGTTCCGGTACGGCGCGGCGGCGGGCAGCGCCATCGCGGCGGCGAGCTCGCGCAGCTGGGCCGCGGGTTCGCCCGGTTCCTCGGCACCGTGCAAGGCGTGCGGCCGCCGCGCGATCGGATGCCGGGAGTCGACCAGCTTGCGGTTGCCGAACACCAGGTACAGGGGCAAGGCCACGTACGGCAGCACGATCAGGCCGATGACCCAGGCGATCGCGGCCGACGGACGGCGACGCTGTTGCAGCGTGCGCGACCCGACGACGTAGATCCCGAGGCCGAGCAGCACCATGAAGCCGTGCAAGGTCAGCCAGTGGCGCGCGA
>JBLMWT010000033.1:0-3474 GCA_050257375.1 Sphingomonadaceae bacterium
GCTGCGCCGGATCGCTGGGCGCGAAGGCGCCGAGCTGAGACGGCGGCATGGTGAGCGGCCCGGTGCGAAACAGCAGGTATTCGAGCCCCATCGCCGCCTTGCCCCACAGGCTGTTGGCGCGCTCGTTCAGCGTGCGCGCGTTGCGCAGCTTGTACTGCATGCGGATCTGCAGGTGGTCGTGCAAGTTCTCGCCGACGCCCGGCAGGTCCTGAAGAGTCTCGATGCCGAGCGACTGGAGGCGCGACCCGGGACCAATGCCCGACAGCTGGAGAAGCTGAGGCGAGCCGATCGACCCGGCGGCGAGTATCGTCTCGCGCTTCGCTTCGACGAAGCACTCGCCCTCGCGCGGATGACGCAGCTCGACGCCCTGGGCGGAGAGGTTTTTCAATCGAATCTTTTCCACCAGACAATTCGTCATGACGGTTAAATTCGCCCGCTGCATCACGGGCCGCAGGAAGGCGTTGGTCGCGCTCCAGCGCCGGCCGCGCTTCTGGTTCATCTGGAAGTACGCGCAGCCGGAGTTGTCGCCGCGGTTGAACACCTTGACCGGCGCGATGCCGCACTCGGCGGCGGCCTCGCGCCACGCGTCCAGGATCTCCCAGCGCACGCGCGGATCCTCGATGCGCAGCTCGCCGCCGGAGCCGTAGCCGTCGGCCGGGTCGCCGGCGTAGTCCTCCAGCCGACGGAAGACCGGCACCACGTCGTCCCAGGACCAGCCGCGGTTGCCGAGCGACGCCCAGTGGTCCCAGTCCTCCCTCTGGCCGCGCATGTAGATCATCGCGTTGATCGACGAGCAGCCGCCCAGCACGCGCCCGCGCGCGTAGTGGATCGAGCGGCCGGCGAGATGCTCGTCGGGCGCCGTCTTGTAGCACCAGTCGGTGCGCGGGTTGGCGATGGTGTAGAGGTAGCCGACCGGCACGTCGATCCAGAACCAGTCGTCCTTGCCGCCGGCCTCGACGAGCAGCACCGAGACGCCGGGGTCCGCCGACAGGCGGTTGGCGAGCAGGCAGCCCGCGCTGCCCGCGCCGACGATCACGAAGTCGTAGCTGCCCAGAGTCCTGGCGGCCATCGCGCGCTCCCCCTGACCGCCATTGTAGCGAGCCGCTAGAATCCGGTCCCGTGGGCGCCACGACAGAAAGCGACTCCGCCGCGCGCAGGCTCGCCGACGCGCTCGCGGCGGTGCGGCTGGCGCATTGCGATGCGGGCGGCACGCGCTGCGACTACGCGGCGCTCGCGCGCGCGCCGGAGCGCGAACGCCTCGAGAATGCGCTCGCGGCGCTCGGCGAGTTCGACCCGCGGCGCGCCCCGATTCCCGGGTCGATCGGCTTCTGGTTCAACGCTTACAGCGCCTGCGTGCTCACGGGCGTGCTCGAGGCGGGCGCGCCGGCGAGCGTGCTGGACACCGAGGGTTTCTTCGAGCGCGAGTGCCTGCGCGTCGCCGGGCTCGGCTTCTCGCTCGACGACATCGAGCACGGCCTGCTGCGCGGCAACCGGCACAAGCCCGGCCGGCTGCGCGCGCCGATGGCGAAGGACGACCCGCGCCTCGCCTTCACGCCGCTCATCTACGATGAGCGCATGCATTTCGCGCTCTATACGGCCTCGCGCTCGTCGCCCGCGCTGCGCGCCTTCCATGCCGGGCAGCTCGAGCGCGAGCTGGAGGACGCGGCCGGCGAGTACGTGCGCCGCAGCGCGCGCGTCGAGCAGGACGGCGCGCTGCTCGTGGTGCCGAAACTGTTCCACTGGTACGCGGCCGACTTCGGCGGCGAGAACGGCGTGCTCGAGTTCGTGCTGGCGCGCCTGGACGACGAAGCGGTCGACCGGGTCGACCGGCGCGCGGGCCGCGTGAAGCTGCGCTACGCGGAGTACGACTGGCGGCTGAACGCTAAGACTTGAAGCGCGCCTCGCGCCAGGCGAGCGCCGCCTTGAGGCCCTGCGCGCGCGCGATGTCCATGAAGCGGCGCTTGTCGGGCGAGCCGTGCGACTCGATCGCGTGGTCGATGTCGAGCGCGCCGTGCAGCGCGGCGCGCAGGCCCTGCACTTCGTAGCCGCGGTTCAGCGCCTTCTTGGTGTCGCGCACCAGCTCGGGGTCGATCACCGCGATGTGGCGCGCGATGCGCAGCGCCGCGGCGAGATGCTCGCCCTCGGGCACGATGCGGCTCACGATGCCGAGCGCGAGCGCGCGCTCGGCGTCGATCGCATCGTCGCCGGTGAGGATGATGTCCTTCGCCGCCTTCGGCCCGACCACCCACGGCAGCAGCAGCGTCACGATGCCGGCGCCGAACTTGAGCTCCGGCTCGCCGAATTGCGCGTCGCGCGAGCACAGCGAGATGTCGCAGGCGAGCGCCATCTCGAAGGCGCCGGCCATGCACGCGCCGTGGATCGCCGCGATGGTCGGCTTGGTCGAGTCCCAGAAGCGCATCGTGGTCGAGAAATCGAGCTCGAGGATCTCGCGCCAGGCTTCGGCGCCCTCGGGCTTGCGCTCCATCTGCTCCTTGAGATCGAAGCCGGAAGAGAAGCCGCGCCCCGCGCCCGAGAGCACGATCACGCGCACGAGGGCGTCCGACTCGAGCGCATCCATTGCCGCGTTTATTTCCAGAAGCGTCGCCTTGTTGAGCGCGTTCAGCCGCTCGGGACGGTGCAGCGTGAGGCGCGCCACGCCGTCCTCGACCGCGACGCGGATGTTCTGGTATTCGCTCATGTTCGCTTTCTCCTCGTGCGGCCTCAGCCGAGCCGCAGGGTCTCGCCGATGGCGGGCACGGCGAGTGGACCGGCGGGCATGTTCTCGCGCTGCCAGATCTCGCGCAACAGCTGCGGCGGCTCGCGCAGGTCCTCGTCGGTGAGCTTGAAAGTGCCCCAGTGCATGGCAACGAAGCGCCGCGCGCCGAGGGCGCGGAAGGCGCGCACCGCGTCGGCCGGGTCCATGTGCTGTCGACGCATGAACCAGCGCGGCGCGTAGGCGCCGATCGGCAGCATGGCGGCGTCGATCGGGCCGCAACGCTCGGAGATCAGGCCGAAGCCCTCGAACCACGCGGTGTCGCCCGAGTGGTAGACGCGCAGCCCGCCGCGCTCGAGCACGTAGCCGCCCCACCAGCTGCGGTTGACGTCGAACAGGCCCCGGCGGCTCCAGTGTTCGGCGGGCACGAAGCTCACCTTGATGCCGGCGACTTCCTCCTCCTGCCACCAGCCCATCTCGAGCACGCGCGACAGGCCCGCGCGCTTGAACCACTCGCCGAGGCCCCGCGGCACCACGTACACCGGATCGGGTCCGAGGCGCGCGAGCGTGGGCGCGTCCATGTGGTCGCGGTGGTTGTGCGTGACGAGCACCAGGTCGATCTTCGGCAGCGCCTGCCAGGCGAGCCCCGGCGCGACGTTGCGCGGGATCAGCCCGGCGATCTTCGGCGACATGACCGGGTCGATGAGCGCGCTCGAGCCGCCGAGCTGGACGAGGAACGTGGCGTGCCCGATCCAGGTGAG
>JBLMWT010000034.1:0-12000 GCA_050257375.1 Sphingomonadaceae bacterium
CTCCGGCGCCTTGAGCGGCTCGTGCGGGCGCGCGTGCACCTCATTGGCGAGCTGGAAGCGCTGCGGGTGGTCGTCGGGAAGGCGCATCGGCGGCGCTCACTTGTCGGCAGGCGAAAGCATCGCATATGCTGATCTCTTTTGGGGGGCAGGTTCATGGATCCGATGCTCAATCTCGTGCTCGCCTGCGCGGCGTTCCTGCTCCTGCACGTACTGCCGAGCACGCCGCTGCGCGCGGCGCTGGTGCGTACGCTCGGCGAGGGGCCTTACATCGGCGCGTTCTCGGCTGCGAGCGTCGCGCTGATCGTGTGGACGGCGCTCGCCTTCAAGGGCGCGCCGGCGACGCCGCTGTGGCCGGGGCTGCGCTTCCTGCCCTCCGCGGTCATGCCGTTATCGTTCCTGCTCGTCGTGAGCGGCGTGCTGACGCCGAACCCCACGGCGGTGGCGGCCGGCAAGCTGCTCGCACGCCCCGATCCGGCGCGCGGCATCATCCGCGTCACGCGCCACCCGGTGATGTGGGGCATCATGCTGTGGGCCGGCGCGCACCTCCTCGCGCGCGGCGAGCTCAAGTCGACGATCTTCTTCGGCACGTTCCTGCTGCTTGCCGCGGCCGGCACCCGGCTGCAGGACGCGCGCAAGGCTAAGACGCACGGCGAGGACTGGAAGCGCTTCGCCGCGCTCACCTCGAACCTGCCCTTCGCCGCGATCGCGCAGGGCCGAAACCGCCTCGCGCTGGGCGAGATCGGCCTGGTGCAACTGGTGTTCGCGCTGCTCGTGTACGGCGGGATGCTCGCCGTGCACCAGTGGCTGTTCGGCGTGCGACCCTACTAGGCGGCCTGCCTGACCTCCAGTCCCAGCGCCAGGCGCGCCGCCAGGTCCTTCTGCGGCACCTGCGTGATCGGGTGGTAGCGCGCGCCCTGCGCGTCGCGGAACAGGCGCTCCAGTCGGTTCGCCCGGTAGAAACCGGCGCCGCCGGCGATCTCGAGCGCCGCCGACACCGTCTGCAGCACGCCTTCGGCGACGAGCGCGCGGCCCGCCATGACGCGGTTGCTCGTCGCCATGCCGGGCGCCGCGCTCGTCGCGTGGCGCACCATGTCGGCGTGCGCGATGCGGACTTTCGCGTGTGCGTTCTCGAGCTCGCCCACCTGCTGCAGCATCGCATCGAGCTGCGGCCGCTTGCGCGCCAGGGCGAGCGCGATCTCTCGCGCGCTTCCCGCCACGCCGACGTAGACCGAGTAGATGAGCGGCAGCGCGAGCAGCGTGATCAGGTGAAACAGCGGATGCCATGCCCCCTGCGGCCGGCGCAGGCTGACCGCCGAGTCCGGAAGGAAGACGTCCTCGAGGAGCACGTCGTGCGACCCAGTGGCGCGCATGCCGAGCGTTCGCCAGGTCTCCACGATGCGGATCCCTTCGCTCTTCACCGGCAGCGCGAAGTGCAGCACGCTCTCGCCCTCGACCGCCGAGGTGAGGAGCAGGTCGCCGCTCAGCACGCCGCTCACGAAGCTCTTCCTGCCGCGCAGGCGGTAGCCGCCCTCGACCTTGCGCGCCTCGCCGTTGCCGAACAGCCAGTCGCCCGCGCCGGTGCTGAGCAGCTGCAGCCGATCGCGCGCGACGCGCTCGAGCAGCGGCCCGACCGGCGCCTTGGCATGCCGCCAGCGCCAGGCGTTCACCGCGACCTGGTGGGTATGCATGGAATACGCGAGCGCCGTGCTCGGGCAGGCGCGCGCAACCTCCTCCAGCAGCGCGCACAGGTCGCCCACCTCCAGCCCCATGCCGCCCAGCTCGGCCGGCACTCCGGCGGCGAGCAGACCGCTCGCTTTCAGCTCGGCGATGTTCTCGGCCACGTAGGCGTCGTTCTCGTCAGCCGCATCGGCGCGCGCGGCGAAACCCGCGGCGAGCGACGCGACGATTTCCCGCCAACCGACATCCTGTTTCATGTGCATCCTCCAGCCCGATGACAGGTGCTAGTATCCCCATCGGGTTCCCGCCCGAATTGACCGAGCCGCCGCGCGTTTTGCGCGAAACACCATGGATCCGCTGTCCGACGTCCTGAAAACGGTGCGCCTCGACGGCGCTGTGTACCTGAATGCCGACTTCACCGCGCCGTGGTGCGCGCGCACGCGCTTCGGCATGATGGCGGCGGCCGGCCTGCCGGGCGCCGAAGGTCCGGCGGTGTTCTTTCACTTCGTGCTCGAGGGCCGCTGCCGGGTGCGCCTGGAGGGCGAGCGAGAGACGCTCGACGCGGGTCCGGGAGACATGATCCTGCTGCCGCACGACGATACGCACGTGCTCGGCAGCGACCTGCAGCTCGCGCCGCTCGACGCCACCGGGATGGTCGCGTTGCCGCCGGCCGGCGAGATGATCGAGCTGCGCCACGGCGGCGGCGGCGAGGCGACGCGCTTCGTGTGCGGCTACCTGCTGTGCGACCGGCGCATGTCCCGGCCGCTGTTCGACTCGCTGCCGCGCCTGCTGCGCATCCCCGTGGGCGACGCGCCGGGCGCAGAGTGGATCGCCGACCTGCTGCGCGTCGGGGTGCGCGAGACCGCGCGCTCCAACCCGGGAAGCGCCTCGATGCTCGCCAAGCTCTCCGAGTTGCTCTTCGTCGAGGCGATGCGCCGCTATGCGGCCTCGCTGCCGGTCGGGCAGAAAGGGTGGCTCGCCGCGATGCGCGATCCCCAGCTCGGGCGCGCCCTCGCGCTGATGCACGCCGAGCCGGGCCGCGCCTGGACGGTCGAAGATCTCGCGCGCGAGGTGGCGCTGTCGCGCTCGGCGCTCGGCGAGCGCTTCGCCGAGCTGGTCGGCGAGCCGCCGATGCAGTACCTGACGCGCTGGCGCCTCGCGCTCGCCGCGCAGTCGCTGCGCGCCGGCGGCGAGCCGGTCGGGCGCATCGCCGAGCGCATCGGCTACGACTCGGAGGCCGCGTTCAATCGCGCCTTCAAGCGCGAGTTCGGCGCGCCGCCGGCCAAGTGGCGCCGCAGCGCGGCCTGATCATTCAAGAAAGCTTGCGCTGCACGCGCTGGTCGAACTTCGCGACGTTCACCACCACGCGCTCGTGGCGGCCGTCGCCGATCAACTCGCGCTCGTCGCGCGCCTCGAGGCGAAAGCTGATCGTGCGCCCCTCGACCTTCGTCACCTCCGCCCTGGCGACCACCTTCATGCCGACCGGCGTGGCGGCGATGTGGCGCACCTCGAGCAGCGTGCCGAGGCTCTGATAGCCGGCCGGCAACAGGTGCTCGCAGGCGGCCAGCGCCGCGGCCTCGAACAGGTTGATCATCACCGGCGTCGCGAGCACGTGCACCTTGCCGCTGCCCACGCGCGGCGCGGTGTGCTGCTCGCCCACGGTGAGCTCGGCATGGCCGACGAGGCCCGGTTTCAGCACTGCTGGGAAATCCATCGTATCTCCTCAAGAACGCAGCCTGCGCAGGCGCAGCCACCACATGACGGCGCCGGCGACGACGAGCACGCCCGCGAGCGCGCCCTCGACTCTTTTCAGCTCGCCCAGCCACAACTCGACGCCCTTGCCGAAGGCGTAGCCGGCGCAGGCCACCGCGCTCGCCCACGCGAGCGCGGCGAGGGAGTCTAACGCGGTAAAGCGCAGCCAGCGCACGCCGCTCGCGCCGATCGCCATCGGGCCGACCGTGCGCAGGCCGTAGAGAAAACGCACCGACAGGATCGCGCCGGTCTGGTGCCGCGCGAGCAGCTCGCGCACGCGCGCCGCCTGGTGGTGCAGGCGTGGAAATCTCGCGAGGATGCGCTCGCCGTAGCGCCTGCCGAGAAGGAAGTAGAACTGCTCGCCGAGCGCGCTTCCCACGAGGGCCGCCGCAATCACCCATTGAAGCTCGAGGTAGCCGGCGTGCGCCGCGAAGCCCGCCAGCAGGAGGACGGTCTCGCCCTCGAGAAACGCGCCGATCACGATGGCCGGGTAGCCCCAGGCCCGCAGCAGCTCCGCGAGATCCATGGCGCGCGCATTCTGACGCAAAATACGCCCGTGCAGGCGAAACTCCCGCGCGTCGTGATCCTCGGCTGCGGTTTCGGCGGGCTGTTCGCCGCGCGCGCGCTGGCACGGGCACCGCTCGAAGTGACGGTGATCGACCGAACCAACCACCACCTGTTCCAGCCGCTCCTCTACCAGGTTGCGACCGCGGGTCTCGCCGCGCCGGCGATCGCGGCGCCGATCCGCCAGATCCTCGCGCGCCAGCGGAACGCGACCGTGCTGTACGGCGAGGCCGAGCGCATCGACCCGGCGCGCCGCGTTGTGGTGCTCGAGGACGGCAGCGAGGTCGGCTACGACCACCTGATCGTCGCTACCGGCGCGACGCACAGCTACTTCGGGCACGATGCCTGGCGGGCGCACGCGCCCGGGCTGAAGACGCTCGCGGACGCTTTCGAGATCCGCGAGCGCGTCCTGCTCGCCTTCGAGCGCGCCGAGCGCGAGCCGGACGCCGTGCACCGCGGCGCCTGGCTCACCTTCGTCGTGGTCGGCGCCGGGGCGACCGGCGTCGAGATGGCCGGAACCCTCGCCGAAATCGCGCGCCACACGCTGCGCGGCGAGTTTCGCCGCTACGACCCGCACAACGCGCGGGTCGTCCTGCTCGAGGCCGGCGAGCGCGTGCTGCCCGCCTACCCGGCCGATCTCTCCGCCAAGGCGAAGCTCCAGCTCGAGCGGCTCGGCGTTACGGTGTGGCTCGGACGCAAGGTGAGCGGCATCGACGCGGACGGCGTGATGACCGGCGACGAGCGGCTCGCCGCCAAGACCGTGATCTGGGCCGCGGGCGTCGCCGCCTCGCCGCTCGGCGGCTCGCTCGGCGTGCCGCTCGATCGGGCGGGGCGCGTGATCGTCGAGCAGGACCTGTCGGTGCCGGGCCGCCCCGAGATCTCGGTGATCGGCGACCTCGCGGCGCTGCCATGGCACGAGCCGCCGGTGCCGGGCGTCGGCCCGGCGGCCAAGCAGATGGGGCGCCTCGCGGCGAGGAACATTCTATTGCGCCTGCGCGACGCACCGTCCAAGGCTTTCCGCTACCGCGACTACGGCTCGCTCGCGACCATCGGCCGCAGCAAGGCGGTCGCGCTGCTCGGTCGCATGAAGCTATCGGGCTACCCGGCCTGGCTGATGTGGCTCACCGCGCACATCTTCTTCCTGATCGGCTTCCGCAACCGGCTCGTCGTGCTCATCGACTGGGCATGGGCCTACTGGACCTTCCAGCGCAGCGCGCGCGTGGTCCCCGGTGCGGCCACGAAGAAGCGCATGACTTGAGCGCCCGCGCGAATTCCTC
Organism: Sphingomonadaceae bacterium; assembly: GCA_050257375.1. Taxonomy (GTDB): domain Bacteria; phylum Pseudomonadota; class Gammaproteobacteria; order Burkholderiales; family SG8-39; genus DAHVFK01. The sequence goes on from JBLMWT010000034.1 coordinate 5,271, forward strand.
CGGGTCGAAACCGACCAGCAACTTGCCGGCCACTTCGACGATCGGCCGGCGGATCGCGCTCGTGTTCGCGAGCGCCTCCCAGCTGGCCTGCATCGCCCACGCCTTCAGCTTGCCCGGCGGCACGCCCGACTTCTTGTAGTCGTGGAAGTCGTATTCGACGCCGTGCGCGTCGAGCCAGGCAAAGGCCTTCTTCATCGTGTCGCAGTTCTTGATACCGTAGACCTTCGCCGTCATGGCGTCACCCGCCCCTCGATCGTTCGCGTACCCGGACATAGGCGGGCCGCGCCAGGCACGCGTCCAGCCAGCGCGCCACTTCCGGGTGTGGCGAGAAGTCCAGGCGGCCCATTTTGCCCCACACCAGGATGCTCGCCACGTTGAGGTCGGCGACGGTGAACTCCTTCCCCGCCAGATGTGCGCGCCCTTTCAACGCCTCGTTCAGCACCTCCAGCGGCTTGCGCAGCAGCAGCGCGTCGCGCTCCGCGTGCGAGGCGTCGCGCGCGAACTCCGGCAGCACCGCGCGATGCTGCAGGAGGTCGAGCAGCAAATCCTCCGTTTCCAGCATCGCCCAGAAGCTCCATTGCATGGCGAGGCCCAGCACCTCGGGACCGGCGCAGTGCATCGGGCCCTCGAACTTCTGCGCGAGGTACAGATTGATCGCCATCGACTCCCACAGCACCACTTCGCCGTCGACGAGCGTGGGTATGCGCGCGTTGGGGTTGAGCCGCAGATAATCGTCGCTCTGCAGATCGTCCGTTCGGGTGGTCTTCTCGACGAGCTCGTAGGGCTCGCCCATCTCTTCCAGCATCCAGAGACATCGCGACGCGCGGGACCTGGGATTGCCATAGAGTCGAAGCATGCGCCTGCCCTCCTACACTCCGCCCGCAGCGTACCCGCGGAAAAACCGCGAATAAAGCACCAAGTAGGCCGCCTGGAATGCGGCGGCCACGAAGAACGGCGCGCGCAGCATCCCCGCGTGCAGCATCAGCCCGGCGACCAGCGGCCCCACCGCGCGCGGAATCTGGATCGACACGTTCTGCAGGCTCGCCGCGAGCCCCCGCCGGTTCCGGGTCAAGCCCACCACGAGCGCCTGGCGCACGCCCGCGGTCCCCTGGTTGAATCCCGCTCGCAGCGCATAGAGCGCCGCGGCAAGGGAGAACGCGGGCATCAGCGGCACCGCCATCAGAAGAAGCAGGCCGATCCCGCGCATCGCGATGACCGGCCGGATCAGCCCGAAGCGCCGCGCCAGACGCCCTGCCACGCCCGCACCCAAAGCCCCGAGCACGAAGCTCGCGGCGAGCGCCGGTCCGATCGTCCCGGGCCCGTGCTGGAAGCGCAGCGCGAACCAGTAGGCGATGAGCGGGGCGATCATGCCGATCCCCAGGCCGTTTAGGGTATTGGCGATCACCAGGCGCAAGAGCATGCGGTTTTCGCCGTGCCGCTCCGGCTCTTCCGCCGGGCGCGCAGCGGGCTGAAGCTCCGGCTCCTGCAGGCTCGCGATCAGCGCAAACGCCGCGATCGACCCGGCCAGCGAGAGCAGGAAGAGCGGCCGGTAGGCGAGCAGCTCGCCCAGCGGCCCGATCAGGAACTTCACACCGCCCGCGAGCAGTGCCCCGAGCGCCATGCCGCCGAACCCGATCGCGGCATTGACGCTGAACACAGTGCCGCGGCGCCCGGGGGGCAGCGCCTGCGCGAGCCACGCCTGCTCGAGGGGCGCGAAGGGCCCGGCGCTGCCGTTCGCGCCGCGCCCGAAACCGCCGACGATGGCCGCGCCGACGAGCGCGGGCGGCCAGGCGGTGACGAGCGCGAGGAGCGCCGCCGCGGCCTGAAGCCCTTCGTAGACGAGGAGGAACGTGCGCCGCCCGCGCCGGTCGCTCAGGGGCCCGACGGTCATGGTGAGCACGGCGCCGACGACGAGCGCCGCCGAGAGCGTCGCGCCGATCTCCGGCGCAGACCAGCCGAGCGCATGCAGGTAGAGCGCGAACGCGGCGACCAGCGCGCCCTGCCCGACGCTGCGCGCGGCGCGCGCAGCCATCAGGCGCAGGACGGCGACGGGCACGCTAGGCCCTCTTCTCCCTGGCGGCACGAGGCGCGTGGCGACGTGGTCGGAGAACACGTAGCGCTCCCACAGCCTGCGCACTTTGACGCCTAGCCGCCGGCCACGCCCTGCGTATTGACGTAGAGCGAATAAAGCGAGGTGGTCGCCGCCATGAAGAGGCGGTTGCGGTGCGCACCGCCAAAGCAGACGTTGGCGCAGCGCTCCGGCAGGTCGATGCGGCCGATGAGGCGCCCGTCCGGATTGAACACGTGCACGCCGTCCAGGCCCTCCTCGCCCATGCCCCAGCCGCACCAGAGGTTGCCGTCGGTGTCGACGCGAAAGCCGTCGGGCGTGCCTTTCGGCCCGGCGTCGATCAGCACGCGCCGCTTGGTGAGCGACTTTCCACCGACGACGTCGCAGGCGAGGATCTTGCGCGGCGTCGAGCGCGACTCGACGATGTAGAGCGTCGACTCGTCCGGCGAGAACGCGAGCCCGTTGGGCTGGTTGATGCCTTCGGCGACGACCGAGAGCGCGCCCGAGGGGTCGAGGCGGTACACGTTGGTGGGCACCTCGGAAGGCGCCAAGTTTCCCTCGTACCAGGCGAGGATGCCGAAGCTCGGGTCGGTGAACCAGATCGAGCCGTCGGACTTGCAGACGATGTCGTTCGGCGAATTGAGGCGCTTGCCCTCGAAGCGGTCGGCGAGCACGGTGATCGAGCCGTCGATCTCGGTGCGCGTGACGCGGCGCGTGCCGTGCTCGCAGGTGAGCAGCCGCCCCTGCCGGTCGCGCGTGTTGCCGTTCGCGTTGCTGGACGGCTTGCGCCAGGGGCCGACGGCGCCGGTCTCCTCGTCCCAGCGCCACATGCAGTTCCCCGGCACGTCGCTCCAGATGAGGCAGCGCAGATCGCCGAAATAGACCGGGCCCTCGGCCCAGCGCGTGACGCCGGCCGCGAGGCGCTCGACCTTGGCGAGCGGCAGGCGGTAGCGCGCGAAGGAGGCGTCGACGTCCCTGACCGCGACGTCGGGAACGCGCAAGCTTGGGGTCCACTCGGTCATGAACGTACCTCGGTCACGAACCTACTATACCGCCTCGTCGCTAGGACTTCTTTTCCCGCCCGGGCTGGGGATGCGCGCGGCGCATGGTCGGCGACATGACCTTGGCGGAGACGTGGAAGTCCCACACCGCGGCGCCGCCGCTCGCGGCGAACTCCGCCACGCGCCTCGGCAGGTCGTCCAGGCTCGTGAAGGTCTTGCCCGCAAGCCCGAATCCGCGCGCGATGCCCGCGAAATCGCAGTAGCCGAACACCGATCCGTCCTCGGACATCCCCTCCGAGCGCATCTTGTGCAACTCGGAGCCATACGCCCCGTCGTTCATCACGACGATCAAAATGTTCAACCGATGACGCTTGATGGTTTCGAGCTCCTGCACGTGCATCATCAGACTGCCGTCGCCGTCTAACAGCACGACGGTCCGATCAGGGCGCGCCGCCGCGACCCCCATGGCGAACGAGATGCCGTTGCCGATCGCGCCGAACTCGCGGATGGTGAGGAACTTCTCCTGGGGACGCGAAGGCATTTGCGCGAAGAACCAGGAACAGTGGCCGCCCGAGTTCACCATCTCCCAGTCGCGCGGCAGGGCTTTCTCCAGCGCGTCGACTACGTCGCGCGGGTCGAGCAGCCCCGGTTCGATCTCGAACGCGTAGCTGTCGGGTTTCGAATCTCGGATGCGCGCGGCCATCGCATCGCTGCGCCACGTTCGGTCGCGGGCCGGCAAGGCCGCCGTCAAGGCCTCGACGCCCAGGCGCGCGTCGGCCCGCAGGTGATGACGCGCCACCTCCTGGCCCTGGCTGACCGCGACGGGGTCGACGTCGATTTGCAGCATCTTCGCCTTCGGCCACAACTGGCCGCCGCCGCCCGCATGGTAGGCGAGCGAGCAGCCGACCGCGACGACCAGGTCGGCCTGCGCGAGGTACTCGAGGCCCACCTCGGGCGTGAAGCTGCCCGAGATGCCGATGCAGAAAGCATCGTCGTGAAACAGCCCTCTCGCGGGAAGCGTCGTCGACAGCAGTCCGCCCGTCTTCTCCGCGAGCGCGCGGCAGGCGGGCCCCGCCCCGGCCTCGGCCGCACCCAGCCCGGCCAGCACGACTACCCGTTCGGCGCCGGCGACCAGTCGCGCGGCGCTCGCCACGTCGTCGGGATGCGGCGGAATCGGCGAAACGCGCGGCAGAAGCTTGCGTGAAGGCGTGGGCAGCTCCGCTTTTCCGTCCCAGGGCCTGGCCTGCAGGTCGAACGGAATGCCGATCACCACGGGCCGACGCTCGCGCCGAGCCTGCAGGAACGCGTCGCGCACCGCGACCGGCATGCGCTCCACCATGTGCAGGCGGTGGTAGGCGGCGCCCGTCGCGGCGATGAGCGGCGCCTGGTCGATCTCCTGGTTGTACCAGCCGCTCTTCAGCGGCGCCTCCCCGGCGAACACCACCAGCGGCAAGTGCGCGCGCACGGCTGCGGGCAGTGCGGTGGTCAGTTGCGTTACCCCGGGGCCGCAGGTCACGGTCGCCACGCCCACGTCCTGGTTCTTGCGCGCGTACGCCATGGCGGAGGCGAGCGCGCAATGCTCGTGCCGGACATAGATCATGCGACATCCTTCCTCGGACAGCCGCGCGGCCCAGTTCATGTTCGCGTCACCGAGCAGCGCGAAACATGTCCGCACGTCCTCCTGCGCGAAGGCCTTGGCCAGAACGTCGTACACGCGGGGCTTGTTCTCGTTCTTCATCGTCATTCCTTCATGGGTTCAGGCAAGAGCGAAAGGTCAGGCGTCGATCTCGGCGCGGGTAAGCGAGTAGTTCAAGCCGTACGTGGCGCTCGACACTTCCGGTGTGAAGCGGATGAGCGCCGCGATGCCGCCCTGCCCACGGCCGAAGCTGCCCAGAACCGCGCACAGACCTCGGACGCAAGCGTCTGCAGGTTCGCCACTTCGTACAGCACCATGTATCGGGGCGACCCCGCGCTGGCCGCTCATCGCGTGCCGCGCCGGAAGCCGGGGATCGCCAGCCGCTCGGGCAGGTGCTCATGCGTGTGCCAGCGGTCATGCTCCTCGATGGCCTCCGCGTGCACATCGAACGACAGAAGCATGGCCGCCGAACCGAGCAGAGGCACGGTGTCCCTACGGATGAAGAAAAGGGGTGATGCACGCGTAACGTGTCGCGCTCACCCGCGCGCGAAACGGCGACGCGCTTCGCGCGTCAGTGCGGAGCTCAGGGTTAGAACGCACTTGAGGTCCCTTCCATATGTCGTCAGCGTGAGACGAGCAAGGCGGCTTGGCGTCTACGATCGATGGCCCTGTCCTGCCTAGCATGCCCGCCGACCCGAGGCATCTCCGACTACGTGCCCGCGGTAAACGTGAAGCCCGCTCTTTCGAATTCCTTCGAGAGCCCGCGGCCGACCGCTTCGATCCTGCGCCTCGCGTCCTCGGCGAAGTCGATGTCGGTCATGTCGTGCACGCCACCGGTGATGAGCACCTGCAGGATGCCTTCGTCCTCGCCGATGTTCCGGAACGCGCGGCATACGCCCGGCGGAAACGAAACCGTATCGAACAGTTCCAGCACGGCGCGCTCCGAGCCGTCGTCGTTCCAAGTCACCTCGAACTTGCCTTTGAGGACGGTGAACGTTTCGTACGTTTGCCGATGCGCGTGCAGTCCCGGACCTTGTCCCGGCGGGCATACGGCGAGCGTCATCGTCATCCCCGCCGCGTCGCGGATCGGCGCACCGGCGTTGATCGGTGTCTGCCCGTCTTCGAGGCCGATGACCGATAACAGCTTGCGCGCATAAACGATATCGCGCGCTTCGAGCGGGACGTCGCTCTGCTGGATCGGCAGCGGCTTCAAGTCCTTGAAGCGCGCCACGCGCTTTTCCATGTCCTTCTTCGAGATAGTGATCGTCTTCATTGCCTGATTCCCGTCGAGAGGAATATGCCTTCGCATCTGTTCCGCAAAGTGTTTGCGGTCTTCGGCGTGCTCGCAGCTCTAAAGATGGTGCGCCCAGACCGCTTCGTGCGTTCTAACGTTCGCGTCAGCCGGCGCGCGATACCTTGTCGCGCGTCCGGGTTGAACGAGTTGTTAGAGGTCGCTTCTCATAGCGCTCGGCGTACGCGTCAAGCAGCCGACGAATCATTCGCTGATATTGCGTATGGTGCTTCCGCGCCTCGCTCTTGAAGAACTCGACGCTGCGCTTGCTTAGAGAAATGGTGACCTTCACGCCCTCGTCCCGAAATACCAGGTCCTCCGGGCGGGGAAGAAAGTCAGGAACGACCTCCACGTCTCCGAGGGGTTCGTCCGTGTAGCGGATTTTCTCGCTCATAGATTCGCTTTCCTTTGCGCCAGTAACCAGCCCCGAAAATGCGGATCACGCCTTCGCGGTAGGTAAAGCGAACGGTGAGAACGCCGCCGCCGACCTGCCCGAAACAGTAGTAACGCTTCTCGCCGGAGCTGTGGGAGAGATCTTCTGCGATGACGCGTCTTGGGTCGGCAAAGGCAAACTGCGCCACTGCGAAGGCTATCCCGTGTTTCTCCCGGTTCTCATGGTCCTTTGTCGGGTCCCATTCGAACTGTGCCTTTGCCATTGGCTCAGGCTAACACGAATATGGCTGGCTAGCCATACGCCTGTATGGTCCAGGCAGTCGCCCTGGCGACCTCTAACG
>JBLMWT010000035.1:0-2753 GCA_050257375.1 Sphingomonadaceae bacterium
CGGTGACGAAGGCATCGCGCATGGCGACGTCCGCCGCGACCCTCGCGGAGGACGTGATGGCGGCTCTGGCCGAGGCGACGGGAGGGCGGCCGGGGCCGGTGCACCTGAGCGTCCCGAGCGACGTTCTCGACGCGCCATGCGAAGCGCATCCCTTGCCTAATTTTCGCTTCGAAAGGGAGACGATCGAAGAGCGCGTGGCGCTCGCGGCGCTCGAGACTCTCTCATTGGCGGCACGGCCGCTGATCGTCACCGGGCCGGCTGCTCTGCACGGGGACGGCTCGCGTCGCATGCGAGCGCTCGAGGAAGCGACCGGCGTTCCGGTCATCGCGATGGAAAGTCCGCGCGGAGTGAACGATCCGAGCTTGGGGCGGCTCGCCAAGATTCTGAAACGCGCCGACGCGGTGCTGCTTCTCGGCAAGCGAAGGGACTACACGCTTCAATTCGGCAGGGCGTTCGCGCCGGAGTGCCGCGTGTTGGAGGCGGCCCGCGACGTCGACGGCTTGATCGCGCGAGCAAAGCGGCGCACTGGACCGAGCGAATGGCGCGACGAGGTGCGCGAATCGCTCGCCTATCGGCCACCGGAGTGGGCCGGACTGCGCTCCATGCCGGGCGGGCCCGTCCACCCCGTAGAGCTGTGTCGCGAGGTGTCTTGTCTCCTCGACACCTCCAGCGGCATCCTCGTCTGCGACGGCGGAGAGTTCGGGCAGTGGGCCCAGGCATGCCTCGACGCGCCCAGGCGGCTGATCAACGGCACCGCCGGCGCGATTGGCTCCGCGCTGCCGTTTGCCGCCGCCGCCAAGCTCGCGCTCCCCGAATCCAGAGTCGTCGCCATGATGGGCGACGGCACCTTCGGATTTCACATGTCGGAGATCGACACGGCCGCACGCTACGGCCTTTCCTACCTCGCCGTCATCGGCAACGATTCGTGCTGGAACGCCGAGCATCAGATCCAGCTGCGCGCGTACGGCCCCGAGCGCGCCGTCGGCTGCGAGCTGCTGCCGACGCGTTATGGCGCGGCTGCGGCGGCGCTCGGCGCGTTCGGCGAGGACGTGCTCACGAGCGCGGGGCTAGGCGACGCACTCGGGCGAGCGGCCGCCTCGGGCAGGCCGGCTTGCGTGAATGTGCTGATCGAGCGCCTGCCGGCGCCGCGATACTGACTTCGCGCCGATCCCGCAAAAGGCGCGAAATGGTGGAGGCGGCGGGAATCGAACCCGCGTCCGTAAGCCCTAGACAGTCAGGACTACATGCTTAGCCTGGTGGTTTGGATCTCGCCTCGCGCCCGCCCACCGGCAGGCTGACGCTCGGCCAGCCGCTTCGACGGATCCCCCGGGCCAAGCGGCCAGACCCGGAAGAGAGGCTGATGTGAATGACGCTGCACCCTCTTTCGAGGGCCTAGCCCATCAGCAAGCTAGTGCAGCGTCTAGCCGGTGTTAGGCGGCTAGAGCGAAACGCTCGTCGTTGGCGTTTGTGTGTTTCCAGACTGGATTTGCGAGGTCATCTGGTCCTCGGCATGCCCTGCGCTGCTTCGCGACCCACGTCGAAACCAAGTCGCCCCCGTGTTCGTTGCAGCAAATCGCATTATCCCATATGGGGCCGGGGGTCCCGCGCTTCAAGGCTAGAGGTGGGCGACGAGATCGGCCGGCTGCGCGATGACGGCGTCGGCGTTCCAGGTCGCGGGGCCGCCGTTGTCGACGCCGTGGTAGCCGTACAGCACGGCGATCGCGCGCATGCCGGCGGCGTGCGCCGCCTGCACGTCGCGCAGGTCGTCGCCGACGTAGCAGCAGTCCTCGGGCGCCAGCGCGAGCTGCTCGGCCGCGCGCAGGAGCGGCGCGGGATGGGGCTTGGAGTGGGGCGTGGTATCGCCGCACACCACGCAGTCGGGCGCGATGCCGAGCGCCGCGACGATCGGCGCGGTGAAGCGCTCCGCCTTGTTCGTGACGATGCCCCACTTCAGGCCGCGCGCTGCGAGCTCGGCGAGGAGCTGAGGGATGCCAGGGAAAAGGCGCGTGTCGACGCACACTCGCTCGGCGTAGTTGGAAAGGAAGGCGTCGCGCATGCTGTCGTAGTCGGGATCCCCCGGATTCAGGCGGAGGCCGACCCGCAGCAGGCCGCGCGCCCCGCTGGACGCGTAGGCGCGCACCTCGCGCGTCGCGAGCTCGGGCAATCCGCGCCCGGCGCGCAGGCGGTTCACCGCGGCGCCCAGGTCGGCCGCCGTGTCGGCGAGCGTGCCGTCCAGATCGAACAGCACCGCGCGCGTCGCGCCGCGACCGCCCGCGTCACTCATCGCGCGCGCAGCGCAGGATGTAGTTGACGCCCGTATCCGCTCCCAGCGCGTACCTCCGCCTGAGAGGGTTGTACGTCATGCCGACGATTTCCGCCGGACGCAGGCCGGCGTCGCGGCACCAGCGCGCCAGCTCGTGCGGCTTCACGAAGCGGGTGTAGTCGTGCGTGCCCTTCGGCAGCAGCTTGAGCAGATACTCGGCGCCGATGATCGCGAACAGGTACGACTTCGGGTTGCGGTTGATGGTTGCGAAGAACACCTGGCCGCCGGGCTTCGCGAGGCGCGCGCAGGCCGCGACGGTGCTCGACGGATCGGGCACGTGCTCGAGCAGCTCCATGCAGGTGACGGCGTCGAATTCGCCGGCGTGCCGTTCGGCGTATTCCTCGGCCGAGGCCTTTGCATAGTCGACCTGGGCGCCGCTCTCGAGCAGGTGCAGCTGCGCCACCTTGAGCGCCTTGTCCGACAGGTCGAT
>JBLMWT010000036.1:0-9397 GCA_050257375.1 Sphingomonadaceae bacterium
GACCAGATGGCGGCGATCGGGTTGGCGATTTTCCGGCCCGCGATGTCGGGCGCCGAGCCGTGCACCGGCTCGAAGATCGACGGGTAGGTCCGCTCCGGGTTGATGTTGCCCGAGGGCGCGATGCCGATCGTGCCAGCGGTCGCGGGTCCGAGGTCGGAGAGGATGTCGCCGAACAGGTTCGAGGCGACGACCACGTCGAAGCGGTCCGGATTGAGCACCATCTGGATCGACAGGCCGTCGACGTGGTACTGGTCGGCGCGCACATCGGGGTACTGCTTCTTCATCTCCGCGAAGCGCTCGTCCCAGTAGGGCATGGTGATCGAGATGCCGTTCGACTTGGTGCACGAGGTGATGTGCTTCTTCCTCGTCTTCGCCAGCTCGAAGGCGTACTTCATGATGCGGTCGACGCCCTTCCTGGAGAACACCGCCTGCTGCGTGACGATCTCGCGCTCGGTGCCCTCGAACACGCGTCCGCCGACATTGCCGTACTCGCCCTCGGTGTTCTCGCGGATCACGACGTAATCGATGTCGCCGGGCTTGCGGCCGGCGAGCGGGCAGGGCAGGCCCTCGAACAGGCGCACCGGGCGCAGGTTGACGTAGAGGTCGAACCAGCGCCGAAAGTTGATCAGCAGCCCCCACGCCGAGATGTGGTCGGCGACGATCGCCGGGTTGCCCACGGCGCCGAAGTACACTGCGTCGAACTTGCGCAGGATCTGCGGCGCGTCGTCCGGGCACATCTTGCCGTGCGCCTTGTACCAGTCGCAGCTCCAGGGAAACTCCTGCCACTCGAAGCTGACGCCGTGCTTCGCGCCCACTGCCTCGAGCACCCGGATGCCCTCGGGGATCACCTCCCTGCCGATGCCGTCTCCGGGAATGACTGCGATGCGGTGCTTGGCCATGCGCGCCTCCTTGGGGAGGCGAAATTCTAGCAGGCGATAGAATGGCGCCCCATGCGTTTCGCAGCCGTCGAGACTTCGAGCGAGTGGTGCTCGGTGGCGCTGTGGGCCGACGGCGAGATCTCGGCGCTCGAGCGGCGCGCGGGCGTCAAGCACGCCGAGCTCGTGCTGCCGATGCTCGAGCGCCTGCTCGCGGCGCGCCGAATGGCGGCGCGCGAGCTGGACGCGGTCGCCTTCGGCGCGGGCCCCGGCTCGTTCACCGGCCTGCGCATCGCTTGCGGCGTGGCGCAGGGCCTCGCGTTCGCGCGCGGCATCCCCGTGCTCGGCGTGCCGACGCTCGAGGCGCTCGCCGAGGAATCCGGCGCCGAGCGCGTGCTCGCGTGCCTCGATGCGCGCATGCACGAAGTGTATTATGCGGCGCTGGAACGAAGTCCCTCCGGCTGGCGCGCGGCGATCGAGACGCAGTGCGTCGCGCCGGCGGCGGCGCCGCTGCCCGCGGGCGGAGGCTGGTACGGCTGCGGCAACGGCTTCGCGGAGTACGGCGAGGCGCTTGTGGCGCGGCTCGGCGCATCGCTCGCGCGCATCTCGCCCGAAATTCACGCGAGCGCGGCGGCGGTCGCGCGGCTCGCCGCTCCGCGCCTGGCGGCAGGCGAGGGCGTCGACGCGGCGCTCGCGGCGCCGATCTACGTGCGCGACAAGGTCGCGCTTACCACGCAGGAGCGCGGCGGAAGATGAGTGCAGTACCCAAGGACACGCCCCGGCTCGAGCCGATGCGCGAGGCCGAGCTGGACGAGGTGGCGGCGGCCGAGCACGCGATCTACTCCCACCCGTGGTCGCGCGGCAACTTCGCCGACTCGCTGCGCGCGCGCTACGCCTGCTACACGCTGCGCCGCGGCGGCGAACTCCTCGGCTATTTCGTGCTCATGATCGCCGCCGGCGAAGCACACCTGCTCAATCTCTCGGTGGCCGCCGCGCACCAGCGCCAGGGCCACGGCAGCGCGCTGCTCGCCGACGCGATGCGCCTCGCGCGTGAGTCCGGCGCGCGCACGCTGTTCCTCGAAGTGCGGCCGAGCAACCTCGGCGCGCAGGCGCTCTACCGCGGCTTCGGCTTCCGGCGCGTCGGGCTGCGGCGCGGCTACTATCCCGCGCATGGCGGGCGCGAGGACGCCCTCGTGCTGTCGGTCGCACTGTGAGCCGGCGCAGCGAAATCCTCGCAGAGATGGGCCTCGCGCCGATCTGGCGATTGAGGACGAATTCGATTCCCCTGGAAAAAACCTCAGTTCAAGAAATGAACTGGGAAGATTTAAAGCGTGCCGTTTCGAGCTGCACGGCCTGCAGCTTGCACGCCGCGCGCACGCAGACCGTGTTCGGCGTGGGGGACGAGCGCGCCGAGTGGCTGCTGGTGGGCGAGGCGCCGGGCGCCGAGGAAGACCGCCTCGGCGAGCCCTTCGTCGGCCAGGCGGGCAAGCTGCTCGACAACATGCTCGCCGCCCTGGGCCTCAAGCGCGGCGAGAACGTGTACATCGCCAACGTGCTCAAGTGCCGCCCGCCCGGCAACCGCAATCCGGAGCCCGAGGAGGTGGCGCGCTGCACGCCGTACCTTCTGCGGCAGATCGCGCTCATCCAGCCGAAGCTCATCGTCGCCATGGGCCGCTTCGCCGCGCAGACGCTGCTCGCGAGCGACGCCTCAATCGCCAGCCTGCGCGGGCGCGTGCACCGCTACGCCGGCGTGCCGCTCGTCGTCACCTACCACCCTGCCTATTTGCTCAGGACCCTGCCCGACAAGGCGAAGGCCTGGAGCGACCTCGTGTTCGCGCGGCGCCTGATGCAGGACTTGCAGGCCGGCCGCGCCGCCCCCAACTAGCGTTCCCGGGAGGAACGATCATGCGCAAACTGCTCATCGCCGCGCTCGCCTTGCTGCCCGTGGTGCTCGGCGGCTGCGGCTACAACCAATTCCAGCGCCTGGACGAGCAGGTGAACGCCGCCTGGTCCGAGGTGCTGAACAACTACCAGCGGCGCGCCGACCTGATCCCGAACCTGGTGGCGACCGTGCAGGGCGCGGCCGATTTCGAGAAGAGCACGCTCACCGAGCTGACGAACGCGCGCGCCTCGGTCGGCCAGATCAAGGCGACGCCCGAGCTGCTGAACGACCCGGAGGCGTTCAAGCGCTTCGAGCAGGCGCAGGCGCAGCTCGGCGGCGCGCTCACTCGGCTGCTCGCCGTCGCCGAGAACTACCCGACGCTCACCGCCACGAAAAATTTCAGCGAGCTGCAGGCGCAGCTCGAAGGGACCGAGAACCGCATCACCGTGGCGCGCGGGCGCTACATCAAGGCGGTGCAGGAGTACAACGTGCTCGTGCGCCAGTTCCCGAGCAACCTCACGGCGATGGCCTTCGGCTACAAGGCGAAGCCCAACTTCTCGGTACCCGACGAGAAGGCGATCTCGGCGCCGCCGAAGGTCGACTTCTCCAAGCCCAAGCCCTGACATGCTGCGCAGGCTCCTCGCCGTGTGCTTGGCGCTCGCGGCGGGCGCGGCCGGCTGGGCGCGCGCCGAGGTGCCGGTGCCGCCGCTCGCGGCGCGCGTCACCGATCTCACCGGAACGCTGACGGCCGAGCAGAAGGCGGCGCTCGACGCCCGGCTCGCCAAGCTCGAGGCGGACAAGGGCAGCCAGATCGCGGTGCTGATCGTGCCGACGACGCACCCCGAGACGATCGAGCAGTACTCGATCCGCGTCGCCGAGCGCTGGAAGCTCGGCCGCAAGGGCGTGGACGACGGCGTGCTGCTGCTCGTGGCGAAGGACGATCGCGCGGTGCGCATCGAGGTGGGCTACGGCCTTGAGGGCGCGATCCCCGACGCGCTCGCCTGGCGCGTCATCGACGAGCGCATCGTGCCGCGCTTTCGCGCCGGCGACTTCTACGGCGGACTGACGAGCGGGGTCGACGCGCTCGCCGGTCTGATCCGCGGCGAGCCGCTGCCCGCTCCGAAGGCGCCCGCGGCGAACCTCGGCGACGCGCTGCAGGGGCTGATGTTCTTCGGCTTCGCGGCGGTCGCGGTGGCGTACGTGCTCGGCGCGCTCATCGGGCGCGCCGCGGCGGCGGGCCTCGCCGGCGTCGCGGTGGCGCTGTACGCCTGGGTGGCGGCCGGGCTGCTGGTCGCGGTGATCGCCGGAATCGTCACTTTCCTCGTCGCGCTGCCCGGGCGCGGCTCCGGGCTGTACACGATGGGGCGCGGCGGCGGCTGGGGCGGAGGCGGGGGCTTCGGCGGAGGCGGCTTCTCCGGGGGAGGCGGCGGCTTCGGCGGCGGCGGCGCCTCCGGGCGCTGGTGAGCGGGCGATGCGCGAGCGCTTCCTGCACCACTTTACTCAGGGCCGCGCGCAGCTGCGGCGGGCGTTTCCGCGCGCGGCGCTCGCGGGGATCGAAGCCGAAGTGCGCGCGCAGGAATCGCGCCACCGCGGCGAGCTGCGCGTCGCGCTCGAAGGATCACTGCCGCTTCGCGCAGTGCTGCGCGGCGTCGCGCCGCGCGAGCGCGCGCTCGAGCTCTTCGGCCGGCTGGGCGTCGGCGGCACGCGCGAAGCGAACGGCGTGCTCGTGTACCTGCTGCTCGCCGAGCACGTGGTGGAGATCGTCGCCGACCACGGCGTCGCCGAGCGCGTGCCGCAGGCCGAGTGGCGGCGCATCTGCGCGCTGATGGAAGAGCGCTTCCGGCGCGGCGAGTACGCGGAGGGCGTGGTCGCCGGCCTGCGCGCGATCGGCGCGCACCTCGCCGAGCACTACCCCGGTGGCGGGAACGAGAACGAGCTGCCGGACCGGCCGGTCGTGCTCTAGCCCACCCAGGCGTGCGCCAGTACGTCCAGGCGCAGGTCCTGCGCGAAGCGCTCGGCGCCGCTGCGCACTTCCAGCGTGACGACCCGGGAGCCGGGCTGGTCGAACTTCAGCTCGCAGGAGAACGTCGCCGGGCGCTGCAGCGTCTGCGACGCGAGCATCTTCCCGCGCGCGTCGATCACGCTGCATTGCGCGCTGCCGCTGCCTTCGAGCAGCGCCTGCAGGCGGAACGCCTCGCCCACGGCGCGCCGGTACACGGCGGGATCGCGGTTCGCGTTGTACTGCAGTCCGTTGAGCTTCACCATGCGCACGAGCGGCTTTGCCATGTCGTCCTCCATAAGACGACGCTAATATAACGCATGCAACAGGAACTGGAGCGCATCGACGCGGAGATCGCGCGCTGGGAGGCGCGGCTCGCCGCGGGCGAGCGGATCGGGCTCGAGCCCGCGCTCGACGCGGCAACGGACGCCGCGCGCGGCCTCATCCGGGCCTATGTAGCCGCTGAAGGAAAGAAGTCCGTGCCGCCGGCGGACGCCGACCTGCTCGAGGCCTTCAAGCTGCTGGTGAAGGGCGACCCGAGCTGGAACGCGATCCGCGACAATCTGCGCGAGCTCGTCTACTACCGCAATTGCCTCGCGGCAGGGCGCGCCGACGCGCTGCCGGCGGTGCCCGAGAAGATGGCGGTGCGGCTCGCGCGCCACGTCTACCTGTACGTGCGCACGCGCTGCATCCGCGAGGGGAGGATCGCGCCTTGAGCGCGCGCTTCATCGCCTCGCCGCGCTTCGCCTCGCGCGGCTACGGCCGCAACCACCCGCTCGCCATCCCGCGCGTCGCGCTCGCGTACGAGCTTGCGCGCGCCTGCGGCCTCGTCGAGGAGGGGGAGTACCTCGAGGCGCGCTGCGCGAGCGAGGCCGAGCTCGCCGCGTTCCACGATCCGGGCTACGTCGCCGCGCTGCGGCGCGCCGAGCGCGCGGGTGCGGTCGCGCAGGAGGACCGCGCGCGCTACGCGCTCGGCACGCTCGAGAATCCCTGGTTCGCCGATGTCTACACGCGCCCGGCGACCGCCGCGGGCGGTAGCCTGCAGGCGGCCGAGGAGGCGCTCGCCGGGCGGCGCGCATTCAATCCGGCGGGCGGCATGCACCACGCGCGGCGCGGCCGCGCGCAGGGCTTCTGCTTTTTCAACGACAACGTGCTCGGCATCCTCAGGCTGCGTGCGGCGGGCCTGCGGGTGCTGTACCTCGACCTCGATGCGCATTACCCGGACGGCGTCGTCGAGGCATTGCGTGGCGACCCGCAGGTGCTCATCGTGTCGCTGCACATGGATACCGCCTATGCCTATCCCAAGACGGGCGGCGGGCTCGACGATCCGGACGTGGTCAACCTGCCGCTGCCGCGCGGCGCGAACGACGCGGAGTTCCTGCACGCCTTCGACGCGCTGTGGCCGCGCGCGCTCGCGCGCTTCGCGCCGGACGCGGTGATGCTGCAGGCGGGCAGCGACGCGATCGCGCCCGATCCGCTCGGCAAGCTCGCGGTGAGCACGCAGGGCTTCCTCGCCGCCGTGGCGCGCGTGGTCGCGGACGCGCCGCGCCTCGCGGTCACCGGCGGCGGCGGGTACCACCCGCTGCTCGTCGCGCGCGCCTGGGCCGGTGTGTGGGCGCTGCTCGCGGGACGCCCGCTCCCCGAGCCGATGCCGGACGCGGCCGCGGCGCTGCTCGCCGCGGTCGACTGGCAGCACGAGGACGAGTGGGTCGGGCCGTGGATGTTCAGCTCGTTTCGCGATCCGGCGCCCGCCGCGGCGATCCGTCCCGGCCTGCGCGAGCTCGTGGCGCAGGCTGTGCGCCACCCGCGCTTCGCATGATCGCCGGCCACGCCACGCGCGCCGCGACCGAGGAGTACGCGGCCAGCTTCGGCGCGCAGTGCGCGCCGGGGCACTACAGCGACTTTCTGAATCTGCACCTCAAGCTTTCCTCGCTCGGGGTGGGCACTTTTCCGGGGGCGGCGGACGACGCGACGGACGGCGCGGTGGCGGAGATCGTCGAGCGCGCGCTGTGCTCCGGCATCAACGTGATCGACACCGCGGTGCACTACCGTTACGGGCGCGCGCTCACCGCGGTGCGCGCGGGCCTGGAGCGCGGCTTCGCGGCGGGCGTGGCGCGCGAGCAAGTGTTCGTCGCGGTGAAGGGCGGCTTCCTGCTCTTTCCCGACGGCCCGCCGACGAACCTCGAGCAGTGGTTCGACGCGCACATCGCGGCGCGGGGCTTGGGCACACGCGGGGACCTCACCGGCGCGCACCTCGTCTCCGCGCCCTATCTCGCCTGGCAGCTCGAGCTCGCGCGCGCCGCGCTCGGTCTGGCGACGCTCGATGCGTTCCTCGTCGACCAGCCCGAGGTGCAGGTCGCGGCGCTCGGCAAGGAAAAGGCGCAGGCGAAGCTCGCACGCGCCTTCGTGCTGCTCGAGCAGGCGGTCAAGGACGGGCGCATCCGCTGCTACGGCATTTCGAGCTTCGACGCGCTGCGCGTCGAGACCGACCACGCGCTCTTCCAGTCGCTCGCCGCGCTGCTGGGGCTCGCCGAGGCGGCGGCGCGCAGCGTCTGGCAGGACGAGCGCGCGCGCCACAACCTGCGCATCGTGCAGCTGCCGTTCAATCCGGCGATGACCGAGGGCTTCACGCGCTTCTCGCAGGCGACCGGCCAGGGCAACGTCGCGTCGGCCGTGCAGGCCGCGCACCAGCTGCGCCTGTACGCGATGGCGAGCCACACGCTCGGCAAGGGGCGCTTCGCGACGGAGGATCCGCTCGCCGCGGTGCTGCCCGGGCTCGCCAATCCGGCGCAGCGCGCGCTGCAGTTCGCGCGCTCGACACCCGGCATCGGCAGCGCGCTCGCGGGCTTGAGCACTCCGGCGCACCTCGAGGACCTGCTCGCGGTGGCGCACAGCGCGCCGCTCGCGCGCGAAGCGTACCTGCGCCTCTACGGTCGCGCCGGCTGATTCTTCTCCGCGAGGCGCGCGAGCAGGCCGTCGATGCCGGACTGTCGCACCACCTGGGCGAACTCGCTGCGGTAGGTGAGCACCAGGCTCACCCCGTCGACGACCACGTCGTAGATCTTCCAGCCCTGCGGCGTCAGGTGCATCGCGTAGTCGACGGTCACCGGCGGATGGCCGGGCGACAGGTAACGGTTGCTGACCGTGACGTCGTCCGCCCCGGGGGGCACCTTCGTACGCTCCACTTTCATCGTCTGGCCGTGGTAGTGGCCGATCGAGTTGGTGTAGATGCGCAGCAGCAGGGCGCGGAACTGATCCACCAGTTGGTCGCGCTGCGCGGGCGTCGCGAGCCGCCAGTCGCGTCCGAGCGCGAGTCGCGTGGCTTCGCGGAAGTCTACGTGCGGCAGCACTTTCTGCTCGAGCAGCGCCATCACCGCCGCGCGGTCCCCCGCCTTGAGCGCCTCGCTCTTCTCCACCGCCTGCATCACCTCGCTGGTGACATTGCGCACGACCTCGTCCGGACCGGGCACGGCCGCGACGGCGGGCAGGGAGACGAACAGCGACAGCAGCAGGCTTAGGAGAGTTTTCATTGTGAGCGGAAGCGGTGGTGGTGATGATAATCCTCGGAGCGCGCAAACGACAGCAGGCGGTCGATCTTGCGTCGGTAGAGCCGCCGGTTGCGCAGGTACCACAGCAGCACGAGCGTCATGCTGCCCGCGACGAACAGCCCGAACATCACGATCACGGTGTAGATCGACAATCCCTCGCGCAGCAGCAGCGAGTACAGCGCGAGCATCGCCAGGATCGACAGGTTCTCGTTGAAGTTCTGCACCGCGATCGAGCGTCCGGCGCCCATCAGATTGTGGCCGCGGTGCTGCAAGAGCGCGTTCATCGGCACCACGAAAAAGCCCGCGAGCCCCCCGACCAGCACCATGAGCGGTACCGCGAGCCAGACGTTGCGCACAGCGACCATCACCAGGACGACGATTCCCATGGCGATGCCGACCGGCAGCACCTTGACCGAATGGTGCAGCGGAATCCTGACCGACGCAGCGACCGCCCCCGCGGCGATGCCGAACGCCACCACGCCCTGGAGCAGGGCGGCCTTCGACAGGTCGAAACCGAGCGCGGCGCGCGACCACTCGATGAGGATGAACTGCAGCGTGGCGCCGACGCCCCAGAAGAGCGTCGTCACCGCGAGCGAGATCTGGCCCAGCTTGTCGAACCACAGGCGCGCGCTGCAGCGCCAGAAGTCCTTGAGCGTCGCGAGCGGACTCGCGTGCAGGTGCTTGAGCGGCGCCGCGGTGCGCGGCACGTACAGGTTGAACAGCGCGGCGAGCGCGTACACGGCGATGATCACGGCGAGCGCGGCCTCGGCCGGCGTATCGATGCCGGTGTCGACGAGCGGCACATCGAAGGCGAGCAGGTGGGCGGCGACTGTGCGGTTGATCAGCACGCCCCCAAGTACCGTGCCAAGGATGATCGAGCCCACCGTGAGCCCTTCGATCCAGCCGTTAGCGAGCACGAGCTTGGTGGGCGGCAGGTACTCGGTGAGGATGCCGTACTTGGCGGGCGAGTAGGCGGCGGCGCCCAGGCCGACGAGCGCGTAAGCCGCCAGCGGGTTGAACTTGAGCAGCATGAGCGCGCAGCCGGCGATCTTGACCGCGTTCGAAAGGAACATCACCTGCCCTTTGGGCAGGC
>JBLMWT010000037.1:0-8443 GCA_050257375.1 Sphingomonadaceae bacterium
GCGCTCGGCCCGCTGATCGCCGCGCTGGTCGCGGTCTTCCTCGTGCTCTCGGGGTCGCTGTTCACTGTCGACCAGTGGCAGAGCGCGCTCGTGTTTCAGCTGGGCGAGATCAAGGACGTCGTCAAGTCGCCGGGCCTGCACTTCAAGTGGCCGCTGATCCAGAACGCGCGGCACTTCGACATGCGCATCCTGAGCTACGACGACCCGGAACCGCTGCGCTTCATCACTTCGGAGAAGAAGCCGGTGCTGGTGGACTCGTTCGTCATGTGGCGCATCCTGGACGTGAAGCAGTTCTACATCAGCGTCAGGGGCGACGAGTTCGCTGCCACGACCCGCATCCGCCAGACCATCTCAGACAGCCTGCAGGCCGAGTTCGGCCGCCGCACCGTGCACGACGTGGTGTCCGGGCAGCGCGACGAGATCATGGGGGTGGTGCGCGACAAGGTCGACCAGGAGCTGCGGCGCATCGGGGTCGAGATCGTCGACGTGCGCCTGAAGCGCGTCGACCTGCCGCAGGAAGTGAGCGAGTCGGTCTACCGTCGCATGGAGTCCGAACGCAAGCGCGTCGCGAACGAGCTGCGCTCGACCGGAGCCGCGGAAGCCGAGCGCATCCGCGCCGACGCCGACCGCCAGCGCGAGGTAATCCTCGCGGATGCGTATCGCGATGCGCAGCGCGTCAAGGGCGAGGGCGACGCCAAGGCGACCGACATCTACGCCAAGGCCTTTTCGCGCGATCCGCAGTTCTACGCGTTCTACCGCAGCATGGAGGCGTACCGCACGACCTTCAAGGGCAAGAACAACCTGATGCTGCTCGCGCCGGACTCGGATTTCTTCCGCTTCCTGAACGATCCGAACGGGCGGGCGCCCGTGAGAAAAAAATGAGCGATGGGCACTACGTTTCTCATGGCGCTCGCGCTCATGCTCGTCATCGAAGGCGTCCTGCCCTTCCTCGCGCCTAGCGTGTGGCGCGACACCTTCCGTCGCGTCACGCAGCTGAGCGACGGGCAGATCCGGTTCGTCGGCCTGACCTCGATGCTGATCGGCTTGCTCGTGCTGGTGCTGGTGCGCTGACCATGACTGCCGTCATGCGCTGGCTGCTGCCCGAATACATCGAGGACATTCTGCCCGACGAAGCGGCCAGGATCGAATCGCTGCGCCGCAGGATCCTGGACGAGTTCGCGGCCTGGGGCTACGAGCTGGTTATGCCGCCGCTGCTCGAATATCTGGAATCGCTGCTCACCGGCACGGGGCGCGATCTCGATCTGCGCACGTTCAAGCTCGTGGACCAGCTCTCCGGCCGCATGATGGGCGTGCGCGCGGACATCACGCCGCAGGTCGCGCGCCTGGACGCGCACCTGCTCAACCGACAGGGCGTCACGCGGCTGTGCTACTGCGGCAGCGTGCTGCACGCGCGCCCCGCGGGGCTGGCGG
Organism: Sphingomonadaceae bacterium; assembly: GCA_050257375.1. Classification (GTDB taxonomy): domain Bacteria; phylum Pseudomonadota; class Gammaproteobacteria; order Burkholderiales; family SG8-39; genus DAHVFK01. Next base: position 1,432 of record JBLMWT010000037.1, read on the forward strand.
GCACGCGCGAGCCGCTGCAGATCGGCGCGGAAATCTACGGCCACGCGGGCGTGGAGAGCGACATCGAGATCCAGCGCCTGCTCGGGCGCGCGCTCGGGCTGGCGCGCGTCAAGGGCGCGCGCATCGACATCGGGCACGTCGCCGTGTTCCGCTCGTTGGTGCGCGCGGCGGGGATCGGCCCCGAACTCGAAGCCGAGCTGTTCGAGGCGCTGCAGCGCAAGGACAGCCCGGCGCTCGACTCGCTGGTACGCGCCTTGCCCCGGCGCATCGGCCAGGCGCTGCTCCTGCTTCCGGAGCTCTACGGAGGGCGCGAGGTGCTCTCGCTCGCGGCGCGCAGGCTGCCGCCGCTGCCTGCGATCAGGCGCGCGCTCGCGACGCTGCGCGCGCTCGCGGACAACAGCGAGCTGCCGGTCGGCTTCGATCTTGCGGAACTGCGCGGCTACCATTACCACTCGGGCGTGGTGTTCGACGCCTACTGCGCGCAGCTGGGCGGCGCCGTGGCGCGCGGCGGGCGCTACGACGAGGTAGGCAAGGCCTTCGGGCGCCCGCGACCGGCCACTGGATTCTCGATCGACCTGCGCGCGCTCGCGGGGGCGGCCGCGCGGCCGCGGCCGCGCGACGCGATCCGCGCGCCGTGCGCGAACGGCGACGCGAAGCTCGCCGCGAAGGTTGCGGCGCTACGTGCCGCGGGCGCGGTGGTCATCGAGGAGCTGCCGGGGCATGCGCGTCATCGGCGCGAGCTCGGCTGCACGCGCGAGCTCGTCCGCGTGCGCGGCACTTGGGTCGTCAAACGAATCGGAAAGGCAAAGTGAGCGCGAGGAACGTAGTCGTCATCGGCACGCAGTGGGGCGACGAAGGCAAGGGCAAGATCGTCGACTGGCTCACGGACCACACGCAGGGCGTGGTGCGCTTCCAGGGCGGGCACAACGCCGGGCATACGCTCGTGATCGCCGGCAAGAAGACCGTGCTGCACCTGATTCCCTCCGGCATTCTGCGCGCCGAGGTCGAGTGCTACATCGGCAACGGCGTGGTCCTGTCGCCTTCGGCGCTGGTGCAGGAGATGGACGAGCTCGAGGCGGCCGGAGTGCGCGTGTCGAGCCGGCTGCACGTCTCGGAAGCCTGCCCGCTCATCCTGCCTTACCACGCCGCGCTCGACCAGGCGCGCGAGGCGGCCAAAGGGACGCAGAAGATCGGCACCACCGGACGCGGCATCGGACCCGCCTACGAGGACAAGGTGGCGCGCCGCGCGATCAGGCTGCAGGACCTGTTCAAGCCGGTGCGCTTCGCGGAGAAACTCGAGCAGCTGCTCGACTTCCACAACTTCGTGCTCAAGCGCTACTACCAGCAGCCCGAGGTCGAATTCAAGAAGACGCTCGACGAGGCGCTCGCCGTGGCGCCGCGCCTCGCGCCGCTGGTGGCCGACGTGCCGCTCGCCCTGTACAACGCGAATCGCGCGGGCAAGAACCTATTGTTCGAGGGAGCGCAGGGCAGCCTGCTCGACATCGATCACGGCACCTATCCTTACGTCACTTCCTCGAACTGCGTCGCGGGCGCGGCGGCCGCGGGCGCGGGCATCGGCCCGCACCAGCTGCACTACGTGCTCGGCATCACCAAGGCCTACACCACGCGCGTGGGCGGCGGGCCGTTCCCCACCGAGCTCACCGACGACGTGGGACGCTACCTCGCCACGCGCGGCGCGGAGTTCGGCGCCACGACCGGACGTCCGCGGCGCTGCGGCTGGTTCGACGCCGCGGCGCTCAAGCGCTCGATTCAGCTGAACGGCGTCTCCGGCATGTGCATCACCAAGCTCGACGTGCTGGACGGCGTGGAGGCGGTGAAGATCTGCGTCGGCTACGAGATCGACGGCAAGCTGAGCGATATCCTGCCGGTGGGCGCCGAGGAGCTGGAGCGCTGCGTCCCCGTGTACGAGGAAATGCAGGGCTGGATGGAGAGCACGGTGGGCTTGAAGAGCTTCGACGCGCTGCCCAAGGCGGCGCGCGCCTATCTCGGCCGCATCGAGGCGCTCACCGGCGTGCCGATCGACCTCATCTCGACCGGGCCGGAGCGCGACGAGACGATCGTGCTGCGCCATCCCTTCGCGCAGCGCGCTTAGGGCCTTTGCGAAGGCCGCGCGGCGGCGTAGGATGGAAATGCACGAACACGGGAAAAAAGGCTAAGGCAATGGTACGCAAGATTCCGCAGCGTCCGACCGAGGACGACGACCGCACCCGCATCATCGAGCGACCCAACGGCTTTTACTGGCGCGACGAAAGAACGGGCGAGGAAGCGGGCCCCTACCCGACGCTCGAGGAGGCGGTCGCCGAGTTGCAAGCGGCCGAGGGCGGCGACTACGAGCCGGGCGAGACGCTCGAGGAGGCCGAGGACGAGATCGGCGTCGCCGACTGGATCGATCCCGACACGGGTGAGCCGGCCGAAGAATCGGTCCCGCGGATCGAGGATCACTAGGCTCAGTGGCCTAGCACGCACTTCTCGTACAGTTCGGGAAATACCCGGCCGGGATCGTATTTCTCCTTCAGCCGGTAGTAGGCGTCCCCGCCGTAGATGCGGTCGAACTCCGAGCGCTCGTAGAAGCTCTGCGAGTAAAGCGACTTGATGCCGCCCAGCTCGCTCACCTTCTCCTCGACCATGCGATTGAAGTGCCCCGCGGCATGCGTGGCGCGCGATCGGATCACGTCCCAGAATCCGAAATTCACATAGCAGCCGGTCCTGAGCGGATAGAGCACGAAGCGCTCCGCGCCCGGGCGAGCGCCGATCGGGCAGACCCACGTCGGCCAGATGCCGATCTCGCGCGCGTGGAAATCGAGGTACTCCGCCGCGTGCGCGATCGGAATGTCGATGTCCTGGATGACGGATTCCGAATGCAGCCCGCGCAAGCGCTCGATGCGCTGCGTCAGACCCACGCGGCTGTTCCAGCGCATGATGCGCGTGTAGGTGCGCGAGCCCAGGCGCTTGCGCCCGAGCAGGCGGCGCACGAGCGGGTGCTGCGCATACACGTTCTTCGAGCACCAGAACCAGTCGGTGTCCCAGCGCCAGATGTAGTCGTGCGTGGTGAGCCAGTCTTCGCGCTTCGCCTCGATCGAGCGGTAGTAGATGTGCTCGAAGCCGTAGTCGCTCGTGTAGGGTGCGTCCGCGGCGAAGCGCCCGAGCGACAGGTACAGGCGGTCGGGCGCAAAGGCGGTGCCGTCGATGAAATCGGCGTCGTCCTGCGCGCAGTGCGACTCGAGCGCCTCGAAGAACGCCCGCGCATCCGTGAACGGCAAGTGCTCGACGCGCACGAAGGGCTGCACCGGCACCGCGCGCGCCTTGATGCGCAGTGCGTAGCCGAGCGTTCCGTACGAGTTCGGCAGGCCGTAGAAGAGGTCCGCGTGGGCGTTGTCGGGCGAGCACACGACGAAGCGCCCGTCGCCGGTGAGCACCTCGAACTCGAGGACCGTATCGTGCACCAGCCCGTGGCGATGCGAGGTCGCCTCGATGCCCACTCCGGCGAGCGCCCCGCCGAGCGTGATGGTCTTCAGCTCGGGCACCACCGCGGGCATCATGCCCTGCGCGAGGCAGGCGTCGACCAGCGTCTCGTAGGGAACCATGCCCTCGGCCTCGACCACGCCTTTGTCGCGGTCCACCTGCAGCACGTTGCGGAAATCGCGCACGTCGAGCGTGCGCTTCGCGATCGTCGCGCGGTCGCGAAACAGGTTCGAGGTGTCCTTCGCCAATCCGACGATGCCCTCGCCCTCGCGCAGCCCGGCGGCGAGCCGGTCGCACTTCCGCGCGTACAGCGCGCGCGGCGTGCTCACGCGCCTTCCCTGTACAGGTGGGCGCGGCTCATCGGGTAGTTGTCCCGCGTGATATTGCCCTTGCTGAACACGATCTGGAAGAGGTGCGTATAGCCGGCGGGCGAGCGGAACATCTCGGCGCAGCCGTAGAGATAGACGCGCCAGATGCGGCGGAAGCGCTCGTCGAAGCGGCGCGGGTCGATGGCCGCGATGCGTTCCCAGTTGCGATCGAAGCGCTCGGCCCAGGCATCCAGCGTGAGCGCGTAGTGACGCCGCAGGTTCTCGATGTCGACCACTTCGAGTCCGGCCTGCTCCATGGCGGCGATCGTTTCGGCGAGGCTCGGAATCCAGCCGCCCGGGAACACGTGCTTGCGGATGAAGAACTCTGTCTCGAAGCGCCCGACGTGACCGATGAAGTGCAGCATGCCGAGGCCGCCGGGCTTGAGGAACTTCGCGTGCGCGCGCACCACCTCGGCGAGCTGGTCGCGCCCGGCATGCTCCAGCGTGCCGATCGAGACCACCTTGTCGTACTCGCGGCGCGCGTCGCGGAAGTCGGTGTCGATCACCTCGAGCGAGCCGCCCAAGCCGCGGCGCGCGATCTCGGCGCGCACCATGTCCACCTGCTCGGTCGTGGTGTTGATGCCGGTGACGCGCACGCCGCAGCGCTCGTGCGCGCGGAACATGAAGCCGCCGAAGCCGCTGCCGATGTCGACCACCGTCTCGCCGGGGGCGAGCCGCAGCTTCCGGCACACGTGGTCGATCTTGTTCTGCTGCGCCTCCTCGAGCGTGCGCGTCCCTTCCTTCCAGTACGCGCAGGTGTACATCATGAGCGGATCGTCCAGCCACAGGCGGTAGAACTCGGTGCCGAGCGCGTAGTGAAAGCGCGCGTTCTTCTTCGCCTTGGCCCAGCTCGCGTTCGACAAGCGCAGCTCGTGCCAGCGGTTGCGTATCGCGACGGGCAGGTTGTTGCTCGCGTAGTTGCCGCTCATCCCGGCCGTCATCGCCTTGCGCAGGCTGCCCTCGATGTCGAGCTGCCCTTCGAAATACGACTCGAGCATGCCGATGTGGCCGAACAGCGCGGTGCGCAGCTCGGCCGCGGCCGAATGGAAGACGATCGTGAACCCGGGCTCAGCGCCGCCGAAGCGCAGCTCGCGCCCGTTGGCGAAGCGCACGGCGAACGCAATGCCAGCGCGTTGCGCCGCCTGCTGCAGCTTTGGCTCGAGGAGCGATCGCATGTTCCGTACGTCGATCGGGCGCCTTGTCTCGTATTATTACGTGCGGCGGCTGCACTCGAAGCAAGATAGTAGAATCTTGCCTTGCCGTATCTGGTGCCGAGGAAGGGACTCGAACCCCCACAGTGTCGCCACCGCTAGGACCTGAACCTAGTGCGTCTACCAATTCCGCCACCTCGGCAGGGGAGCGCAATTTTAGTTGCAGCGCCTATTGGTGTCAAAGAAGAAGCCGACTAAGACCGCAATGCGCAGGCGCGCGCGCGCCGAGCGGCCCGCGCGCGTGCGCGGCGCGTACGCGCCGCAGATCCTCGACGCGCTGAACGCGGCCGGCGCGCCGCTCACGCCCGAGGACCTCGCCGGACGCCTGCGCGTGCGCGCGCGAGAGCGCAGCGCGTTCGACGGCGCGCTCGCCGAGCTCGAGCGCACCGGGGCGCTGGTCAGGAATCGCGCGGGCAGCCTGCTGGTCGCGACGCGCATCGCCGCCCACGCGGGCCGTGTCGAGGGGCACCGCGACGGGCACGGCTTCCTGCTGCCCGACGACGGTGGCGCTCCCATCTACCTGCCGCCCGCCGAGATGCGCCAGCTGCTGCACGGCGATCGCGCGGCGGTGCGCATCACCGGGCGCGATGCCCGCGGCCGGCCGGCGGGGGCGGTGGTCGAGGTGCTCGAGCGCGCCACGCGCCGCATCGTCGGTCGGTTGCACGCCGAGCACGGCGCCCTGTTCCTCGTGCCGGAGGATCGCCGCATCGCGCAGGACATCGTCGTGCCGCCCGCCGAGGCCGGGCGCGCGAAGCCCGGGGAGGTGGTGACGGTCGAGCTCGTGGCGCAGCCCTCCAAGCACGCCGGGCCGGTCGGGCGCGTGGCGGAGGTGCTCGGGCGTTACGCGGATCCCGGAATGGAGATCGAGATCGCGCTGCGCAAGTTCGACCTGCCGCACGAGTTCTCGAAGAAGGCGCTCGCCGCCGCGCAGGCGATGCCTGCCGCGGTGCGCGAGGACGAAGCGAAGAAGCGGCGCGACCTGCGCGAGCTCGCTTTCGTCACCATCGACGGCGAGACCGCCAAGGATTTCGACGACGCGGTATACGCGCGGCGCGAGGGTCGCGGCTTCCGGCTGTGGGTCGCAATCGCCGACGTGAGCCATTACGTAAGGCACGGCGACGCGCTGGACCTGGAGGCGCGCGAGCGAGGCACGTCGGTGTATTTCCCGCGGCGCGTGATCCCGATGCTGCCCGAGAAGCTGTCCAACGGGCTGTGCTCGCTCAACCCCGGCGTCGACCGGCTGGCGATGGTATGCGAGATGGCGCTCACGCCGAAGGGCGCGGTGGCGCGCTTCGAGTTCTACCCGGCCGTCATCCGCTCGCACGCGCGCCTCACCTATACCGAGACCTGGGCGGTGCTCTCCGAGGGCAGGGCGCCGGAGCACCTGCAGACGTTGTACGAGGTATTCGAGCGTCTCGCGGCGGAGCGCAAGCGGCGCGGCGCGATCGATTTCGAGACGGTCGAGACGCGCATGCTGTTCGACGCGCGCGGCAAGATCGAGAAGATCGTGCCCGAGCCGCGCAATGACGCGCACCGCCTGATCGAGGAATGCATGCTCGCGGCCAACGTGTGCGCGGGCGCGCTGCTCGTCGAGCGCAACCACCCGACGCTGTACCGCGTGCACGACGTGCCGGCGCCGGAGAAAGTCGCGGCGCTGCGCGACTTCCTCGCCGAGCTCGGGCTGCAGCTGCCCGGAGGCGAGGTGCCGCGGCCCAAGGATTACGCGCAGCTGATCGAGCGGATCCGCCCGCGCGAGGATTTCGCGCTGCTGCAGACGATCCTGCTGCGCTCGCTCAAGCAGGCGGTCTACAGCCCGGACAACGCGGGCCACTTCGGGCTTGCCTTCGAGGCCTACGTGCACTTCACCTCGCCGATCCGCCGCTACCCGGATCTGCTCGTGCATCGCGCGATACGCGCGTGCCTCGAGGGCCGGCGCTACGAGGGGCTCGA
>JBLMWT010000038.1:0-31792 GCA_050257375.1 Sphingomonadaceae bacterium
CCGACGCTCCTGCACGCCGACCAGATCGCGCTCGTGCGCGAGTTCCTGCTCTCGGACGCGCCGTGGCCGGCAGCGCAGACGACCGCCGCTACGCCGGCCTGAGCCCGTTCGAGCTCAAGGACCGGCTGATCGAGCTGGCGACCGAATGCACGCGCGCGAGCGCACGTCTGCTGCTCGACGCCGGACGCGCCAACCCGGACTGGCTCGCGATCGAGCCGCGCGAGGCCTTCGTCGAGCTCGCGCGCTTCGCGCTGGAAGAGGCGCGCGGCTCCAGTCTCGCGCCGGGGATGGGCGGGCATCCGCCCGCGCCTGGGATCGCCGCGCGGCTCGCCGCCGCGACGGCGACGCGCCCGCCGGGGGCGGCGCTGCTGCGCGAGGCGATCGGCTACGCCGAGCGCGAGCTCGCGCTCGACCCGGACGCGTTCGTGCACGAGCTCGCGCTCGGCGCGCTCGGCGCCGACTACCCCGCGCCGCCGCGCATGCTCGCCGGAGTGGAGCGCGTCATGCGCGCCTACCTCGAGCGCGAGCTCGGCCGCGGCGCGAAATTCGCTTCGCCGCTGCGCCTGTTCGGCACCGAGGGCGCGACCGCCGGCATCTGCTACCTGTTCCAGTCGCTCGTCGCCAACCGGCTGCTCGAGCGCGGCGCGCGCATCGCGATCGGCACCCCGGTGTTCACGCCCTACCTCGAGATCCCGCGGCTCGAGGCCTACGGCCTGGAGGAAGTGCGCCTCGCCGCGGACGCAGGCGCCGACTGGCAGTACCCGGACGGTGAGATCGACCGGCTCGAAGACCCGACCGTGCGCGCCCTGTTCCTCGTCAATCCGGGCAACCCGACCGCGATCGCGATCGGCGCGCGCGCGCTCGAGCGCATCGCGCGGCTGGTGCGCGAGCGGCGTCCGGACCTGATCGTGATCACCGACGACGTGTATGCGCCCTACGCCGAGGGCTACCGCTCCCTCGCGGCCGCGCTGCCGCGCAACACCGTGACCGTCTACTCGCTATCGAAGTACTTCGGCTGTACCGGCTGGCGCCTGGGGCTGGTCGCGCTGGCCGAGGACAACGTGCTCGACGAGCGCCTGCGGCGGCGGCTACCCGCCGCCGAGCGCGACGCGCTCGCCGCGCGCTACGCGAGCCTGTGCGCGGACCCCGCCGGACTGAGCTTCCTCGACCGGTTGGTCGCGGACAGCCGCTCGGTGGCGCTCAATCACACCGCCGGCCTGTCGACGCCGCAGCAGGTGCAGATGGGGCTCTTCGCGCTGCACGCGCTGCTCGGCCGCGGCGCGGCCTACCGCGCAGCCGCGCGCGGCGTGGTGCACGAGCGCCTGGCCGCGCTGCACCAGGGCATCGGCGTGCCGGCTCCGGCGGGCGCGCTGCATACCGACTACTACGCGACCCTCGACCTGCTCGCGCTCGCGCGCAGCCTGCACGGCGAGCCGTTCGCGGCGCGGCTCGCGCGCGCCCGGCACCCGCTCGATCTGGTGTTCGACCTGGCGCGCGAATACGCCACGGTGGTGCTGCCGGGGGCGGGCTTCGAGGCGCCGGACTGGTCGGTCCGGATATCGCTCGCCAACCTGCCGGCGGCCGCGTACCGCGAGATCGGCGCGAGCCTGCGCGCGCTGCTCGCCCACTATCACGCACGAGACGCCTCTTAAGCCTTACAATGGCTGCCCCGACAGGCAGTTTGCTGCCTGGGCAGGGAAAAAGGGGGCGGGGATGGCAGGCGGGCGCGAGCGCGCGCACTACCGTGCGGAGACCTATCGCGTCGAGGACAGCGTCGGCTACCTCGTGACGCGCCTGCGCGCCTCGATCTTCGCCGACGTGGACCGCGAGGTCGCCTCCTGGGGCATTTCCGCGGCCCAGGGCTCGATCCTCATCTACATCGCGCACGGGCGCGGCGACCGCGCCGCCGACATCGCGCGCGACTACGACTACGACACGGGCTCGATGACGCGCATGGTCGAGCGCCTGGTGCGCAAGGGGCTGCTCGAGCGCGTGCGTGACGACGGCGACCGTCGCGTGGTGCGCCTGCGCCTCACCCGCGCGGGAACGGCGGTTGCGCGGCGCATCCCGAAGGTCGCCGCCAGGGTGCTCAACCGGCACTTGCGCGGCTTCAGCGCCACCGAGTTCGGGCGGCTGAAGGCGCTGCTGCAGCGCATGCTCGCGAACGCCGGAGCGCAACATGACTGAGATGCCGCAAGGCCCCACGCGCGGCGCGCGGCGCCGCCGCGTGCTGAGCTTCGTCATCGCCGCGTTCGTGCTGGTGGGCATCGGCTGGCTCGCCTGGTGGGTCGTCGAATCGCGCGGTCACGAGACCACCGACAACGCCTACGTCGGCGGCAACCTGGTGCAGGTCACGCCCCAGGTGGCGGGCACCGTGGTGGCGATCGGGGCCGACGACACCGACCTGGTCGAGGCCGGCCAGACGCTGGTGCGCCTCGACCCCGCGGATGCGAGCGTCGCGCTCGCGCAGGCCGAGGCCCAGCTCGCCCAGGCGGTGCGCTCGGCGCGCACCGTCTACGTCACCAACAGCGTGCTCGACGCGGCGATTGCGCAGCGCGCGGCCGAGCTGCGCAAGGCCGAGGACGACCTCGCCCGGCGCGTCGAGCTCGACGCCAAGGGCATGGTGACCAAGGAAGACCTGGAGCATGCGCGCAGCAGCGTCGCGGCCGCCAAGGCGGCGCTCGCCGAGGCGCGCGAGCGGCTCGCCGCCAACCGCGCGCTCACCGAGCGCATTCGCGTCGAGGACCAGCCCAGCGTCAAGGACGCCGCCGCACGCGTGCGCGTGGCCTTCCTCGCGGTGGAGCGCAACGAGCTCCCGGCGCCGGTGACCGGCTACGTCGCCAGGCGCGCCGTGCAGGTGGGCCAGCGGGTCGCCCCCGGGGACCCGCTGATGGCGGTCGTGCCGCTCGACGAACTGTGGGTCGACGCGAACTTCAAGGAAGTGCAGCTGCGCAACATGCGCATCGGGCAGCCGGCGCGGCTGACCGCGGACCTGTACGGAAGCCGCGTCGAGTATCGCGGGCGCGTGGTGGGTCTCGCCGCGGGCACCGGCGGGGCATTCGCGCTGCTGCCGGCGCAGAACGCCACCGGCAACTGGATCAAGGTCGTGCAGCGCCTGCCGGTGCGCATCGCGCTCGACAGGCAGCAGCTCGCGTCGCACCCGTTGCGCATCGGCCTGTCGATGGTGGTCGACGTCGACGTGCGCGACACGAGCGGGCCCGAGCTCGCGCGGACTCCGGTGTCCGGTCCGGTGTATGCGACCAAGGCGTTCGAAGGACAGGCCGCGGCGGCCGACGCGCGCGTGCGCGCGATCATCGCCGCCAACCTCGGGCAGGGCGGATGAGCGCTGCGCCGGCCGCGGCGGCGCCGCCGCTCGAGGGCGTCGAGCGCGTCGTCGGCGCGTTCGTGCTGTCGCTCGCCGTATTCATGACCGTGCTCGACACGACGATCGCCAACGTCTCGATCCCGACCATCGCCGGCGACCTCGGGGTCAGTCCGAGCCAGGGCACCTGGGTCATCACCTCGTTCGCGGTGTCGACCGCGATCGCGGTGCCGCTCACCGGCTGGCTGGTGGTGCGCTTCGGCCAGGTGCGCTTGTTCGTCACCTCGGTGCTGCTGTTCAGCACGGCGTCCTGGCTGTGCGGGCTCGCGCCGAACCTCGAGGCGCTGATCGTGTTTCGCGTGCTGCAGGGCGCGGTGGCGGGGCCGATGGTGCCGCTATCGCAGGCGATGCTGCTCGCCACCTTCCCGCGCGAGAAAGCGGGCCTCGCGCTCGCGCTGTGGTCGATGACCGCGCTGCTCGCGCCGATCTCGGGCCCGCTGCTCGGCGGCTGGATCTCCGACAACGCGACCTGGCCGTGGATCTTCTACATCAACGTGCCGGTGGGCCTGCTCGCCGCCGCGGTCACCTGGCAGATCTACCGCGCGCGCGAGTCCGCGACGCGCAAGGTGCCGGTGGATTTCGTCGGGCTCGCGCTGCTCATCACCTGGGTGGCGGCGCTGCAGATCATGCTCGACAAGGGCAACGAGCTCGACTGGTTCGGCTCCGGCCTGATCGTCGCGCTCGCCTGCGTCGCGGCGGTCGGGTTCGCGCTGTTCCTGGTCTGGGAGCTGGTGGACAACGAGCATCCGATCGTCGACCTGTCGCTGTTCAAGCTGCGCAACTTCTCCAGCGGCACCGCGGCGCTCGCGGTGGGCTACGGCGTGTTCTTCGGCACCACGGTGATCCTGCCGCTGTGGCTGCAGACGATCATGGGCTATACCGCCACCTGGTCGGGCCTGGCGGTCGCGCCGATCGGCATCCTCTCGCTGATCATCGCGCCGATCCTCGGCCGCAATCTCGGGCGCGTGGATCCGCGCAAGATCGCGAGCGCCGCCTTTCTCGTCTTCGCGGCGGTGTCGTTCATGCGCGCGCGCTTCGATCTGCAGGCCGATTTCTGGACGATCGTGCTGCCCACCGTGATCCAGGGCGCGGCCACCGTGTCGTTCTTCCTGCCGCTCACCGCGCTCCTGCTCGCAGGGCTGCCGCCCGAGCGCATCCCGGCGGCCACGGGCTTGAGCAACTTCGCGCGCTTCACCGCGGGCGCCTTCGGCGCCTCGATGTCGGTGACGCTCTGGGACCACCGGGCCGCGCTGCACCGCGCGCACCTGGTCGAGCAGGTGACGAACTACGACTTCGACGCGCGCGCCGCGCTCGGCGCGCTTCACGCGCAGGGGTTCAATCACGGACAGGCGCTCGGCCTCGTGGACCGCCTGATCGACCAGCAAGCGCGCATGCTGAGCACGATCGACCTGTTCTGGCTCTCCGGGGTGCTGTTCGTCGCGCTCATGGCGCTGGTGTGGATCGCCAAGCCGGCGAGCGTCGCCCAGCGCGTGCCCGCCGACGCGGGCGCGCACTGAGCGCTAGATCCTGCGTCCGGCCTTACGCCAGTAGGGCTCGCGCAGCTTGCGCTTGAAGATCTTGCCGCTGTCCTCGCGCGGCAGGTCGGCGCGGATCTCGACGGTGCGCGGAACCTTGTAGTCCGAGATGCGCGTGCGCAACCATGCCTTCACGTCTTGCGCGCCCAGCGCGGCGCCCGGATCGGGCTGAATTGCGGCGGCGAGCGCCTCGCCGAACTCGTCGTCGGGGATGCCGAACACCGCGCAGTCGTGCACCCCGGGCATGCCGTGCAGCACGGCCTCGATCTCCGCGGGATAGATATTGACCCCGCCCGAGATCACCATGTCGGAGGCACGGTCGCAGATGAAGAGGTAGCCTTCCTCGTCGACGTAGCCCATGTCGCCGAGCGTCCACAGGCCGTCGCGCTCGAGCGCGGCGCGCGCGGCCGGGTTGTTGTTGTAGGTGAAGTCCGGGTAGGCCGGCTGGCGCGCGTAGATGAGTCCGATCTTCCCCGGCGGCAGCTCGTTGCCCTCCTGGTCGAGGATCTTGAGCGCGCCGGCGCCGACCGGCCGGCCCGCCGAGCCGGGTTTCCTGAGCGCCTCGTGCGAGTCGATCGAGGTGATGACACCCGCCTCGCTCGAGGCGTAGCACTCGTGGAACACGGGGCCCCACCAGTCGATCATCGCGCGCTTCACTTCCGGCGCGCAGGGCGAGCCGGTCGAAGCGACCCTACGCATCGACGAGAGATCGTAGCGGCGCTTGACCTCCTCGGGCAGCTTGAGCATGCGCACGTACATGGTCGGCACCAGGTAGGCGTGCGTGAGGCGATGGCGCTCGATCAGCGCCAGCGTGCGCTCGGCGTCGAACTTCGGCTCGAGCACGAGGAGCGCGTCCTCGAGCTGGAGGATCTGCGTCGCGTACAGGTTCGGGGCGCTGTGATACAGCGGCCCGGGGAGCAGCGCGCGCATCCCCGGCTCGATGCCGAAGCCCTTGAAGCGCGCTTCGCGCGCGAGCTCGAGCATGCGCTCGGCGCCTTCGAGCGGCATCGGCATGCGGCGCACGCCCTTCGGACGGCCGGTGGTGCCCGAGGTGTAGGGCATGCTCCAGCGCTGGCGGCGCGGCGCGCCCGCCCAGCGCGGCAGCTGCGCGAGCCAGGCGTCCCATGCGCCCGGCGCGACGACCAGCCGCTCGACGCCCTCGGGCAGCGCGCCTTCGATCTGCGGCAGCAGGTCCGCGTGCGCGACGAGCACCTTGGCGCAGCTGTCCTTCAGGATCCAGCCGGCCTCGTCCGCCTTGTAGTGCCAGTTGATCGGGCAGGGATAGGCGCCCAGGCGCAGCGCGGCGAAGGCGGCGACGAGGAACGCCGGCTCGTTCTTGAGCATGATGCACGCGACGTCGCCCTCGCCCAGCCCCAAGCGCTCCAGGCCGCTCGCGGCGCGCAGCACCGCGTCCTCGAATTCGCTCCAGGCGATGTCGCGCTCCTCGAAGCGCAGCGTGGCACCCATGCGCGACAGTATAGCGACGCTGCTAACATCGCCGCTTCGCCAGGAGGTGCACGTGAAAGCGCCCGCTCCCACCGCCCGCACGAGGCTCAAGCGCCGGCCCCAGCGCGGCCACTACGACCGCGACACCCTGTACGCCGTGCTCGATGCGGGCTTCGTGTGCCACGTCGGCTACGCGATCGACGGCCAGCCCTACGTCACGCCGACCTGCTACTGGCGCGAGGGCGACGCGGTGTACTGGCATGGCTCGGCGGCTTCGCGCATGCTGCGCCACCTGGAAAAAGGCGTCGAATGCTGCCTGACGGTGACGCACCTCGATGCGCTCGTGCTGGCGCGTTCGGGGTTCAACCACTCGATCAACTACCGCTCGGCGATGCTCCTCGGGCGAGCGCACAAGGTCGAGGACCCCGCGGAGAAGCTCGCAAAGCTCGAGGCGTTCGTCGAGCGCCTGTTCCCGGGGCGCTGGCCGGGCCTGCGCCCGGTGACCAAGCGCGAGCTGAAAGCGACAACGGTGCTCGGCATGCCGATCCGCGAGGCTTCGGCCAAGATCCGCAGCGGCCCGCCGCACGACGACGACGAGGACTACGCGCTGCCGATCTGGGCGGGGATCGTTCCCGTGCGCCAGGTGGCGGGCGCGCCGGCCGACGACGGGCGGCTCGCGGCCGGCAGCACGCGGCCGCGCAACCTGCTCGATCTGGCGCACATCGGGCTCGGCAAGGCGCGCTAGAGCACGCCGAGCGCGAGTCCCGCGGCGAACGTCGCGCCGAGCGCTTCGCAAGCGCGCAGGATCTCGGGCGTCACCTCGCGCAGCGCGATGATCGCCTCGTGCGCCTTGCGCAGGCGCAGCCCGGTGACGATGCGCTCGACCGAGGTTCGCGCGCCGCTGCCGTCCTGCCCGGCGCTGATGAACAGCGCGTAAGGCCGCCCCTCCACCTTGCCTTCGCAGGGATAGAACACGCGCTCGAGGAAGTCCTTCACCATGCCGGACATGTAGCCGAAGTTCTCCGGCGTGCCGAGCAGCAGGGCGTCGGCGCCGAGCAGGTCTGCGGGGCCCGCCTCGGCGGCGCGCTTGACCACCACGCGCACCGCGTCCCCGGCTTCGGCCTCGGCGAGTGCCGCGTGCGCGCCGCGCTCGACCGCCTCGGCCATGTGCGCGGTCTTGACGCCGTGCGTGTGGTAGACGATGAGCAGCGTCTTCATGCCTTGAGGCGCGCGGCCGGATCCTGGCGGTAGAAGAGCGCGAGCTGCGCGTAGGCCTGCGGATACCGGCGTCGCGTCTCGTTCGGAGACTCGAAAAAGGCCTCGCTCAGCACGGCGAAGAATTCCGCCGGGTCCTCGGCCGCGTACGGGTCGAGCCAGGTGTCCCGGCCGCGGTCGACCGCGCCGCGGAAGCCGGCGTAGGCCTCGTCGAATACCGCGCGCCACGCGCCGCGATCCATGCCCGGGTGCAAAGGCGGCAGGCCGTCCGCCTCGCCGTCGCGCATGTCGAGCTTGTGGGCGAATTCGTGGATCACCACGTTGGCGTACTCGTCGTGCTGCGCGGCGTCCCAGGACAGCACCACGGGCCCTCCGGGCCAGGACTCCCCGGCCAGCTCGTCTTCCCACTCGTGCAGCACGCCGCTCTCGTCCATCTCGCTGCGCCGCACGCGGAAGTCGCCGGGGTAGATCACGATCCCCGTCCAGCCGTCGTACCAGTCCAGTCCCAGCTCGAGCACCAGCAGGCAGGCCTGTGCCGCGATCGAAAGGCGCATGGCGTCGTCGATCTTCTGTCCGCGCACGCCCGAGAATTCCTTCTCGGCCAGGAAGACGAGCGTCAGCTCCTGCAGCCGCCGCGACCCTTCGGCATCCAGGCCGCGCAGGAAGGGCAGGCGAGCGAGCGTGCGGCGCCAGAGCGCGTCGTCGATGCGGTGGCGGGCGAGCACCCGCCGCCTGCGCCAGCGCTTCAGCCAGCCCATGCTAGCGCCGCCTGCCTTGCGCCGCCAGCCACACGCCCGCAAAGATCAGCAGCATGCCGACGACGTGATAGGCGTACAGGCGCTCGCCGAGGAAGACGACGGCCATCAGTATTCCAAAGGGCGGGATCAGGTAGAGGTAGGCGCCGGCGCGCCCCGGTCCGATCGCCTGCACCCCGCGGCCCCACATCAGGAAGCAGGCGACCGACGGAAAGATGCCGAGGTACAGCACCGTGAGCACCGGCCCCCAGGCGAGCGCCATGCGCCCGCCCGCGGCGAGGTCCGCGGCGTAGATCGGCAGCATCGGCACCATCCCGGCGAGCGAGCAGGCGAGCAGGAAGCTCATGTGCGACAGGGCGGGCGGCTTCCAGCGCAGGCCCACCGTGTACAGCGCCCACAGCGCGACGTTGGCGAGCAGGTAGAGGTCGCCGTGGTTGATCTGCAGCGTCGCGAGCACGTGCAGGTCGAGGCGTGCGACGATCGCCAGCACCCCGCAGAACGAAACCGCGACCCCGACCAGCGCGCGCAGGCCCACGCGCTCGCGAAAGAGCAGCAGGGCAAAGAGCGGGATGAGCGCCGGCGTGACCGACTGGATCAGCAGCGCGTTGGTCGCGGTGGTCTCGCGGATGCCGTAGTAGCCGATCATGTTGTACAGCGCGTTGCCGGTGAGGCTGAAGAACGCGATCGCCTTCCAGTGCGCGCGCACGACCGGCCAGTCGCGCACCAGTTCGCGGCCGGCGAGCGGAACGAGCACCACGATCGCGGTCATCCAGCGCCAGAACGAGAGCGCGGCAGGCGTGACCTCGAGGTGCACCGCGCGCGCCACGATCCAGTGCCCGGCCCAGAACAGCGCGGTCAGGCCGAGCAGAATATGCGGGGAAACTTTCGGCGCGGCTTCACGGTCAGACATCGGCGCCCAGTACAATAACAGCATGGTCTCGGTCGTCCAGTTGCACCCGCAAAACACCGCCGTGGCGGCGCTCGACACGGTGGCCGAGGGGCTCGCCGGCGAGGAGCGCGCGCTCGTCGGGCAGGCGCTTGAATTCGCCGAGCCGCTGTACGCCGGACATGCGCTGTCCACGGGCGAGCCCGTCTGGCCGCACGCGGTCGGCCTGGGGGCGGGACTCGCGGCGATCGGGCTCGATGCCGCCGGCCGCGCGGCGGGCGTGCTGTTCGCCGCGCCCAAATACCTTGGAGACATCGAGCCGCTGCGCGGGCGCTTCGGCGACGACATCGCCGCCCTCGCGACCGGGGTCGAGAAGCTCTATCAGCTGCGCGTGCTGACGCGCGGCTCGCCGCAGCAGCATCACGAGGTGCTGCGCAAGATGGTGCTCGGCATGGTCGAGGACGTGCGCGTCGTGCTCATCCGGCTGGCGAGCCGCACCCAGACGCTGCGCTGGTTCGCCAAGAACCCGGTGGCCGAGCGCGCCGCCTACGCGCGCGAGACGCTCGACATTTACGCCCCGCTCGCCAACCGGCTCGGCGTGTGGCAGCTCAAGTGGGAGCTCGAGGACCTCTCGTTCCGCTATCTCGAGCCGGAGCTGTACAAGAAGATCGCCGGCATGCTCGACGAGAAGCGCGTCGAGCGCGAGCACTATATCCAGAACGCGATGGCGCAGCTCGCGGGCGCATTGCGCGCCGCCGGCGTCGAGGCCGAGATCGCGGGCCGGCCCAAGCACATCTACTCGATCTGGAACAAGATGCGCACGAAGGGCCTGGACTTCTCCGAGCTGTACGACGTGCGCGCGCTGCGCGTGATCGTCGGCTCGACCAAGGACTGCTACACCGTGCTCGGCGTGGTGCACGACCTGTGGCAGCCGATCCCGAAGGAGTTCGACGACTACATCTCGCGGCCCAAGGGCAACATGTACCAGTCGCTGCATACCGCGGTGATCGGCCCGGAGGGCAAGACGCTGGAGGTGCAGATCCGCACCGAGGCGATGCATCGCCACGCGGAACTGGGCGTCGCCGCGCACTGGCGCTACAAGGAGAGGGGGCCGGGCGCGCGCGCCGAGGGCAAGTTCGACGAGAAGATCGCCTGGCTGCGCGAGCTGCTCGCGTGGCGCGACGAGGTGGCCGACAGCGCGAGCTGGGCGGAGAAGACGCGCCAGGCCGGGCTCGACGACACCGTCTACGTCGTGACGCCGCAGGGCAAGGTGGTCGATCTGCCCGCCGGCTCGACGCCGATCGATTTCGCCTACGCGCTGCACACCGATCTCGGCCACCGCTGCCGCGGCGCGAAAGTCGACGGCCACCTGGTGCCGCTCGAAACCCCGCTGCGCAGCGGCCAGAGGGTCGAGCTGGTGGTCGCGAAGAGCGGCGGCCCCTCGCGCGACTGGCTGAGCGCGGAGCGCGGCTTCGCCAAGAGCCCGCGCGCGCGCCAGAAGATCCGGCAGTGGTTCAACAGCCAGGCGCTCGCCGAGACCGTGGCGGCCGGGCGCGCGACGGTGGAAAAGGAGATCAAGCGCGAAGGGGTCGCGCAGGCGAACCTGGACGCGCTCGCCGCCCGGCTCGGGTTCGAGCGGCAGGACGACCTGTACGCCGCGGTGGCGCGCGACGAGGTGAACCTGCGCCAGCTGCAGGCGGCGTTGCGCGCGATGCACGGCGCCGTCGCGCCCGCGCCGCAGGCGCCGGCGAAGGCGCCCGCGCCGCGGCGCGCGCGCCCGGCGAACGGCGACAAGGGCATCCTCGTCGTGGGCATCGACCGGCTGCTCACCCAGCTCGCGAAGTGCTGCAAGCCGGTGCCGCCCGATCCGATCCGCGGCTTCGTCACGCGCGGCAAGGGCGTGTCAATCCACCGCGAGGACTGCGCGGGCCTGAAGCGCCTCGCCGAGCGGTATCCCGAGCGCCTGATCGACGCGCAGTGGGGCGGCAAGTCGGGCGCGGCCTACCCGGTCGACATGGTCGTGACGGCGGGCGACCGGCCGGGCCTGCTGCGCGACATCGGCGACGCGCTCGCGCGCGAGCACATCAACGTCACCGCGGTGCGCACGCAGAGTCGCGAGGAGCTCGCGTTCATGCGTTTCACCTTCGACGTGTCGGACCTCGGGCAGCTGCGGCGCGCGTTCGCGGCGGTGAAGGAAGTCCCCGGAGTGATCCGCGCGGCGCGCGGCTAGGCGAGCCGCGGCGGCCGCTCAGCCGGCGAGCACCAGAATCCAGACGAGCCCGGCTGTGGCGAGCGTCAGCATGACCGCCGCGCTGCCGAAGTCCTTCGCGCGCTTGGCGAGCTCGTGGTCCTCCAGCGAGATGCGGTCGATCGCGGCTTCGACCGCGGAGTTGAGCAGCTCGACGATGAGCACCAGGAGCACCGAGCCGCACAGCAGCGCGCGCGCGACCCCCGAGTCGCCGAGCCACAGGCCGAGCGGCACGAGCACCGCGGCGAGCAGCAGCTCCTGGCGGAACGCGTCCTCGTGGCGCGCCGCCGCGGCGATGCCGGCGAGCGAGTAGCGCGTGGCGTTCACGAGGCGGCGCAGGCCCGTCTTGCCTTTGTATTGGCTCTGCACGCGCTAGCTCGGCGTCGCGAGCGTGAAGAGCAGCTCTTCCTGCGCCGAGCGGCGCCGGCCGCGGCGCGGCCTGAGCTGCTCGTAGACGCCTTCCGCGTTCATCTGCCAGGCCTGGCAGTTGTCGTCCAGGTAGGGCTGCAGTCCCTCGCGGATCACGCGCCGCTTGAGCGCCGGATCGAGCACCGGGAAGCACAGCTCGATGCGACGGAAGAAGTTGCGGTCCATCCAGTCCGCGCTCGCGAGATAGACGTTCTCGCTGCCGCCGTCGTGGAAGTAGAACACGCGCGAGTGCTCGAGAAAGCGGCCGACGATCGAGATCACGCGGATGTTCTCGGACAGCCCCGGGATGCCGGGCTTGAGCGCGCACACGCTGCGCACGATGAGTTCGATCTTGACGCCCGCCTGCGACGCCGCGTACAGCTCCTCGATGATCGCCGGCTCGAGCAGCGCGTTCATCTTCGCGATGATGCGCGCCGGCCGGCCCTCGGCGGCGTTCTTCGCCTCGTTGCGGATGGCTTCGACGATGCGCTTGTGCAGGGTGAACGGCGACTGCCACACGTGGCGCATCTTGCCCGCGCGCCCCAGGCCCGTGAGTTGCTTGAACACCTCGTTCACGTCGCTGCACATCTCCTCGTTGGCGGTCAGCAGGCTGAAGTCGGTGTACAGCCGCGCCGTGCGCGGGTTGTAGTTGCCGGTCGACAGGTGCACGTAGCGCTTGAGCAGCTTGCCGGCAGGACCGTCCTCGCGCCGCACGACCAGAGCCATCTTGGCGTGCGTCTTGTGCCCCACCACCCCGTACACGACGTGCGCCCCGACTTCCTCGAGGCGCGCGGCCCAGTTCAGGTTCGCCTCCTCGTCGAAGCGCGCCAGCAGCTCGACCACCACCGTGACTTCCTTGCCGCGGCGCGCCGCGTCGATCAGGAGCTCCATCAGCTCCGAGTCGGTGCCGGCACGGTAGACCGTCTGCTTGATCGCGATCACCTGCGGATCGGTCACTGTGGTGCGGATGAAATCGATCACCGGCACGAACGACTGGTAAGGCTGATGCAGCAGGATGTCCTGGCGCGCCAGCACCTCGAACAGGCTCTCGTTCTTGTCGAGCGCGCCCGGCAGGCCGGACTGGAAGGGCGCGAACTTCATCGCCGGCCGCTCGACCTGGTCGGGCACCTCGCGCAGCCGGTACAGGTTGACCGGCCCCTCGACGCGGTACAGGTCCGCCTCGCCGAGGCCGAACTGCTGCAGCAGGAACTCGACCATGGTCGGCGAACAGTTGTCGGCGACTTCCAGGCGCACCGCGTCGCCGAAGTGCCGGTGCAGCAGCTCGCCTTGCAGGGCGATGCGCAGGTTCTTGATCTCTTCCTCGTCGACGAACAGGTCCGAGTTGCGCGTCACGCGGAACTGGTAGCAGCCCTGCACCTTCATGCCGGAGAACAGCTCGTCGACGTGCGCGTGCAGCACCGACGAGAGGAAAACGAAGTCGTATTCGACCTCGGAAAGCTCGCGCGGCAGCCGGATCACGCGCGGCAGGACGCGCGGCGCCTGCACGATCGCCGCGCGCGAGCTGCGGCCGAATGCGTCGCGGCCCTCCAGCTCGATCGCGAAGTTCAGGCTCTTGTTGAGCACCTTGGGAAAGGGGTGTGCGGGATCGAGCCCGATCGGCGTCAGCACGGGCAGCACTTCGCGCACGAAATAGTCGTGGATCCACTGGCGCTGCGCGGCGCTCCAGTCTGTGCGGCGCGTAAAGCGCACGCCCTGCTCGACGAGCCTGGGTAGCAGCACCTCATTGAGCAGCCGGTACTGCTCCGCGACCAGGGCGTGCGCCTCCCTGGCAACGAGCGCGAAGGCCTCGGAGGGACTCATGCCGTCCGGCCCCGGCTCGGGAATATTGAGCTTGATCTGCTCCTTGAGGCCCGCTACCCGGATCTCGAAGAACTCGTCCAGGTTCGAGGACACGATCGTGAGGAAGCGCAGCCGCTCGAGCAGCGGCACGGTGTCCTCCGCGGCCTGCGCCAGCACCCTGCGGTTGAACGCCAGGATGCCGAGCTCGCGGTTCAGGAAATGCGCCGCGGGGAGGGCTTTCTTGAGCATAGGACGCGACAGTCTACTGCCTCGGCGTGACGAGAGGATGTCGACTGCGCTAAGCTGCGCGCCGAGATGGCTCGCCACGAGACCCTAGCGGCAGTCGACCTCGGATCGAACAGCTTTCACCTGCAGATCGGACGGGTGGTCGACGGTCAGATCTACGCGCTCGACTCGCTGCGCGAGGTCGTGCGCCTGGGCGCCGGTCTGACCGCGGAAAAGCGCCTGGACCGCGCCAGCCAGGCGCGCGCGCTCGAGGCGCTGCGCAAGTTCGGCGAACGCCTGCGCGGCCTGCCGCGCCAGGCGGTGCGCGCCGTCGGCACCAACGCGCTGCGCGTGGCGAAGAACGCACCTCAGTTCCTGCGCGAGGCGCGCCAGGTACTGGGCTTCCCGATCGAGGTGATCGCGGGACGCGAGGAGGCGCGGCTCATCTACCTCGGGGTCGCGCATGCGCTGCCGGCCGCGGCGCATCGGCGCCTGGTGATCGACGTCGGCGGCGGTTCCACGGAGTTCATCATCGGCGAAGGCTTCGAGCCGCAGCTCACCGAGTCGCTGTACATGGGCTGCGTGAGCTACAGCCTGAAGTACTTCGCCGAAGGCAGGATCGACAAGGGGCGCATGAAGCGCGCGGAGCTGGCGGCGCGCCAGGAGCTCTCCGGCATCGTGCGTGCGTACCGCAACGCGGGCTGGGAGGAGGCCGTCGGCTCCTCGGGCACCGCGCGCTCGGTGGAGAACATCCTGCGCGAGAACGGCTTCTCCGAAGAAGGGATCACGCGCGAGGGCCTGGATCGCCTGCGGAGCCTGCTCATCAAGCACGAGCGGGCCGACCCCGAGCGCATCGCCGGCCTGCGCGCCAATCGCGCACCGGTGCTGCCCGGCGGCGTGGCGATCCTCGGGGCGGCGCTGGACGAGCTCGGCATCGAGGCACTGCGCGTGTCCGACGGCGCCCTGCGGCACGGCGTGCTCTACGATCTGCTCGGCAGAGTGCAGCATCGCGGCGACATGCGCGACGCGACCGTTTCCCAGTTCATGCGCCGCTACCACGTGGACGCCGCGCAGGCCGAGCGGGTACGCAACTTCGCGCTGGCCATCTACGACGCGCTCAATGCGGGCGCCGACCGCGACCGCGAGGACGATCCGGACCGAATGGTGCTCGACTGGGCGGCGCGACTGAGCGAGATCGGCCTGTCGATTGCCCACGCCCAGTACCACAAGCACTCCGCCTACGTGATTTCCAATGCCGACATGCCCGGGTTCTCGCGCATGGAGCAGCAGCGCCTGGCGCGCATCGTGCTCGCGCATCGCGGCAAGCTCGAGAAGGTCGAGGAACCGGCGCCCGAGCCGGGCGATTGGTCGATGGTGTTCGCGCTGCGCCTGGCTTCGCTCATCCTGCGCCGGCGCGCCGATCTCAAGCTGCCGCTCCTGCAGGTGGCCGCCGACGAAGGCGGGTTCGCGCTCGCGCTGCCGCAGGCCTGGCTGGAGGACAACCCGCTCACCGCGGCGGCGCTCGAGTCCGAGGCCGACTACTGGAAGGCGGTCGGCATGAAGCTCACGGTGAATACCCTGTCGGACAAGAAGGTCGCGGTGCTCAGCCGTCCGTAGCTAGAGCAAATCGGGGGCGACCACCGCCCGGACAACAATCTGAGCCTCGTCGTCGCGCACGCGGTTGCTCAGCCACCAGAGGCCGCCTTTCTTGATGGTCCAGTCCTCCCGCGCGCCGCTCAGCAGGTACGCCGCCACCTGCCCAAGCGTCGGCTGATGCCCGACCAGCAGCACGGCGCTCTTGTGCCTGGGCCATCCCGCCGCGTCGAGCACTTCCGCGGCCGAGGCGCCGGGCGCCAGCTGCTCGGAGATCTTGTAGGGCATGCCGAGCGCGTCCGCCGTCTGGCGCGCGCGGCGCGCGGGGCTGGCGATCACCGTGCACTTGGACGGCAGGCGCTGCAACAACCACTTTGCGACACGCGCCGCATGCTTGTGCCCGCGCGCGGTGAGCCGCCGCTCCAGATCGGGGCCGCCTTCCTCCGCTTCGGCGTGGCGCCACAGGATCAGGTCCATGTCCGCGTCCCTCTGGTTTGCTTCGACACTGTACGATAGAATTCGTGCCCTTTAGGCGCGTAGCTCAGCTGGTTAGAGCACTACCTTGACATGGTAGGGGTCGTTGGTTCGAGTCCAATCGCGCCTACCACGTACCCGCATAAGTGCCGACCATTCGTTTGCCGGACGGCTCGCAAAAGAGCTTTCCGCACCCCGTGACCGTGGCCGAGGTCGCCCAGGCGATCGGCCCCGGGTTGGCGCGCGCGGCGCTGGCGGGCAAGGTGAACGGCAAGCTCGTCGATACGAGCCATCGCATCGAGGCCGATGCGGACCTGGCGATCGTCACGGAACGCGACCGCGAGGGTCTGGAAATCCTGCGGCATTCCACGGCGCATTTGCTCGCGCATGCGGTCAAGGAGCTCTTCCCCGATGCGCAGGTGACCATCGGGCCGGTGATCGAGAACGGGTTCTACTACGACTTTTCCTACAAGCGCCCCTTCACCCCGGAGGACCTGGCGGCGATCGAGAAGCGCATGGGCGAAATCGCCCGGCGCGATCTGCCGGTGACGCGCAAGGTGATGGCGCGCGACGCGGCGGTGAGCATGTTCCGCGACATGGGCGAGGCGTACAAGGCGGAGATCATTGCGTCGATCCCGTCGAACGAGGAGATCTCGCTCTACCAGCAGGGCGAGTTCGTCGACTTATGCCGCGGCCCGCACGTGCCCTCGACCGGCAAGCTGAAGGTGTTCAAGCTGATGCGGCTGGCGGGCGCGTACTGGCGCGGCGACTCGAAGAACGAAATGCTGCAGCGGGTGTACGGCACCGCCTGGGGGAAGAAGGAGGACCAGGACGCTTACCTCAAGATGCTCGAGGAAGCGGAAAGGCGCGACCACCGGCGGCTCGGCACCCAGCTCGACCTCTTTCACATGGAAGAGGACGCGCCCGGAATGGTGTTCTGGCATCCGAAGGGCTGGATGCTCTGGCAGCTGGTCGAGCAGTACATGCGGCGCGTGTACCGCGAGAACGGCTATCTCGAAGTGCGCGGGCCCGCGGTGCTGCCGCGCAGCTTGTGGGAGACCACCGGGCACTGGGAGAACTACCGCGAGCACATGTTCGTCACCGAGTCGGAGAAGCGCGACTACGCCCTCAAGCCGATGAACTGCCCGGGGCACGTGCTCATCTACAGGAAGGGCGTGCGCAGCTACCGCGACCTGCCGCTGCGATACGGCGAGTTCGGCTCCTGCCACCGCAACGAGCCGAGCGGCGCGCTGCACGGCCTGATGCGCATCCGCGGCTTCACCCAGGACGACGGCCACATCTTTTGCACCGAAGATCAGGTCCTGCCCGAATGCGTCGCGTACACAGCGCTTCTGCAAAAGGTTTACGCGGATTTCGGTTTTACCGAAATCGTCTACAAGGTCGCAACGCGGCCCGAGAAGCGCATCGGGACCGACGAGCAGTGGGACCGGGCCGAGGCGGCTTTGGTCGCCTCGCTCAAGGCGTCCGGTTGTCCTTACGAGATTTCGCCGGGCGAAGGGGCCTTCTACGGGCCCAAGATCGAGTACTCGCTCAAGGATGCCATCGGGCGCCTGTGGCAGTGCGGCACGATGCAGGTCGATTTCAACCTGCCCGCGCGGCTCGGTGCCGAGTATGTCGCGGCAGACAATACGCGTAAGACGCCGGTGATGCTGCACCGGGCGACCATCGGCTCGATGGAGCGCTTCATGGGCATCCTGATCGAGCACTATGGCGGCGCATTTCCTCTTTGGCTGGCGCCGGAACAGGTCGTCGTGTTGAACGTGTCCGAGCATCAGGCCGACTACGCCGCGGCGGTCGCTGACGCGTTGCGCAAGGCCGGCTGGCGCGCGAGCGCTGATTTGCGGAACGAAAAAATTTCCTATAAAATTCGCGAACATAGCCTGCAAAAGTTGCCCTACCAATTGATCGTAGGCGACAAGGAAAAGCAGGCTGAAAACGTGGCTGTGCGCACGCGCGGCGGTGAAGACCTCGGGGCCATGCCTCTTTCGGCGTTCATCGCACGCCTCCGCAGCGAGGCAGGCGCGCTGGGCACAGCCTGAATTTTTGGCGGATCGGGGATCCGCACGGTGGACGCGGCGACCGCAAGCTGCCGCTTGCAGAAGGAGTAGCCCTCATAGCACTCGAAAAGTCGCAGCGTCTCAATGCCGAGATCACCGCGCCCGAAGTGCGTTTGGTGGCGGACGACGGAGAGCAGCTTGGCGTCGTGCCGATCGCCGAGGCGTTGCGGTTGGCGGAAGAGCGGTCCGTGGATCTGGTGGAGATTGCGCCGCTCGCGAGGCCGCCGGTCTGCAAGCTGATGGATTACGGCAAGTTTCGCTACCGCGAGCAGAAGAAGGCGCACGAGGCGAAGCTCAAGCAGAAGCAGATTCAGGTCAAAGAGATCAAGTTCAGGCCGCGCACCGACGAGGGCGACTACAAGATCAAGCTGGGCAAGCTGATCCAGTTCCTCGAAGAAGGCGACAAAGTGAAAGTGACGCTGCGGTTCCGCGGCCGTGAAATGGCCCACCAGGAATTCGGGTTCCGGGTGCTGGAACGCGTCAAGGCGGACCTGGACCCCTACGGGGCTGTGGAGCAGTTTCCGAAGATGGAGGGCCGCCAGATGGTGATGGTGCTGGGGCCGAAGAAGAAGGTGGTGCCGACGAAAGCCAAGAAGCCGGCGCCTGCAGCAGCGAAGCCGGCAGCCAAGGCTGCGGCCGCGAGAGAGTAGTCCGTGCGGCGCCCAGGGCGGGCGCGGCGCGTGTCACAAGTGATGTCCGGGTATCAAGCGCCCGCGAGGCGGGCCACCCGGCGTCAAGCTAAAAGACAGGAGCAATCATGCCCAAGATGAAGACCAAGAAGAGCGCCTCGAAGCGGTTCAAGGTCCGCTCGAGCGGCACCATCAAGCGCTCGCACGCCTATATGCGCCACATCCTCACGAAGAAGTCGACCAAGCGCAAGCGCCAGCTGCGCGGCACGGCGTCGGTGTCTCCGAGCAACGAGCGGCAGGTGCGCGCCATGCTGCCGTACTCGGGCTGAGGGGCCGGCCATGCCACGCGTCAAGAGAGGAGTAACCGCCCGCGCCCGGCACAAGAAGGTGCTCAAGCAGGCGAAGGGATTCCGCGGCCGCCGCGGCAACGTCTACCGCGTTGCCAAGCAGGCGGCGATGAAGGCGGCCCAGTACTCGTACCGCGATCGCCGGCAGCGCAAGCGCGAGATCCGTTCGCTGTGGATCACGCGCATCAATGCCGCGGTGCGGGAGCTCGGCCTGACCTACAGCACTTTCATGGCCGGGCTGAAGCGCGCGAATATCGAGATCGACCGCAAGCTGCTCGCCGACCTGGCGGTGCTCGACAAGCCGGCGTTCGCCAAGATTGCGAACCAGGTCAAGGCAAGCCTCGCGCACTGAGCGCCGCACTCTAGAAGAAAGGGCGGGAAGCGAGGGCGAGTCCCTCGCTTCTCGTTTCCAGGGATGGAAGACCTCGAAGCCATCATCGCACGTGCTCTCGCCGAATTCGGCGGCGCAGCCGAGCCGGCGGCCCTGGAAAATGCCAAGGCGCGCTACCTCGGCAAGAGCGGCGAGCTGACGGCGCTGATCAAGACGCTCGGAGCGCTGCCGGCAGATGCGCGCAAGGCTGCCGGGCAGGCCATCAACGCGGCTAAGACGCGCCTCGAGCAGGCGCTCGAGGCGCGCCGCGGCGAGCTTGCGGAAGAAAAGCTGCGCGCGCAGCTCGCGCAGGAGGCGCTCGACGTGACGCTTCCGGCCCGCGGGCGGGGGCGCGGCGGGCTGCATCCGGTCATCCGCACCTGGCAGCGCGTCGAACAGATCTTCCGCACGATCGGCTTCGACGTCGCCGACGGGCCGGAGATCGAAGCCGACTGGTACAACTTCACCGCGCTCAATCAGCCGGAGAATCACCCCGCGCGCTCGATGCACGACACCTTCTACGTCGAGCTGAACGACGCGGGCGGCACGCCCTTGCTGCTGCGTACGCATACCAGCCCGATGCAGGTGCGCTACGCGCGCATGCATCAGCCGCCGATCAAGGTGATCGCGCCGGGGCGGACCTATCGCGTGGACTCCGACGCGACGCATTCACCCATGTTCCACCAGGTCGAAGGCCTGTGGATCGACGAGGACATCAGCTTCGCCGACCTGAAAGGCGTGTACAGCGATTTTCTGCACCGCTTCTTCGAGACCGACGCCCTCGAGGTTCGCTTCCGGCCGTCGTTCTTCCCGTTCACCGAACCTTCCGCCGAGATCGACATGCGCTTTGGCAGCGGGCCCCTGGAGGGACAGTGGCTCGAGATTTCCGGCTCCGGCCAGGTGCATCCGAACGTGGTGCGCAACTTCGGCCTGGACCCGGAGCGCTACATCGGATTCGCGTTCGGCTCGGGCCTGGAGCGATTGACCATGCTGCGCTACGGCATCGACGACTTGCGCCTGTTCTTCGACGGGGACCTGAGGTTCCTGCGGCAGTTTGCCTGAGCCATGAACGTTCCAGAAAGCTGGCTGCGGGCCCTGGTCGATCCGCCCTTGAAGCCGGACGAGATCGCGCATCTGCTCACGATGTCCGGGCTGGAGGTCGAGTCGAGCGCTCCGGTGGCACCGGTGTTCTCCGGCGTTACGGTGGCGCGGGTGCTCGAAGTCGCCAGGCACCCCGACGCGGACAAATTGAGCGTCTGCCAGGTCGACGCCGGCGATCGAACCGTCGCAGTGGTGTGCGGTGCGCCGAACGTACGCCGCGGCATGCTCGCACCCTACGCGCGCCCGGGCGCGCAACTTCCCGGCGGGCTCGCCATCAAGGTCGCGAAGGTGCGGGGCATCGAGAGCCACGGCATGCTTTGCTCGGCACGCGAGCTTGGACTGTCCGAGGATCATGCCGGGCTTCTCGAGCTGCCCGCGGACGCCGTTCCGGGCAGCGATCTGCGCGCCGCGCTGGCGCTCGATGACCGCGTACTGACCATCAAGCTGACGCCCAACCGCGCCGATTGCCTCTCGATCCTCGGTGTTGCGCGCGAGCTGTCGGCGCTGACCCGCATGCGGTTGCAGGAGCCCGACACCGCCGCGGTGGCCGCAGCCAGTGCGGCGCGCCATCCGGTGCGCATCAGCGAGCCGGCCGGTTGCGGGCGATTCAGCGGGAGGGTGATCCGCAACGTGAACGCGGCCGCGCCGACGCCCGAATGGATGCGCCGACGCCTGGAGCGCGCCGGGCAGCGCTCGATTTCCGCGCTGGTCGACGTGACGAACTACGTGATGCTCGAGCTCGGACGACCGCTGCACGTCTATGACCTGGACAAGCTGCACGGCGCGATCGACGTGCGCAATGGGCGCAAGGGCGAGAAGGTGCTGCTCCTGAACGGGCAGGAAGTCGAGGTCGACGGCTCGGTGTTGTGCATCACCGACGACTCGGGCGTCATCGGCCTGGCCGGCATCATGGGCGGCGAGTCGACCAAGGCGGAGACGAGTACCCGGCACATCTTCCTCGAATCCGCGTTCTTCTATCCAGAGGCGATTGCCGGTCGCGCGCGCCGCTGGGGATTCGCGAGCGACGCGTCGCACCGCTTCGAGCGCGGCGTCGATTTCGACAACAATGTGGCGGGAATCGAGCGTGCGACGCGCCTGATCCTCGATATCTGCGGCGGTGAGCCGGGGCCCACCGATGATCACGTCGCGCAACTGCCGAGCAGGAAGCCGGTGCGCATGCGCGTTGCGCGCGCCCAGAAGGTGATCGGCGTTCCCGTGAGCGGCGAGGAAATGGCCGACGTGTTTGCGCGCCTGCGTCTGCCCTACGAATGGGAAGGCGAGGCGTTCGTGGTCACTCCCCCGAGCTACCGCTTCGACCTGGAGATCGAGGAGGATTTAATCGAGGAAGTGGCGCGCGTGCACGGCTTCGAGCGCATTCCGGCGCATCCGCCCCGCGCGCCTGCGCGCATGAGCCCGGTCCCCGAGGGGCGGCGCCCGCTGCATGCCCTGCGCGAGCGGCTGGCGGCCTGCGACTACCAGGAAGTGATCAACTTCAGCTTCGTCGAACCATCCTGGGAGTTGGATTTCGCCGGCGAGCCGAATCCGATCCGCCTGCTCAATCCAATCGCGAGCCAGCTATCGGTGATGCGCACCACGCTCATCGGCTCGCTGGTCGCCAACTTGCAGTACAACCACGCACGCAAGCAGCCGCGCATCAGGGTGTTCGAGGTGGGGCGCGTGTTCCTGCGCGACCCAGGCGCCGCGGACGGGCCGCTCGCGGTGGCCGGCCTGCGCCAGCCGCTGCGCGTCGGCGCGGCGGCCTGCGGACCGGCGCTCGAGGAGCAGTGGGGCGAGCCGACGCGCCGCGCGGTCGACTTTTTCGACGTCAAGGCAGACCTCGAGGCGCTGCTTGCGCCGCGCGTGGCGCGCTACGAGGCGGCGGCGCACCCAGCCTTTCACCCGGGGCGCTCGGCGCGCGTGCTCGTCGACGGCGCACCTGCGGGCTGGGTGGGCGAGCTGCATCCGCGGTGGCAGCGCAAGTACGAGTTGCCTCTGCCTGCCGCGCTCTTCGAGCTCGACGCCGCGATGCTGGAACACGTCCCGATACCGCGGGCGCAGGTGCCCTCCAGGTTTCCGCCGGTCGTGCGCGACATCGCGATGCTGTTCGAGGCTAGCATTGCAGCGCAGCATATCCTCCAGACAATCGAGGCGGACAGACCTTCCATCGTGCAGCAGGTTACGATCTTTGACATATACCAGGGAAAAAGCCTTCCTGAGGGCAGAAAAAGCCTTGCTTTTCGGGTAGTTATGCAAGATACTGAACGCACGCTCACGGATGCCGAAGCGGATTCCGCGCGCGACGCGATAGTCGGGCTGCTGGCGCGTAAGTTTTCGGCAACTCTGCGTTCCTAAAAGAGAAATCGGAAAAGCAAAGCTCGGGGAGCAGTGATGACTCTGACCAAGGCCGAACTGGCCGACCTGCTGTTCGAAAAGGTTGGGCTGAACAAGCGCGAGGCCAAGGACATGGTCGAGGCGTTCTTCGAAGAGATACGTGGAGCGCTCGAGCGGGGCGAAAGCGTCAAGCTCTCCGGTTTCGGCAACTTCCAGTTGCGCGACAAGCCCCAGCGCCCGGGGCGTAACCCCAAGACGGGTGAAGAGATTCCGATCAGCGCCCGTCGCGTCGTCACCTTTCACGCCAGCCAGAAGCTGAAGGCCATGGTGGAGAAGGCGCGCCATGGAGCAGAACCGCAAAAAGGCTGAACTTCCTCCGATCCCCGCGAAGCGCTACTTCACGATCGGTGAAGTAAGCGAGCTGTGCGGGGTGAAGCCGCACGTGCTGCGCTACTGGGAGCAGGAGTTCACCCAGCTCAAGCCGGTCAAGCGCCGCGGCAATCGCCGCTATTACCAGCACCATGAGGTGCTGCTTATCCGCCGTATCCGCGAGTTGCTGTACGAGGAAGGCTTCACGATCAGCGGCGCGCGCAATCGCCTCGATCACGCGCTCGCGCCCGAAGATCGCGGCGAGCCCCCGGTGCGCGCGGCGCGCGCTCCCGCGGGCGGCACGGATCTCGCGGCGATCAAGCGCGAACTGCGGGAAGTGCTGGATTCGCTCGGCGCCTAGCGGCGCGGCGGGGTCCGCGCGACCCCCTGATATAATCCACGCCCTCGGGGCGTAGCGCAGCCTGGTAGCGTACCTGCATGGGGTGCAGGTGGTCGCGAGTTCAAATCTCGCCGCCCCGACCAGAGAATTCGAAGGCTTCCGTCAGGAAGCCTTTTTCGTTTGGCGGGCCTGCGCGCGCACAATGCGCGATCGATGCTCTTGGATCGCGGCGCATGGGACAGTTGATCGACGGTCAGTGGCGCGACGCGCGCAGCGACTGGCAGATTGCGGATGGTCGCTTCGTGCGCCCCGAATCGCGGTTCCGCAACTGGGTGACTGCGGATGGCGCGCCGGGGCCGACCGGTGCAGGCGGGTTCCGCGCCGCACCCGGTCGCTACCACCTCTACGTCTCGCGCGCCTGTCCGTGGGCTCATCGCACGCTCATCTTCCGCAGTTTGAAGGGGCTGGAGGACATCGTCGGGCTGTCGGTCGTGCACTGGCACCTGGGGCGCGAAGGCTGGACGTTCGAACCGGCCGAGGGTGTGATTGCCGACCGCGTGAACGGCGCGCGCCTGCTGCGCGAGATCTATCTCAAGTCCGATCCGCGCTGCACCAGCCGCGTCACCGTGCCGGTGCTGTGGGACCGCGAGCGCGGGGTCATCGCAAGCAACGAGTCGGCCGACATCATCCGCATGTTCAACTCCGCGTTCGACGGCGTCGGCGCGACAGCGGGCGACTATTACCCTGTCGGGCTGCGCGACGAGATCGATGCGCTGAACGAGCGCATCTACCGAACGCTGAATAACGGCGTGTATCGCGCCGGCTTTGCCTCCACTCAGGAGGCCTACGAGGAGGCGTTCGTACAGGTGTTCGAGACGCTCGACTGGCTCGAAGCGCGCCTGAGCGGGCAGCGATATCTCGCTGGGAACCGCGTGACCGAGGCGGACTGGCGGCTATTCACCACGCTCGTACGCTTCGATGCCGTGTATTACGGTCACTTCAAGTGCAACCTGCGCCGCGTAGTCGACTATCCGAATCTATGGGCTTACGCGCGCGAGCTCTACCAATGGCCCGGGGTCGCGGCCACGGTCGACTTCGGTCACATCAAGCGCCATTACTACGGCAGCCACGAGAAACTCAATCCGAGCGGCATCGTGCCGCTCGGCCCGCAGCTCGACTTCAGCGCTCCGTGGTTGCGGCCCGCCTAAGCCGCCTTCGCGCGCTTGGCCTTCGTCCAGCGCTCGACGGTCGCGCGCGCACCGTTGAGCGTCGGGTCCATCGCCTGGTCGTGGGCCGCGCGCTTGCAGGCGAGCTCGACCACGTAGCCGTTCGGGTCGCGAAAGTAGATCGAGTCGATGAATCCGTGGTCGGACACGCCGCGCACCTCGCGCCCCTCGTCCTTGCCTTTCTTGTACATGCGGTCCAGGGTCGCGCGATCCACTTCGAGCGCGATGTGCAGGTCGTAATCGTGCTGGTCCTTGAATTCGAAGGGGCGGTCCGGCGCCTCGAAGAACGCGAGGTAGGAGCCGTCGCCCATCTCGTAGAAAGTGTGCAGCACGTCGGTACGCCGCCCGGTCTTGGTTTCCTTGATCTCGAGCGCGCCCGCAAGTTTTAGTCCGAGGAAGTCCTCGTAGAAGCGGCGCGTCTCTTCGGAATCGCGGCAGCGGTAAGCATTGTGATGCAGTCCTTTGATCATGGATCCCTCCGACGCCTCAGATCGAAACGAATCTCGCCCCCTTGAGCGAATCGGCGAAACCGTAGAACACCTCGTGCACCTTGTTCCAGCTCGGGAGCTTGCGCATGCGTTGCATCCAGCGCTCGACGTTCGGATAGGCGCTGAACTTGCAGCCCACCGCTTTGCCGGCCTCGAGGATGACCGCGCCCATGTAGTCGGCGATGGTGATGGCGTCGCCGCACAGAAAGGGCTTGTGGGTACCGAGCAGATACTTGTCCAGGATCTCGAGCCAGCCTTTCGATTTCTCCAGCCCCCACTGGATCGTGCCCTTGTGCACCGTGTCGTCGGGTCGCTGGTGGTTCGGGAAAATCTGCGGATAGAGCAGCCCGTAGCCGTAGTCGCGGTAGATGTTGGCATTGAACCAGTCCATCATTTCGTTCACCTTGGCGCGCTGGCGCAGGTCCTTGGGGTAGGCCGGCGAGCCGTTCTTCTCGGCGAGGTATTTGAGGATCGCCGAACACTCGGTGAGGATCATGTCGCCGTCTTCCAGCACGGGGACAAGCCGATTCGGGTTGATCGAGATGAACGGCTCCTTGTGATGCTCGCCAGTGAGCAGATCGACGACCTTGAGCTCGACGTCCAGTTTCGCTTCGGCGATGAACAGCAGGACGGTGCGCGAGGTGGTCGACACCGGGTGCATGTATAGCTTCATGTGAGTCCTCCGTACGCCCCTTGGCCTCCGGGCGCGACATTATGTGGCAGGAGCGCACGCAAGGCGAGATGGGCGCAGCAGGCTTTGTGCAAGCGAGCGGCTCGGCTAGAATTCGGCGGTCACGCGATGCGCATCCTGATCTCCAACGACGACGGCTACTTTTCCCCTGGAATCACCGCACTGGCCGGGGCACTGCGTGCCCTGGGCGATGTCACCGTGGTGGCGCCCGAACGGGATCGTTCGGGGGCGTCCAACTCGCTGACGCTGGACCGGCCGCTCTCGGTGCGGCAGGCGGCCAACGGGTTCTATTTCGTCAACGGCACGCCGACGGACTGCGTGCACTTGGCGGTGACGGGGCTGCTGGACTTCCTGCCGGATATCGTCGTATCGGGGATCAATCTGGGCGCGAACATGGGCGATGACACGATCTACTCCGGCACCGTGGCTGCCGCGACCGAGGGCTTTCTGCTCGGGATTCCCTCCCTCGCGGTTTCGCTGGTGGGCAAGGCGGGGCGCCATCACGACACGGCGGCGGCCGTCGCGGTCCGCCTCGTCGAGCGCTTCGCTCAGGCGCCGCTCGGGCAACCCGCGCTGCTGAACGTCAACGTGCCCGATGTCGCCTACGCGGAGCTGGACGGCTTCGAGCTGACGCGCCTCGGCCGGCGGCACAAGGCGGAGCCGGTCGTCAAGATCAAGACGCCGCGCGGCGATACGGCGTACTGGATCGGCGCGGCAGGCGGCGCCGCAGACGCGGGCCCGGGCACCGATTTTCACGCGGTGGAGCACGGCAGGATCTCGGTCACACCGCTACAGATCGACCTCACCTTCGGTGCGCAGTTCGCGATGGTGCGGGACTGGCTGCCCCGGTGAACGCGCGCGGTCCGCGAAACCTGTCGGGAATCGGCATGACCTCGCAGCGCACGCGCGCGCGCATGGTGGACCGTCTGCGCGAGCAGGGCATTCGCGACGAGCGCGTGCTCGCCGCCATGGGTTCGGTGCCGCGTCACCTGTTCGTCGAAGAGGCGCTCGCCAGCCGCGCCTACGAGGATACGGCGCTGCCGATCGGTTTCTCGCAGACGATTTCGCAGCCGTATATCGTGGCACGCATGATCGAGGTGCTGCTCGAGGTGCCGCGGGCGGGCCGCGGGCTCGGCAGGGTGCTCGAGGTGGGTACCGGCTGCGGTTATCAGGCCGCCGTGCTCGCACAGCTCGCCGACCAGGTGTATTCGATCGAGCGCCTGTCCGGCATGCTCGAGCGCGCACGCGCGAACCTTCTGGGCCTCAAGCTTTCAAATCTCAGGCTGGCGCACGGCGACGGCCATCAGGGTCTCGAGAAGGCGGCGCCCTTCGATTCGATCGTGGTCGCGGCTGCCGGCGCGCATGTCCCGCAGGCTCTTTTACGTCAGCTGGCCCACGGTGGCAGAATGGTGCTTCCGATTCGCAAGCCGGGCGCGGCACGCGACGCGCAGCGGCTCATTCTCGTCGAGCGCGGCACGCGCGGCTACGTACAGACGGAGCTGAACGCCGTGCGCTTCGTTCCGCTGGAGGCTGGTAAGGCATGAAGCGATTGACAGGCATTTGCAGGAAGTCGGCGTTGCTCGCGACCGCCGCCGCGCTCGCGGCCTGCTCGAGCGTGCCGAATACGGCGCCAGTGCGCGAGCCGGCGGCGACGGCCGCGCGCGCCGGCAAGCCACCTGTCGCGGAGCGAACGCCGGTACCGGGGGCGCGCACCGAGTACGTGGTGAAGCCCGGAGATACCCTCTACAGCATCGCGCTCGAGAACGGCGTGGACTACCGCGATCTGACGCGTTGGAACAACTTAAGCGATGCGACGAAGATAAGCGTCGGCCAGACGTTGCGCCTGACGTCACCGCAGGAGGCTGCGGCGGCGCCGCCACCGGGCGTAGAAGTCGGCGCTGCCCGCGGTACGGGCTCGGTCGAGGCACGGCCGCTCGACGTCACTTCGACCTCGACAGCGCAGCAGGGCGCCGGCGGCGGCAGCGTCAAGACATCGCCCAAGGCGCTGCGTCTGCCGTATTCGAGCGGTAACCTCGCCATGCTGAACAAGGAGGCGCAGGCGTCGGGCGGAATGCCGGCCGCACCCGCCGGCGCCGCGCCTGCGGCTGAGGCGAAACCCGAAACGAAGCCCGAGGTCGCGCCCATAGCCAAGGCGGAGGCCAAGGCGGCATGGCAGCCCGCGGATCCCGATGCCAGGGGTATCGGTTTCATCTGGCCCGCGCACGGCCAGCTGCTGGCGGGCTTTTCCGAGCAGACCAACAAGGGCGTCGACATCGGCGGCCGGCTCGGCGATCCCGTGTACGCCGCCGCGCCCGGCCGCGTGATGTACACGGGTACCGGCATCAGGGGCTACGGCAAGCTGATCGTGATCAAGCACGAGAACGGCTTCAATAGCGTCTACGCGCACAACAAGACGATTCTCGTCAAGGAAGGGCAGACGGTGACGCGCGGCCAGCGCATCGCGGAGCTCGGAGAGACCGATGCCAGCAAGCCCGCGCTGCACTTCGAGATCCGCAAGTCGGGCAAGCCCGTGGATCCCCTGAAGTACCTTCCGACCGAGAAGCCGCCTTCCTGATACTCAGTCGCGCGCCGCGCGCAGCGCTTCGGCCAGATCGGCCACCGCCGAGGCATAGAAGGAGCTGCGGTTGTAACGTGTCAGCACGTAGAAGTTTCGCAATCCAATACGAAATTCGCTCGGCGCATCCGGGCTGCCGAGTTCGACCAGGGCGGCGAGCGGGTCTCCCGGGGGCGGCGAGCTGACCGGCACGATGCCCGCGCGCGCGAGCTCGGCCAGCGCGTAGCGCGGCTGAAGGCCCGCGTCGGCGTACGAGCGGTAGCCGTCGCCGTCGACGATCGCACGCAGCTGCACCGCCTCGCCCGAGCCCCAGCCGTGAGCGTGAAGGAAGTTCGCGACACTGCCGATCGCGTCGACCGCGCTGTCGCGCAGGTCAGCGACGCCGTCGCCGTCGAAATCGACGGCATAGCGCAGGTAGGTGCTCGGCATGAACTGCGGGATGCCGATGGCACCCGCGTACGAACCCTTGAGGGTTAGCGCATCGACGTGCGTATGGCGCGCGAGCAGCAGGTACTTCTCCAGCTCCCCCCTGAAAAAGTCGGCGCGGCGAGGATAGTCGAACGCCAACGTGGTGAGGGCATCGAGAACGCGCCAGCGGCCGGTGTGACGCCCGTAGAACGTCTCCACTCCCAGGATCGCGACGACATATTCTTCGGGAACTCCGTAAAGCTGCCGCGCGCGGTCGAGCGCCTCCTGGTGGCGCGTCCAGAACGCAAGGCCCGCCTCGATACGATGCTCGCTGAGAAAGATGCTGCGGTAGTTCTCCCACGAGGGCGCCTTTTCCGGCGCAGCCGGCCCGATCGCCTGGAGAATCGCGTCCTGGCGCTGGGCCTTGGCGAACAGGCGCAGCAGTTGCGCC
Organism: Sphingomonadaceae bacterium; assembly: GCA_050257375.1. Classification (GTDB taxonomy): domain Bacteria; phylum Pseudomonadota; class Gammaproteobacteria; order Burkholderiales; family SG8-39; genus DAHVFK01. The sequence continues at coordinate 29,372 of JBLMWT010000038.1, forward strand.
TTTTGGAAGTCGTGGCGCTCGACCATCGTGCGCACGAACGCGCGCACCTCGGGCCGCTCGACATAAGACGATGGCGGCGCCGGCGGGTCCGCGAAAACGGCGCCGCCGAGGACCATCAGCATCACCCCGACCGAGGCAGCTAGGATTCTCATCTCAGGCGCAATTCTCGCACCAGGCGCCTCAGTTCGTGAACATCCGCCGGCGGCGAATCGGCGCCGTAGCGCAGCGCCAGGTATAGCTCGGCGATTCTGCGGATTGCGGGCCGGGCGCGCGGTAGGTTGCGCGCCGCGCGCTCGGAGAAGTCCCGCGGCCCCTCGCCGGGCGCCCGCTCGAGCCCGGTCGCGCGCAATTTTCGGCAGAACCTCTGCCACGCGCGCTGCACCGGGTCGCGCGCCGCCACGCCGCGCAATGACCAGGCAACCAGCCCCAGCATGAGCGCGCCAAGGATCGTGAACAGCGCCACGGTGAGGTTGCGCCAATCGGCGTCCGGCATGCCGACGAAGGTCATCAGGTCGCGCTGCCGCTGCGGGTCGTAGCCGAGCACCCAGACGTTCCACTTGTGCGCGAGCGCCTCCCAGTTGTAGCGCAGCCCGCGCAGCCATCTCATTTCCGGCCGCATGAGCAGCGGGACCGCTTCGCCCGAAGGGCTCCCGCGCACCAGCTCCGATTCGATGCGGCCCGGAACCGCCACTGCGGTCGGGTCGACGCGCAGCCAGCCTCGCCCCTGCAGGTAGACCTCCGCCCATGCATGCGCGTCGGACTGCCGCACGGTGATGACATGGTCGACCGGGTTGAGATCACCGCCCTGATATCCGGTCACGACGCGGGCTGGGACCCCGGCAGCACGCATGAGAAAGACGAACGCCGAGGAGAAGTGCTCGCAGAATCCGGCCTTCGTCTCGAACAGGAACTCGTCGATGGAATCGCGCCCGAGAATCGGGGGCTCGAGCGTATACGCGATGCGACTCGCGCGCAGCCAGGTGATGGCGTGCGCCAATACTTGAGCGTCGCTGCTCGAGTCGCGGCGCCACTCCCGGGCGAGCGCGGTGGCCCGCGGGTCGAAGCCCTCGGGCAAACGCAGCGCGCGCCGCAGTTCGGCGGCATCCACCTGCAGATCGGGTGCGGCGTCGGTCACCGAGCTGAGCCGGTAGCGGATGCGGCTGCGCACGGGGCGGCGCGCGATGATCTGCCCGTCGCTCGTGAAGAGCGTCCCCTCGGGCAGGCTCGCCGCGGATTCGAGCGCGAACAGCCAGTTTCGATCGTGCGGCTCGAGCACGATTTCGTAGCTGTAGCGCGCCGTACCCCCGGGCGGCGGCTTGAACGGGGCGACGACGCCCGGCCCCGTGCGCCAGGTGCGGCCGTCGAAGTCCCACAGGACCGGGCCGCGCCAGTAACGCAGCGGCTGCGGCGGCGGCTTTCCCTGGAACTCGGCGCGAAACGCTACGCTGTCCGAAAGCGCGAGGTGCGCGAGCGCGCCGGGAGACATCGTGTCGCTCAGTCCCGTGACCCCGGCGTAAGCGTCCCGGGGCAGGCCCCAGAGCGGTCCTTCGACGCGGGGAAAGAGCAGGAACAGCGCCAGCGCCGCAGGCACGGCCTGCGCAAGCAGCAGCGCGCCGGTGCGCAAATTGGCGCGCACCGGACGCTGCGGAGCATTGAACCCGACCATCGTGACGACGATCACCAGCAGCGCGGCGAGCATCGCCAGGGCGGTCGGAATGCTCTGCGTGAAAAAGAAATTCGTGATGATCAGGAACGAGCACAGCAGCGCAATGACCGTGGCGTCGCGATGCGTGCGCATTTCGAGCAGCTTGAGCCCGGAGAACAGGACGAGCAGCACGATCCCCGGGCCGCGGCCGAACAAGGTGTGGTACTGGAGCCAGATCCCGGCCATCGCGGCGGCTGCGATGGTCAGCAGGGTCCAGCGCGACGGAAGCGGGGCGCGCAGTCGCGCGAGCAGGACGCGCCACGCGTACAGGGCGAATACCAGGGCGCTTACCCACCAAGGCGCACGCGCGGTGTGCGGCGCGACGACGATGACGAGCGCAAGCACGAGACCGGCCAGGTCGCGGCCCGTGACAGCACGCAATTCGGGCGCGAGCGGGTGCGACGCCGCGCTCACGGCGCCTCGTACAGCGCCAGTGCCTGCAGGCAGGCGGCGCGGTGCGCGTCGCCGCGCTGCGGGCCGAGCGTCATGCCCGGGAGGCGCATGCCATAGCGCGCGCCCGCGCGATCGGCCGACAGCACCCAGCCGGCGAGGCGTGACAGCCGCTGCTCGAGCCCGGCGGCTGCAGGGAGCAGCCGCCAGTCGAGCCATAACTCGGCCGCGACGTCGCCGGAAAACTGCTTGGTCAGCATGTCGTCGCTGCGCGCCACCGCTTTCCACGCGACGTGCCGCGGCGAATCCGAGAGCTGGTAGCCGCG
>JBLMWT010000039.1:0-5842 GCA_050257375.1 Sphingomonadaceae bacterium
GGACGACACCGCGCGCGACCTCGCCGAGCAGGACGCCTTCGAGCTGTGCTCCGCCATGCTCGACGGCGGAATTCCGGAGCTCGAGCTGGGCGCCGCGCTCGCCGCTTTGGGCATGAAGCGGTCTGCGCCAAGCGAGATTGCCGGCTTCCGCCGCGCGCTGCAGCAACGCCTCAACCGCCTCGAACCGCCCGAGCGCCTGCGCACCGTCGTCATCCCGAGCTACGGAGGCGCACACGCGCATGCGAACCTGATGCCGTTGCTCGCCCTGATGCTGGCGCGCTTCGGTGTACCGGTCCTGGTTCACGGCACACTCGAAGCGCAGGGCCGCGTGGCGAGCGCCGCCGTGCTGCGCGAGCTCGGCGTTCTGCCGTGCAAATCGCTCGCGGAGGCGCAAAGCGCCTTGGAGGCAACGCGGCTCGCATTCGTCCCCACCGGCCTGCTCTCGCCCGCGCTCGCGCAGTTGCTCGCCCTGCGCGCACGTCTCGGCACCTCCGCGTGCGCTCGCCAGATCGCGCGGCTTGCGGATCCGTTCAACGGTGAAGGACTGAAGCTCGTGCCGGCAGACGACGAGGACGAGAAGACCGCCTTGGCGACCGTGCTCGGCCTGCACGAAGAGCACGCCTTGCTCTTCGTCGGCACCGAGGGCGAGGCCTACGTCAGTCCGCTGCGGCGTCCCGCGATCGTTCACTTCCGCTCGGGGGTGGCGTCGCTGCTGTTCGACGCCGAGGCGCCGCACGCCCCGAGCCCTGCAGGCCCGCAGGCGAACGCCAAAAGCAGTGCGCGCTGGATCCAAAGCGCGCTGGCAGGGAAGGCGCGGTTACCCTCGCCGATGGCGCGGCTTCTTGCATCCTGCCTGTATGGCGCGGGCCTCTGCGACGAACTCCATGAGGCGATGGCGCTCGTCGCACTGCGCACCTGCGGGCAAGCGGCCGCCTGACGTCGCAGCAGCATCCGCGCGGAGTGTGGTCAAAGTCACATTTCATTGAAAAATATCCGGTTCTTTCAGTGCGGGCGGCTTGTGCGGGCCACGTGATCGTGGCAAAAACGAGCCATGACAGTCGCTGACACGAGCGGACGCTTTCGCATGCCGCCTCGGTCGCGCCATCCAGGCGCGCCGACGGTTTCGCATTCGCGGATCGAAGCCGCGCCTGCGCTGTTTCGTCTGCTGTCAGACAGCGCGCTCGCGCGAGCGGCTCTCTCGGCCTGCGGCTTGCCGGTCGCGCTACTCGACGCCCGGGCTCCCGGGCGCCCCGTTACCTACGTAAATTCCGCGTTCGAGGGATTTTTCGGCCTTCGCGAAAGCGAAGCGCGGGGGCGCGGCGTGATCGACTTGCTGTTCCGTGGCGATGAGCAGGTAGCCGGGCATCTGTTTGGCGAGCGTGTCTCGCGAAGGCGGCTGTGCGCGTGGCGCAATGACGGATCGGGGCTTCACGTCGAGGCCGCGGTCAGCGCAATACGCGGCGCCGACGGCCAGCTGACGCATTGGGTGCTCACATTCGTCGACTGCAGCGAGCTCGAATCGATTCGCGAAGAACTCGCCGCGCTGAGAACGCGTCAGGCCGCCGCCTGACCGAGGTCAGGACTCTTTAGACCTCAGCGACTGCCAGAGGTCGACCAGCATCATCGCGAGGCCGATCAGCACCACGGCGGTCAGGGCGACGTCCTTGAGCTTGATGACGACTGGCGCGACGAAACCGATGAGCAGCGCCGCCGCCAGAATCCCCGCAAGTACCTTGAATACCATCGTCAGCGCATCCTGTTCTCGTTCAATGCCCGGTGAGCTGGCCGGCGAGCCAGCGCGCAGTGCGCAGAAGGCGTGCATCCCCGTCGCGCGGCCCGACCAGCTGCACACCCAAAGGCAACCCGTTTCCGCCCCGCATCAACGGCAGGCTTAGCGACGGCATGCCGCACAGGGTCCAGAGCGTGCAAAAGGCCGGGTCGCCGGTCGAATCCAGGCCGCGCGGCGCAGTTCCGGCTGTCGCCGGTGTGACGATCGCCTCGCAGCGCTCGAAGATGTCGTCGAATCCCGCATTGATCCGCGGAATTCTGGCGCACGCGCGCTGGTAGTCCAGCGCCGTGATCCGGCGTCCGCGCTCGAGCTGCGCGCGCAGCGACGGAGAGATCCGGTCGCGCCCCTTCTCCCACTCCGCATCGAGGTTCGCGGCCATCTCGGCCTCCATGATCGTGCGATGATCCTCGAGCGCTCGCTGCGCCGAATCCCCCAGGTCAATCTCGAACACGCGCCCGCCGAGCTCTGCCACCAGCTCCGCGAAACCCTCGCGGGTTTCCTCGGTCGCTCGGTCCCAGACTGGCCCCTTGACGAACGCGAGCTGAGGAAGCAGTGGCGGCTCCGCGCCGGCCATTTCCACGAGAGGCGGCCGCGCGCTCGGCCGCGTGTCCGGGTCGCCCGCGTCATAGCCGACGAGCTGCTCGGCGAGCAGCGCCGAGTCCTCGATGGATCGGGCGAAGGTCCCCATCTGGTCGAGCGTGCGCGAAAGCTTGAGCACCCCCGTGCGCGGGATGAGGCCGTGCGTCGGCTTGAATCCATACACTCCACAGAACGAGGCCGGCCGGATCACCGAGCCGTTCGTTTGACTGCCGAGCGCGAGCGGGACCATGCCCGCCGCCACCGCCGCGGCCGAGCCGCTCGACGAGCCCCCGGGGGTGTGCTCCGGGTTGTGCGGATTGCGTGTCTTGCCAGGCGCATAGGTTGCGAGCTCGGTGGTCACCGTCTTGCCGAAGATCACCGCGCCTGCGGCACGCAGCATCGCCACCACCGCCGCGTCGCGGGAAGGCGTTCGGCCCGCATGCAACACGGTACCGTCCTCGGTAGGCATGTCCTCGGTATCGATGATGTCCTTGATCGCCACGGGCACGCCGTGCAACGGCCCCGTCGGCCGGCCCTCGCGCCGCTGCGCATCCAGCGCGCGCGCCTGCCGGAGCGCATGCTCTGGGTCGAGAAACGCCCACGCCTGCACACGCTCATCGACCTCGCGCACGCGCTCGAGGCACGCCTCGGTCAACTGCTCGGCGCTGATCGCGCCGTCGCGGATCGCGCGTGCAGCGTCGGTCGCCGAGAGCCAGTTGAGCTGCGAGGCGTCCATTCGGGGTTCAGCGCCCGTAAATCAGGTTCGGTAGCCAGAACATGAGCTGCGGGAAAACATACACGAGAAACATGGTGATGAACACCATGCCGAGGAACGGAAAGCAGCCCTTGAAGATGGTCCAGAGCTGCACATACGGTGGCGCGATTCCTTTCAGGTAGTACGCCGACATCGCCATCGGCGGCGTCAGGAACGAGGTCTGCAGGTTGAGCGCCACGAGGATGCCGAACATCATCGGATCGACATGGAAATGCGGTAGCAAGGGCAGGAAGATCGGCACGAAAATGATGATGATCTCGCTCCACTCGAGCGGCCAGCCAAGCAGGAAGATGATCAGCTGCGAGATGATGAGGAACAGGATCGGATTGAGATTCAACCCGAGCACGAACTGCTTGATGATCCCTTCGCCGCCGAGATACGAAAATACCGACGAGAATGTCCACGAGCCGACGAACAGGAAGCACACCATGGCCGAGGTTCGCGCCGTGAGGTAGACGGCCTCGCGCAGACGCTGCCAGGTGAGCGCGCGGTAGGCGGCCGCGAGCACCATCGCGCCAAGGGCGCCGACCGCGGCCGCCTCGGTCGGCGTCGCGAGCCCGAACAGGATCGATCCGAGCACGGCGAGGATCAGTACCGCGAGCGGCAGGAAGGCCTGCGCCAGCAGAACGAAGGCCTTGCCCCAAGGTACGTTGCTCTCTTCCTTTGGCAGCTTGGGCGCCAGGCGCGGGTTGATCACCGCACGCGAAATGACATAGATGACATAGAGTCCCGCCAGCAAGAAGCCGGGCAGCATCGCCGCGGCATACAGTCGCACCACCGAGACCGATGCGGTCGCCGAGTAGACGATGAGCATGATCGATGGCGGAATTAGGATGCCGAGCGTGCCGCCGGCGCAGATCACGCCCGCGGAGAGGCGCTGATCGTAGCCCGCCTTGAGCATCGCGGGAAACGCGAGCAGTCCCATGAGCGTGACCACGGCGCCGACGATGCCTGTCGCCGTTGCGAACAATGCGCAGGTCACCAGCGCCGCGACCGCCATCGCACCTGGAACGTGGCGCAGCGCGACCTGAAGGCTGTAGAACAGCCGGTCCAGGATATTGGCGCGCTCGACGACGTAGCCCATGAATAGAAACAGGGGCACCGCGACCAGCACGTCGTTGCTCATGATGCTCCAGGTGTTCTGCGTCAGCAGGTAGAAGATCCTGTTGTCGAAGAACTCCTGGCCAGCCTGGAAATATGCGTAAAAGCCGAATCCCACCCCCATTCCCATCAACGTGAACGCGATCGGAAATCCCAGCAAGATGAGGAAAATGAAGAGCCCGAGCATCAGCAGGGCAATGGCCGGATCGCTCACTTCGCGCCCTCCTGGTTACCCTTCCCCGTGGCATGCTGCTCGATCAGCACGTTCTCGAGCTCCTCGACGTCGTGCAACCGCGGCGGCCAGCGATTGTCTCGAATGCAGATGATGCAACGCAGGACCTCGGCCAGCCCCTGCAGCGCCAGCAATCCCCCGCCAAAGGGGATGAGAAGCTTCAGCTGCCACACCGGGATGCCCACCGGGCTGTTGACGCTCACCTCGCGGATCTTCAGCGCTTCGGCGCCGTAGGCCCATCCCGCGAATGTGAGCGCCAGCACGCCGGGATAGAAGAACAGTAGGTACAGGGTCAGCTCGATAATCGCCTGCACGCGCGGGCGCCACATGCGATAGACGAAATCGCCGCGCACGTGGCCATTGCGCGACAGCGTGTAGGCCCCGGCCATGAAGAACAGCGCCCCGTACATGAGATAGCTCATGTCGAAGGCCCAGCTGGTCGGATCGTTCAGCACGTAGCGCACGAACACCTCGTACGAGGTGCCAAACGTGAGGATCACGATGCACCACGCAAAAGCGTGGCCGACCATTCTGCTCAGTTGGTCGATGCCGTAGATGACTCTGCTCACCATGCGCGCGGTCCCCTCACAAGAAAATGGGGCGGCACCTCAGGTGCCGCCCCAGCGAGTGCCCACTGCTCGTCAACGCCCCCGGGGAAATCAGGCTGGCAGCTTGGTATTGAAGACGTGCTCGTAGCCCATTTTGTACTCAGCGTCGTTCAGGAACCAGTAGTAGCACACGTCTTTCGCCCACGCGCGTTGCGACTCCACCACGCGCTTGAAGAAGGGGTCGGCGTCCGACAGTCGCTTGGTGAGCACGTCCCAGGCCTTGAGCTGCTCCTGAAATACCGACTTCGGCGTGCGGATGACGTTGACCTTGTCCTTGTCGATCAGTTTGCGCAGATCCTTCGGGTAGTTCGCCATCGCGGTCCAGTAATTCGACTGCGACGTAGCCTCGACGCCGTGGCGCCAGATCGCCTGCAAGTCCTTCGGCATCGAATCCCACTTCTTCTTGTTGATGACGATCTCGAAAAACTCCATCGCCTGATGGAACGAGCCCAGCTCGTAGTTCTTGATAACGTCAGCGGCGCCGAAGCGCATATCGGAGGTCGGGTTGTTGAACTCGAAGGCGTCGATCACGCCGCGCTCGAGCGCCGGGATGATCTCCCCACCCGGCAACTGCGTCACCTTCGAGCCCATTTCTTGGAACAGGTCTGCCGCCAGGCCGACCGTCCGGTACTTCAGGCCCTTCAGCTGCTTGGCGTCCGTCACCGGCTTCTTGAACCAGCCGAGCGGCTGCGTCGGCATCGGCATCGCGAAGAAGCCGACGTAGTTGAGGTCGAGCTTCTTCAGCAACTCGTTGTACA
>JBLMWT010000040.1:0-4914 GCA_050257375.1 Sphingomonadaceae bacterium
GCCGACCCTGACTCCCTCCGCCGTCACCCTGCTCGCGCTCGCGCCGCTGCTCGCGTGGCGCACGTACGCGCGCATCCGCCGCATGGTCGGGCGCCAGCGCCTGTCGCGCGTGCGCCCGTGGATCACGCTCACGGTCTTCCCCTTGCTGATCGCGCTGCTCGGCCTGGCCGCGGCCGGCGTGCCGCGCAGCCTCGCGTGGATGGCGGCGGGCGTCGCCGCCGGGGCGCTGCTCGGCGTCTTCGGCCTGCGGCGCACGACCTTCGAGGCGACGCCGCAGGGCCTCTACTACACGCCGAACGCGCATCTCGGCATCGCGTTGTCGCTCCTCTTCGTCGCGCGCATCGCCTACCGCTTCGTGGAGGTGCTCGTGATCGCGCCCGCGATGGGGCGCGCACCGGGCGACTTCGCGACGAGTGCGCTCACGCTCGCGGTGTTTGGGCTGCTCGCCGGCTACTACATCGCGTACGCGATCGGCCTCGTGCGCTGGCGCTGGCGCGTACGCCGCCCGTGACGCGGCCGCCGCACCCGCAGCAAGCGATCGCGCCGCTGCTGGCAGCCGCGTTCGGCGCGCAGTCTGCGCAGGTCCTCTACGTAGCAGCGAAGCTCGGCCTCGCCGACCGGCTGCGCGATGGTCCGCTGGGCGCGGAGGCGCTCGCGGGGGCGCTCGGGGCGGACGCCGCGGCGCTCGAGCGCCTGCTGCGCGGCCTGGTCAACCTCGGGGTGTGCGAGGAGCTGGCCGGCGCCCGCTTCGCCCTCACGCCGCTTGGCGAGCATCTACGCGCCGACCACCCTGACTCGGTTCAGGCGCGCGTGATCCTGAACGCCGAGGTGCACCACGCGCTCTGGGATGACCTGCTCGAGACGCTGCGCAGCGGCGAGTCGGCGAGCGAGCGCGTATACGGCGCACCGTTCTACGAGCATCTCGCACGCGATCCGGCCACCGGCGCGCTGTTCGACCGCGCCATGAGCGCCGCCGGCTGGGTGCGACACCGCATTCGCCCGACGGTCGAGGCCTTCGACTTCGGGCGCTTCCTCTCGCTCGTGGACGTCGGCGGCGGCAACGGGACGTTGATGGCCGAGATCCTGAAGGCCCATGCGCGACCGAGCGGTATGGTGTTCGACGTTCCGCGGCTCGCCGAGGCCGCGCGGCGAACGATCGAGTCCGCGGGTCTTGGTGCGCGCTGCCGCTTCGTCGGCGGCAATGCCTTCGAGGCGGTGCCCGCCGGCGGCGACGCCTACCTGCTCTCGAACTTCGTGAACAGTTTCGGCGACGAAGAGGTCGCCGCGGTGCTGCGCAACTGCCGCAAAGCGGTGCCGGCCGCAGGCCGCCTGCTGATAATCGACTGGATCATGCCCGCCGCCGGCGAGCCGCGCGACGGCTTCCGCTATTGGGACACGGTGACCATGGATCTCATCATGCTCGCCGCCTTCGGCAGCCGTAGCGGCCGCGTTCGAACGCGTGCCGAGTTCGAGGCGCTGCTCAACGCGACCGGCTTCGGTCTGGTGAACGTGATCCCGACGCGCGCCTCGGTGAGCATTCTCGAGGCCGCGCCCGCCTAGGAACCAGCAATCATGCCGATGAGGCCCTTCAGGCAGGTCAACGTATTCTCGGCCGATCCCCTCGCCGGCAACCCGCTCGCGGTGGTGCACGACGCGCAGGGGCTGGACGACGAGCGCATGGCCGCGCTCGCGCGCTGGACGAATCTCTCGGAGACGACGTTCCTGCTGCCGCCGACCGATGCGGGCGCGGATTACCGCGTGCGCATCTTCACGCCGCAGGCAGAGCTGCCCTTCGCCGGGCACCCGACGCTCGGCACCTGCCACGCCTGGCTCGCCGCTGGCGGCAAGCCGAAGAAGCCTGGCGTGGTGGTGCAGCAGTGCGGCGTCGGCCTGGTCGCTGTGCGCTGCGACGGACCGCGCCTCGAATTCGCGGCGCCGCCGGTGCGCCGCAGCGGGCCGCTCGAGCCCGAAGTCCTCGCCAAGATCGTCAAGGCGCTCGCGCTCGCGCCCTCCGACATCGTGCGCCACCAATGGGTCGACAACGGCCCGGGCTGGTGCGCGGTGATGCTCGGCTCGGCGCGCCACGTGCTCGCGCTCAAGCCCGACTGGGCCGCGCTCGCTCCGCTCAAGCTCGGCGTGCTCGGGCCGCACGAGCCCGGCGGCGACGCGGCGTTCGAGGTGCGCGCCTTCGTCGGCGAAGGCGGCTGGGAGGATCCGGTTACGGGCAGCCTGAACGCGAGCCTCGCGCAGTGGCTGTTCGGCGCGCAGCTCGCGCGCTCGCCCTATGTCGCCGCGCAGGGCGCAGCGCTCGGGCGCGCCGGGCGCGTGCACTTGCGTCGGGATGGACGCGACGTGTGGGTCGGAGGCGACGTGGTCGAAGTCGTGCGCGGCGAAGTCGCGCTGTAGGCGCGTCGCGCGCTAGACTGCCGTCGAATTTCACGCGAGAGAACCTGACATGGCAGATACCCTCACCCTCCTCGGACTGCTGCTCGACTTCGCCGGCGCGCTGCTGCTCGTCCTGAGCCGCTTTCCCTCACTCGAGGTGAGCGCCGACGGTCGCAGCCTGGTGGCCGGGCAGCCCGAGCCCACGCCCGAGGAGCGCGCGAGGAACCTGCGGCGCTACTGGAGGAACGCGGTCGCGACGCGCGCCGGCCTGGTATGCCTGTGCGTCGGCTTCGCCTTCCAGCTGCTCGGCTTCATCTACCCCGACGATTCCGGCGGCGCGACCAGCACCGCCGAAACGCACTACGTGCGCCGCTAACGCTGCGGCCGCTCCTCGCGCGGCCGCTCCTCTTTCTTGCCCTTTTCCGGGTGCGGCCGCAGCTTCATGGCCGACTCGCCCGGCAGCTTGCGGTTCTCCGCCGCGGCCTGACGCCCCCGCTCTTGCGCAGGAGCACCGCGCGCTCTCTGCTCCTGCGCGGGCGCCGTGCGCGCTCTTTGTTCTGGCGCGGGCGCGCTGCGCGCTCTTTGCTCCGGCGCCGGCCGGCTGCGCGTGGCGGATTCCGGGCCCGGCGCCTGTTGCTGCGGCTGCGGCTGCGCCCGAGCCGACCTCTCGCTGAAGCGCGGCGGCGGCGCCTGCGGGACCCGCTCGGCCTGGGGAGCGCGCTCGGCCTGCGCGGCGCGCGGCGGCTGCTGCGGCACCGCGTTCGGTCGCACGTTTGCCTGCGGAGTTGGTCCCGGCACTGCGGCGCGCGGATACCCTCGGTCGCCGTTCGGGCCGCGACGCTGTTCGGTCTGCTGCTCGCGGCCGCGCTCGCGTTCACGCGGGCTCGCCGCGGCCGGCAGTTGCGCGGGCGAGGCCGCCGGCGAAGTTGCGGGCGAAGCGATGCGCGGCGGCGGGCCGGCCTTTTCCGGCGGCCGCAGGCCCGCGGCATGCAGGCGCTCGCCCGGATCGCGCGGGGGATGCAGCGCGACGACGCGCCGCTCCTCGTCCTGCCGCGGCGGCCGGACCGCGTGGCCTTCGACCGGAACCAGGCTGGCGGCGCTCGGCCGCACGTCGGCGCCGCGCTCGCTCGGACGCCAGCGCCGCACGTCATCCGGCGCGGCGCGGCGGAAGTCATGGTCGCCGCGGCCGAGCCGCTCCGAATTGGTCTCGATCACCGCGTTGTGCACCTGCGCGTTCACGTAGGTGATGTGCGTGACGTTCGTGACCACGGTGGTGTTGCTGATCACGGTCCTGTTGATGACGCGCGGCCCACCCCAGCCTCCCCAGTACGGACGGCCGGCGAAGTGGGACGGGCCCCACCAGGGCGAGACCGGCTCGCCCCAGCCGAGCGCGACCCAGCCCACGCTCACGCCGCCGCGGGCTCCGGCCGGCCCGCCGTGGTACCACGCAACGAGCGCGGGCGCGTACACCGGCCGCGCCACGCGCGGACCCGGCGCCCAGGCCCAGTAGCCGCCGACGAACACCCAGCGGCCGTAGTGGAACGGCGCGTAGCCCCACGGCGCATTGTCGACCCAGGTCCAGCCGAACAGCGGATCGTAGATCCAGTGCCCCGCGCTGTACGGAGTCCAGCCCGCCGGAACGGCGGTCGGGATCCACACCGGGCCGTATTGCTCTACGTTGCGCCAGCGGCCGTACTGGTCGAGCTCGCTCGCGCCGTACACACCCGCCGGCACGTAGCGCTCGCTGATCGACTCGAGCAGCCAGTCGGTCCGCTCGTAGTTCCAGCGGTCCCATTCGTCGAGCGGCGGCGCTGCGTAGCCCCGCAGCGTGGCCTCGTCGGTGCCGCTCGCCACGAGCTCTTCGCCCGGCTCGATCCGGGTCGTGCCCCCGCCCGCAGGCGTGACCTCCGCGGCGCCGCCGCGCCGCGTCACGAAGCTGGTCGAGTCCTCGTCGACGCTCAGCCGGTAGTAGCCGCGCCGTTGCACGGTATAAGCCGCGTTCGGCGTATCCACCTCGATCGTCTGCCCGGGAGCGATCTCGCGTACGTCGAGCGAGGCCTCGCCCGCCGTCAGCTTGATCTGCATGTAGTCGGACTCGACGTCGCTCACCTGAAGCTGCGTCGAGTCGCGCAGTCGCACGTAGGTGTGCGGGCCGATCTGCACCTCGGCGGTCGTGTCGGGCCCCGTGTACAGGGAGTCGCCCGGCGCGAGCGGCGTGTTCAGCACCGCAGGCGCCCAGTTCTCCGCGCCCGGACGCCAGAACGACGCCTGGCCGTCCAGCAGGCTGATGCGCGGCGGAGTCGGGAACGAAGGGTCGGGACCCTGCTGCGCCTGCGACACGCTGAACGGGATGAGAAGTGCGAGCAACATCAGGACGCGCAGCATTCGAAATTCCCAGGTTGGTAACGACATGCGCAGATTCTATGACCGCGCGCGCCTGCCTACCTATGCAGCTTGCAACAAGATGTAACCGGTCCGAGGTGCCCGTGGCATATCGCACGCCGCGGGTAAAGTAGCGCCCATGTCGCC
>JBLMWT010000041.1:0-8163 GCA_050257375.1 Sphingomonadaceae bacterium
CGCCCAGTTCAACGGCAAGGAGTGGAAGCTGTTCGGCAAGGTGATCTGCCCGAAGTAAGCGTTCGGCGCGAGTCTCTTCGCGACGAGAGGCCCGCCGGAATCCGGCGGGCCTTTTTCTTTCAAGGGTGCGTCAACGGCTCGAGAGCATCCGCTCGACGTAACGCGCGATCAGGTCGATTTCCAGGTTTACCCGCGCGCCGCGCTCGAGACGCGAGAGCGTAGTCGCCTCGAGCGTGTGCGGGATCAGGTTGATCTCGAACGCGTCGCCCTCGACACGGTTGACGGTGAGCGAAACTCCATCAACGCAGATCGAGCCCTTGCGCGCCACGTAGCGCGCCAGCTCGCGCGGCGCGCGCAGGCGCAGCAGCATCGACTCGCCGGCCGGCTCGAGCGCGAGCACCTCGCCGATGCCGTCGACGTGGCCGGTGACCAGGTGGCCGCCCAGCTTGTCGCCCAGAGCGAGCGATTTCTCGAGATTGACGTTTCCCGGCCGATCGAGGCCCACCGTGCACGCCAGCGTCTCGCGCGACACGTCGAAGGACAGGCGTATTCCCGCGATCGCCACCACGGTCAGGCAGGCGCCTTGCACGCACACCGAATCGCCGAGCGTGACGTCCGACAGCGCTAAACCGTCCGCTGCGACCGTGACGCGGACTCCCCCTTCGAGCGGAGCCACCGCCTCGATCGTCCCCACTGCCTGCACGATGCCGGTGAACATCAGAGCCTCGCGAGAATTCTCAAGTCGTCGCCGATTCGGTCGATGGAGCGTATGGTCAGCCTGACGCGCTCGTCGAGTGCCGCGACCGGCGGAAGGTCGAACATGCCCTGCGCCGAGTCGCCGAGCACACTCGGCGACTGGTAGATCAGCAGCTCGTCGACGCAGCCCTCGCGCACGAGCGAGCCGTTCAACTTGAATCCCGCTTCGACGTGCAGCTCGTTCACTCCGCGGCGCCCGAGCTCGGCGAGCATCGCGCGCAAGTCGACCTTGCCGCGCGGGTCCGGCAGTGCGACCGCCTCGACGCCCGGGGGCGGCTTGTTGGCGGTGTCGCCGTGAAAGAGTAGGACGTTTCCGCCTTCCAGGACGCGCGCGCCGGGCGGAGTCTCCAGCCTGCTGTCGACCACCACGCGCAGCGGCTGGCGCGGGGTGTCCACCTCGCGCACGGTGAGGCGCGGATCGTCCGCCCGCACGGTACCGATGCCGGTCAGCAGCGCGCAGGCGCGCGCCCGCCACAGGTGCCCGTCCCTGCGCGCTTCGGCGCCCGTGATCCACTGCGACTTGCCGTTCGCCAGGGCGGTCCTGCCGTCCAACGTAGCCGCTATCTTCATGCGCACCCACGGGCGGCCGCGCGTCACGCGCGACACGAACCCGATGTTGAGCTCGCGCGCTTCGCCCTCGAGCAGCCCGTGCTCGAAGCGCACGCCCGCCGCCGCGAGCCGCTCCGCGCCCCGCGCGGCCACGGGATTCGGGTCGCGCATCGCCGCCACCACCCGCGCGATTCCGGCGCCCGCGAGGGCATCGGCGCACGGCGGGGTGCGGCCGTGATGGTTGCAGGGCTCGAGCGTGACGTAGGCGGTAGCGCCGCTCGCCGCCGCGCCGGCGGCTGCGAGCGCGAGCGCCTCGGCGTGCGGTGCGCCAGCCTTCTCGTGCCAGCCTTCGCCGACGATGCGTTCGCCCTGCGTGAGCACGCAGCCCACGCGCGGGTTGGGCGTGGCGGTGTACAGGCCGCGCTCGGCCAGCGCCAGTGCGCGGCGCATCATGGCGTGGTCGAAGGCGGAGAAGGCGCTCACTTCCTGTGCCGCGGCTTCTTGACCTCCTGCACCGCCTCGCGGAAGTCGTCCGGCGTTTCGAAGCTGCGGTAGACGGAAGCGAAGCGGATGTAGGCGATCTTGTCCATCTTGGCGAGCTCGCGCATCACCAGGTCGCCGACGCGCCGGGTCGAGACTTCGCGCTCGCCGAGCGAGCGCAATTTCTCTTCGATGCGATCGAGCGCCGCATCCACCGCCTCGGTCGCGACGGGACGCTTCCGCAACGCGACCATCATGCTGCCGAGCAGCTTGTCGCGATCGAAATCGGTGCGGCTGCCGTCCTTCTTTACCAAGCGCGGCATGCGCAGCTCGACGCGCTCGTAGGTCGTGAAGCGCTTGTCGCATTTCGGGCAGCGACGCCGCCGCCTGATGGTGTTGGCTTCGGGGTTGGAGCGCGTGTCCACCACCTGGGTGTCTTCGTGTCCGCAGAAGGGGCAGCGCACGGTGCGCCTACGCGTAGACCGGAAAACCGGAGCAGAGCGCCCTGACTTCGCCCGCGACACGGCGTATGCACGCATCGTCCGCAGGGCTCTCGAGCACGTCGGCGATCAGGTTCGCGAGGATCTCGGCCTCGGCAGCCCGGAAGCCGCGCGTGGTCATCGCCGCGGTGCCGATGCGGACCCCGGAGGTGACGGTCGGCTTTTCCGGGTCGTTCGGGATCGCGTTCTTGTTGACCGTGATATGCGCGCGCCCCAATGCGGCCTCCGCGTCCTTGCCCGTAATGCCCTTCTTGCGCAGGTCGACGAGGAACATGTGGCAATCGGTGCGTCCCGACACGATGCGCACGCCGCGCTCGGCGAGCACCCGCACCATGACGCGAGCGTTGTCGAGCACGTGCTGCTGGTAGTCGCGAAAGTCGGGGCGCAGCGCCTCGCCGAAGGCGACTGCTTTGGCGGCGATGACGTGCATCAGCGGCCCGCCCTGGATGCCCGGAAAGATCGCCGAGTTGATCGCGCGCTCCTGCTCGGGCTTGCCCAGGATCAGTCCGCCGCGCGGCCCGCGCAGCGTCTTGTGGGTCGTGCTGGTCACGAAATCCGCAACCCCCACCGGGGAGGGATAGAGCCCGACGGCCACCAACCCCGCGTAGTGCGCCATGTCGGCCATCAGCAGCGCGCCCGCCTTGTCGGCGATCGCCCGAAAGCGCTTCCAGTCGATTGCCGGCGCGTAGGCGGAGGCGCCGGTAACGATCATCTTCGGCCGATGCTCCATCGCCAATGCTTCCGCCTGCTCGTAGTCGATCTCCTCGTTCTCATCCAGGCCGTAGGACACGACCTTGTAGAGCTTCCCGGACAGGTTGACCGGCGAGCCGTGCGTCAGGTGCCCGCCGTGCGCGAGCGACATGCCGAGAATGGTGTCCCCCGGTTTCAGCGCCGACGCATACACGGCCTGGTTGGCCTGCGATCCGGAGTGCGGCTGAACGTTCGCCCAGTCGGCGCCAAATAGCCGCCGTGCGCGCTCGATGGCGATCGACTCGGCCATGTCGACGTACTCGCAGCCGCCGTAGTAGCGCTTGCCCGGATAGCCTTCCGCGTACTTGTTCGTCAGCTGCGATCCCTGCGCGAGCAGCACCGCCGGACTGACGTAGTTCTCCGAGGCGATCAGCTCGATATGGTCTTCCTGGCGCCGATGCTCCAGGCGGATGGCGTTCCAGAGTTCGGGGTCCGATTGCGCGAGTAGATTGGCCGCAAACATGTCGGTTCGGGAGGGCGAAAACGCGCGATTCTACCGTGAGCTGTGTCCGCGTCCGCCTGCCTGGGCGTTGAGCGCGCTAGACCGCGAGCGGCGGGGCCAGGTCCCCCGGGGCGTCGATGTCGCGGATCACGCCGGGATCGCCGCACGGCACTTTGACCATCAGCGCCGCGTGACGCTCGAGCAGGCTGCGCGCGCCTTCGTCGCCGCCCAGCGCCAGCAGCTCCTCGCGGAAGCGCCCCGAGATGCCGACCGGATGGCCGCGCCGGCGGCGGAAGTACGGCGCCGCCAGCAGCGCGCCCTTTTCCAGCGCTTCGCGTACCGCGGCGATCGAGCTCGGGCGCACGAACGGCATGTCGGCCAGCGCCACGACGTAGCCCTGCGCCTCGCCCGCCGCGCGCACCGCGCAGGCGAGGCTCGCCCCCATGCCTTCGCGCGCCTCCGCGCACACAACGACCTCGCATCCCTCGGCGGCGAGCGCGCTCGCGCTTTCGTCGGCACCTGGGCGAACGACCGCGATCACGCGCGCGAACTGGCCGAGCAGATGACGTGCGGCCTGCACAGCGATCGGCACGCCGTGCGGCAGGCGATGGCGCAGCTTATCCGAGCCGAAGCGCGAGCCCGAGCCGGCCGCCAGCAGCAACCCGACGATGTGCGGGCTCAAGCCTTTTGCGGCGCAACCTCGCAGGCCGAAGGCGCGAAGCGGCTCTTCTCCTTCTCGCCCCAGTCGGGGGAGGCGACGCCGTGGCGCACCGCGGTCATCTCGGCGAGGATCGCCACCGCGATTTCGGGCGGCGTCTTGGAGCCGATGTACAGGCCGACCGGGCCCCGCAGGCGCGCGATTTCCGCCTCCGACAGGTCGAACTCCCGCAGGCGCTTGCGGCGCGCGTCGTTGTTCTTCTTCGACCCGATCGCGCCCACGTAGAAAGCCGCGGATTTGAGCGCCTCGAGCAGCGCCATGTCGTCCAGCTTCGGATCGTGCGTGAGCGCCACCACCGCGCTGTGGCCGTCGAGATTGAGGCCCGCAATCACATCATCCGGCATGCCCCGATCGAGCGTGACTGCAGGTAGGTCCCAGCCGTTCGCGTACTCCTCTCGCGGATCGATGACCGTCACGTGGTAGTCGAGCATCTTGCCCATCTCAGCAAGGTAACGCGTGAGCTGCCCCGCGCCGATCAGCACCAGCCGCCAGCGCGGCCCGTGCACCGTGGCGAGCACCTTGCCGTCGTATTCGAGCGTGTCCTGCCAGCTCCCCGGCTCCAGCGTGACGCGGCCGGAATCCATCTCCAGCCGCCGCCGCACGAGCTGCTGCTTGCCGATCGTCTCGAGCAATTCGCCAAGCTTGCTCGCCGCGCTCACGGGCTCGAGGACCACCTGCAGCGTCCCGCCGCATGGCAAGCCCCAACGTGTCGCTTCCTCGTTGGTGACGCCGTAGGTCAGCTCCTGCGGCCGGGTCGCCGCCACGGCCTTGGCGCGCACCTTCTCGACCAGGTCATCCTCGACGCAGCCGCCCGAAACCGAGCCGGAAATCAGTCCGTCGTCGCGCACTGCGACCAGTGCACCCACCGGGCGCGGCGCCGATCCCCAGGTCTTCACGATCGTACCCAGAGTGACGCCGCGTCCCGCCGTGCGCCACGCCTCGGCACTGCGCAGCACTTCGATGTCCACGCTGTCCATGACAGGTCTCCCGCTAGGCGATAATGCCGCTATTTTATTCCCTTATGGGGACACGGCAGGGAAAATCAAGCTGACCTTGCAGCCGCGGCCATCCGGCGTCGTGGCGCCGATCTCCAGCCGGGCGTCGTGCGAGGCCGCAATTTCGCTCACGATCGACAGCCCCAGTCCGCTGCCGGTGCCGGAAGTTCCGGGCGTGCGATAGAAACGCTGCACGACGAGCTCGCGCTCGGCGGGTGGAATGCCGGGCCCGTCGTCCTCGACCTCGAGCGTCGCTTGCGAGCCGCCGTCGCTCGCGTGCGTGCCGGTGCGCACCGTGACGTGGCCGCCCGCGGGAACGTACTCGAGCGCATTGTGGATGAGATTCGCAAGCGCCTCGCGCAGTAGGAACTCGCTCCCCCGCACGCGCGCTTCCGCGAGCTCGAAGCCCAGATCGATGTCGCGCGCCAGCGCCCGGTGCACCCACTCGTCGGCGACGCCCTCCACGACGCGGCGCATGTCGAGCACGCCCATGCCCGCGGCCGCGTTGCCGCCTGGTTCGGCGCGGGCGAGAGCGAGAAGCTGGTTGGCCAGCCGCGAAGTGCGCACGGTTGCGAGATGCACCTGCTCGAGCTCGGCGCGGCACGAATCCGGCACTGGCTGCGACAGCGCGAGCTCGGTGTGCGCCTGCAGGCCGGCAAGCGGAGTGCGCAGCTGGTGCGCTGCGTTGGCGAGGAAGCGCTGCTGATTGCTGTTCGCCTCGGCGACCTGGCCGAACAGATCGTTCAGCGCGCCGACCAGGGGCTTCGCCTCCTCCGGGGCCTGACCGACTTCGATCGGCCTCAGATCGCGCGGCGAGCGCTCCTTGATCTGCTCGGAGAGCCTGGCGAGTGGCGCGAGGCCACTCTTCACGCCGAACCAAAGGATGACCAGCGTGGCGATCGCGATCAGCATCGTCGGCACAAGGCTGGACAGGACGATGTCGCGCACCAGGTTTCGGCGCTTGACGGTCGTTTCGGCGACCTGCACCGTGCACACCTTGCCGCCGCAGGGGACCAGAACCGCGACCGCGCGCACGGCATGGCCGGCGTACGCGTCGTCGTAGGCGATCACGCCGTCCTTGGGTGTGTCGTCCGGGGGCGCTGGCGGCAGGGCGCGATCGCCGGCGAGCGGTGTGCCGTCGGGTGCCTGCACGCGAAAGTAGATGTGATCGTACCGGTCGGTGCGCAGCACGCGCTCCGCCGCTTCCGGGAGATCGAGGCTGTAGCGTCCGTCCACGAAGTCGATGCGCTCGCCGAGCGCCAGCCCCACGTCGATCAGCGCCTGATCGTAGGCGGCCTGCGCCGGCTCGATCGACGCGTAGTAGGCGATCACCGCGCCGAGCGTCAGCAGCGCGGCGATCGGCAGCAGCAGGCGCCGCAATAGCTGCACGCGCAGGCTCCGCCCGGAGGTCACCTCAGGCCTCCTCGGGTTCTTCGAGCATGTAGCCGAAGCCGCGCACGGTGCGGATGCGAACGCCGGCCGGCTCGAGCTTCGCACGCAAGCGCGAAATGTAGACCTCGATCGCGTTGGCCGACAGATCGTCGCCCCAGCCGACGACCGCCTGGATGATCGAGTCCTTCGAGACGATGCGGCCGGAGCGGGCGAGCAGCACTTCGAGCACCGCCCATTCGCGCGCCGCGAGCTCGAGCGGCGCGCCGGACAGGTATGCGCGTCGAGCGACGCTGTCCAGCACCAGCGGTCCGTGGACGACCTTCGGACCGGCGCGCGCCTGGCTGCGGCGTATCAGCGCGCGCACGCGCGCCACCAGCTCGGACATGGCGAAGGGCTTCGCGACGTAGTCGTCCCCGCCCAGGTCGAGCCCACGCACCTTGTCATCCAAGGTATCGCGCGCGGTGAGCAACAGCACGGGGGCGGGGTCCGGTACCGCGCGCAGGCGGCGCAGCACCTCGAAGCCGTCCATGCCGGGAAGTCCGACGTCGAGTATGACCAGGTCGAATCGCTCATGCCTCGTCGCGAGCAATGCCTGCTCGCCCCTGGTCACCGTGTCTACTGCATAGCCTTCGGACTCGAGAATGCGGGCCAGCCCGCGCGCGAGGGCCGCGTCGTCCTCTACGATCAGGATGCGCATGCGCCGTGCGCCATGGGTTGACTAACCGCATGATAGCGGATGTCACCCCGGCAGGTCGGCGTCTGCGCGCGCGACGGCGCGCGACGAACGGTCAGCTCGGCTTGCGCGCCGGATGCTCGAGCAGCATGTAGCCGAAGCCGCGCACCGTTCGGATGCGAATTCCTGCGGGCTCGAGCTTCGCGCGCAGACGCGAGACGTACACTTCTATCGCATTCAGCGACAGGTCGTCGCTCACGCCGGCCACGGCCTCGATGATCGCCTCCTTCGACACCGTGCGCTCGATCCGCTCGAGCAGCACCATCAGCACCGACCACTCGCGCGCAGCCATCTCGAGCGGCTGGCCGTTCAGCCAGGCCCGGCGCGCGTTGGTGTCCAGGGTGAGCGGCCCGTGAACGATGCGCGGACCGGTCTGGCCTCGGCCGCGCCGCCCCAGCGCACGCACGCGCGCGGCGAGCTCGGGCAACGCGAAGGGCTTGGGCATGTAGTCGTCCGCGCCGAGATCCAGTCCGCGCACGCGGTCGTCGATCGCATCGCGCGCGGTAAGGATCAGCACGGGCTGCGCGTGCCCCGCCGCCCGCATGCGCTTGAGGACCTCGAAGCCGTCGATGCCCGGAAGGCCGATGTCCAGCACCATCATGTCGAAGCGCTCGGAAGCCATGCGTCCCAGCGCGTCCTCGCCGCTCGCCGCGGCGGCGACCTCGTAGCCCTGGTTGGCGAGCGCCCTCGTCAGGCCGTTGGCGAGCGACGCGTCGTCTTCGACGAGCAGCAGGCGCACCGGCGCGGGGCCCGAAACGGGCGGAGGCGCGCCTGCGGAGTCCTGAGTGTGGTTGACGTCGACGTGATTCATGATCGGCTCCTTGAGTGAGTTTGGCGTTGGGCCGCGA
>JBLMWT010000042.1:0-5105 GCA_050257375.1 Sphingomonadaceae bacterium
ACTTCTACTTCAAGCTCACCGGCGCGCACCTGCAGCCGGTGCTCGACACGCTCGTGTACCTGGCCAAGGAGACGCAGGTCTGGACCGAGATCACGACGCTGCTCATTCCAGGCAAGAACGATTCCGACGCGGAGCTGGAAGCCGAGTGCAAGTGGATCGCCGAGAACCTCGGCAAGGACGTGCCGCTGCACTTCACCGCCTTCCACCCGGACTGGAAGATGCGCGACGTGCCGGCGACGCCGCCCGCGACGCTCAGGCGCGCGCGCGACATCGCGCTGCGCGCGGGCCTGCGCTACGTCTACACCGGCAATGTGCACGACGAGGAAGGCGGCACCACCTACTGCCCGTCGTGCGGCGAAGCGGTGATCGTGCGCGACTGGTACGACATCCGCGCCTACCACCTGAGCGAGTCCGGTAGTTGTGAGCACTGCGGCGCGCAGGTCGCCGGCCGCTACCAGAAGTACGACAAGCCCTTCGGCCCGCGGCGCATCCCGGTGCGGCTGGCGGCGACGACGGCGTGACGCCGTTCAGGCGGTCCCGCCTAGGTCAGTCTTCTGCCGGCCCACAGCAGTTGTCGAGCTCGAGCCGGTAGTTGTCGAGCGGGGCGACGGGCAATTCCGGGTCCGTCAGCACCTGCGTGGACCCAGGCACTTTCGTCTGAGTAGTGCCCGTCGTCCCGACTTGGGGACGCGTGAACCCCTTGACGCCTGTGGCGTGCGCTTGCGCGCCCCTCGCTTCCCTGATTCCGATGCTCTCGGTCACTAGGCTCTCCACGCGCGACTTTGCATTGCTGTCCAGTGCAGGGTTCTCCGCACGGGCATATCCGCTTGCCACGGTGAACACCGCGCACACCGGCGCGACGACGAGACACTTTGAGATAAGGCTCATGGTTCGCTCCTTTCGGTTCGACCTGCCGGCGCGACACGCACCGGCGAACCGATGCTAGGAGCCTTGGACGATGCGGGAAATTCTCCGGAAGTCTCGGCGGGCATCAGCCGATCGGCTAGGTTGCCCGGCGAACGCCGCGGGAGCTGGCTATCATCCGGGCTGCGCAGGCCGCTCGCGCGGGGAAGCAAGAAGAATGAGGTACAGGTTTTGAATCTCCGGCCCGGCTCGGGAGGGTGGCTCGCGGCGATTTGCGCGAGCCGGATGCTCGCCGCGACCTGGTTCGTCGCCTACTCGGCGGTGCTGCCGCTCACGCAGCAGGCCTGGGGCCTGTCGGCGCGCGAAGCGGGCCTGATCCAGTCCGCGTTCCACCTCGGCTACCTCGTGTCGCTGTTCGTCGTCGGCTTCATCGCCGACCACTTCGGCGCGCGGCGCGCATACCTGCTGACTGGCGCAGCGGCATGGTTGGCGCCGATCGTCTTCGTTCTCTTCGCGCACGGCTTCTGGTCGGCTTACTGGCTGCACCTCGCCACCGGGCTTGCGCAGGGCGGCACCTACACGCCGGCGCTCGGTCTGGTGAACGAGCACGTCGAGCGCGCGCGGCGCGGTCGCGCGATGGGCTTCGTGATCGGCGCGTCGAGCGCCGGCTACGCGCTGTGCCTCGGGCTATCCAGCCTGGTGCTCGGATTCGCCGGCTGGCGCGCTGCGCTCGGCGTGGTCGCGGCGCTGCCACTTGCTTCCTGGCTGCTCGCGCTCGCCTCGATGCGCGGCACACCGAACGTCGTGCATCCCCGGCCGGCGGGCGAGGGCGCGCTCGCCGCGCTGCCAGCGGTGCTCGCGAATCGGCGCGGGATGCTTTCGATCCTCGGCTACACCTGCCACAACTGGGAGCTGCTCGGGCTGTGGGCGTGGCTGCCCGCTTTTCTCACCGCCGCGCTCACCGCCGGCGGCGAGGGGCCGCACGCGGCCGCGACCGCCGCGCTCGCGCTCGGCGCCGTGACCTACCTCGCGAACATCGGCGGCAGCGTTCTCGGCGGCACCATGGCCGACCGCTGGGGGCGCACGCAGACCATTCTGCTCTGGTCGTGCGTCAGCCTCGTGCTCTCGTTCTCGATCGGCTGGCTGATCAATGCACCGGCTGCGCTGCTCGTGCTGCTCGCCTGCGCGTACAACTTCTCGGCGATCGCCGATTCCTCCACCCACTCGACGCTGCTCGCCGAGAGCGTGCCGCCGCACCACGTGGGCGTCGCCTTCTCAGTGCGCTCGGCGATCGGCTTCGGCGCCGGCGTGGTGAGCCCGGTGGTGTTCGGCTGGGCGCTCGACGTGGCAGGCGGCGGGCGCGGCTCGGCCGAAGCCTTCGCCTGGGGGATCGCCTGGTCGACGCTCGGCGCGGGCGCGCTTCTCGGACCGCTTGCGACCTTGAAGCTGCAGCGCGCGAGGTAGTGCTAGTCCTTCGCGAGCAGGTTCATGAGCGAGGAGGTGTCCCAGCGCTTGCCGCCGCGCGCCTGCACCTGCGCGTAGAACTGGTCGATGAGCGCCGTCACCGGCAGGCGCGCGCCGTTCTTCTTCGCTTCCTCGAGGCAGATGCCGAGGTCCTTTCGCATCCAGTCGACGGCGAAGCCAAAGCCGTCGAACTTGACCTCGTTCATCGACTTCCAGCGGTTTTCCATCTGCCAGGACTGCGCCGCGCCTTTGGAAATGACGCCGATCACTTTCTCGACGTCGAGCCCGGCGCGCTTGGCGAAGTTGAGCGCTTCCGATAACCCCTGCAGCAAGCCGGCGATGGCGATCTGGTTGACCATCTTGGTGAGCTGGCCCGAGCCGGCGGGCCCGATTAGCGCGCACATCTTGGCGTACAGGTCGAGCACGGGCTTGGCCTTCGCGAAGGCCGCTTCCTCGCCGCCGCACATGATGCCGAGCTGTCCATTCTGCGCGCCCGCCTGGCCGCCCGAAACTGGGGCATCGACGAAGCCGACACCCTTCTCCCTGCACTTGGCCTCGAGCTCGCGCGCGATGATCGCCGAGGCGGTCGTGTGGTCGACGAGGATCGCGCCCTTCTTCATGCCGGCGAGCGCGCCGTCCGCGCCGAACACCACCGAGCGGATGTCGTCGTCGTTGCCGACGCACATCATCACCAGGTCGCAGTCCTTGGCGGCCTCGCGCGGCGTGGGCGCGCTTTTGCCGCCGTATTCCTTGGCCCACTGGGCGGCCTTCGCGGCGGTCCGGTTGTACACCGTCACGTCGTGGCCGCCCTTCTTCAGCAGGTGGCCGGCCATCGGATAGCCCATCACGCCCAGGCCGAGAAAAGCGAGCTTCGCCATCTTTTTCTCCATCGAGTGGTCGAACAGGGAAGGGCCCGATTCTAACCTCTGAGCTTCCTGACGAGTTCCTGCACCGCGCTCTCGGGCGCGCCCGCGATGCGGGCGTTCGGCCTGCCCGTGGCGAAGGCGACGGCGAGCACGAACTCGTCGGCGCGCGGCGCGCCTGGCACGCGGATCTCGGCGGTGTCCATCGCGTCGTAGTCCCAGGCGTCGTCGATGCCGCCCAGCACGATATCGAGCGTCGCGCCGGGTGCGGCGAGCTTTGCGTTCCCCGGAATCAGCGCGCGGCCCGCCTTGACACCGGTACGCATCGTGAGCCCGATGCGGCAGTGGATCATCGCCGCCCCCTGCTCGAGATCCCCGGCGGCACCGACGAGGACGCCCTTGCCGTACGCGGCCGGCACGCGGCCACCGAGCGCGTCGAGCGCGCGCCGGGTCAGGATCTCGCCCATCTGCACCGAAGCCTCGACGAAGTGAGCGAAATCGTCGTTCGCTGGCTTCCCGGCGAGCGGGTTGGCGAGCACTGCGCAGCTCACGACGCGCACGGCGGGCGGGGACACCGCGCGACCGGCATGCTGCGCGATCTCCTGGACGAAGAGGTGCAGCTCGCGGATCTCCATCAAGGCCTTGGCTTCGTTGGGAAAAAGTCGATCATACGCGCGGTGGATTGACACGCCTGTGTCAACCCGTACAATGCATGGACGTTTATACAGTATCCGGTGTTGGCCCGGGACCGCCCTAGTCGGGGCGCGACCGCCGTAGATGCCGACCTTGCACAAAAAGAGGTACAGCATATGGACGAGAACAAATCCAAGGCGCTCGCTGCCGCGCTTTCGCAGATCGAGAAGCAGTTCGGCAAGGGTTCGATCATGCGCATGGACTCCGAGGCGGTCAAAGATGTGCAGGTGGTGTCGACCGGGTCGCTCGGCCTGGATCTCGCGCTCGGTGTCGGGGGCCTGCCGCGCGGCCGCGTGGTCGAGATCTACGGGCCGGAGTCCTCGGGCAAGACCACGCTCACCCTGCAGGTGGTCGCCGAGGTGCAGAAGATGGGCGGCACCGCCGCCTTCATCGATGCGGAGAACGCGCTCGATCCGCAGTACGCCGCGAAGCTCGGCGTGAACATCGACCAGCTGCTGATCAGCCAGCCCGACACCGGAGAGCAGGCGCTCGAGATCGCCGACATGCTGGTGCGCTCGGGCGGCGTCGACATCATCGTGATCGATTCGGTCGCGGCGCTCGTGCCGAAGGCCGAGATCGAAGGCGAGATGGGCGACCAGCTGCCGGGCCTGCAGGCGCGGCTGATGAGCCAGGCGCTGCGCAAGCTCACCGCGAACATCAAGCGCGCCAACACGCTCGTCATCTTCATCAACCAGATCCGGATGAAGATCGGCGTGATGTTCGGCAACCCCGAGACGACGACCGGCGGCAACGCGCTCAAGTTCTACGCCTCGGTGCGGCTCGACATCCGGCGCATCGGCGCGATCAAGAAGGGCGAGGAAGTGATCGGCAACGAGACGCGCGTCAAGGTCGTCAAGAACAAGGTGTCGCCGCCGTTCCGCGAGGCGCTGTTCGACATCCTCTACGGCGAAGGGATCTCGCGCCACGGCGAGATCGTCGAGCTCGGCGTCGCGCACGACATCATCGAGAAGTCGGGCGCGTGGTACGCGTACAACCGCGAGAAGATCGGCCAGGGCAAGGACAACACGCGCGAGTTCCTGCGCGAGCATCCCGACATCGCCGACGAGATCGAGGCGAAGATCCGCGCCGCGGTCGGCGTCCCGGCGCCGGGCCCGCTGCGCGCGCGCGGCGAGCCGTTCCTCGACGAATAGCGTGAGGTGAGCGCCGCGAAACGGCCGCGCACTCTGCAGGCGCTGGCAATTGGCCATCTCGCCCGCCGCG
>JBLMWT010000043.1:0-18873 GCA_050257375.1 Sphingomonadaceae bacterium
ACAACCGGGACAATTCGAGCGACAGCCGGGTCTGGGGTTTCGTGCCGGAAGCGAACATTGTCGGCAAGGCGTTCTTCATCTGGCTGAACCTCAACGACTTGAAGCGGTTCGGCACCTTTAACTAGCGCTCGCGCGGGGAGGACAGATGCGCAATAGACAATATGGTATTACCCTGACCGGCCTGGTTTTCGGGTCCGTCGTGCTCGTGCTGCTCGCGTTGCTGGGGTTCAAAGTGGTGCCGGAATACATGGAATACTTCACGGCCGTAAAAACCATCAACGCAGTCGCCAAGGACAACCCGGACTCAACGCCAGCGGAGATCCGCAGGGCGTTCGAACTCCGTGAAGCAGTGGACGACATCCCGTCGCTCAAGCCCACCGATTTGGACATCACCAAGGAAGGCGGCCAGAACGTGATCGCGTTCGCGTACCGCAAGGAAGTGCCCTTGTTCGGTAACGTTGGCCTCTATTTTGATTTTCAGGCCTCGACGAGAGGTCGATAAGCCTCCCTTGACCCGAACAGCGCCGCTCGAGAGCCGGCTCGGCTACCGTTTCCGCCGCGCAACGCTCCTGCAGCAGGCACTGACGCATCGCAGCTTCGGGGTACCGCACAACGAGCGACTCGAATTCCTGGGCGACGGGGTGCTCGGTTGCGTCATCGCTGAACAATTGCATGACCGCTTCACCGATCTGGCCGAAGGGGACCTGACGCGTCTGCGCGCTCGGCTGGTGAGGGAGGAAGCGCTTGCGGGTCTTGCACGCAGGCTTGGCTTGCCCGAGGCACTGCGCCTGGGAGACGCCGAACTCAGCGCGGGCCGGGACCGGCGACCGTCCATCCTCGCGGACGCGCTCGAGGCCGTCTTCGGCGCGGTGTTCCTCGATGGCGGCTACGAGGCGGCGCGCAAGGTCATCCTCGACGTCTACGGCGAGGCGCTTGCCGCTCTCGATCCGAAGGCGGCGGGCAAGGACGCGAAGACACGCCTGCAGGAACTGATGCAAGGCGAGCACCGCCCTTTGCCGGAATACCGGCTTCTGGCGGTTCGCGGCGCCGCACACGAGCAGACGTTCGAGGTGGAATGCGTGCTCTCCGATCTGGGCCTGCGGGCCGTCGGTGACGGGACGAGCCGCCAGCGCGCGGAGCAACGTGCGGCCGAGGCGCTGCTCGCGGACATGGGCAAGTGAGCGCGTTTCGCTGCGGCACGATAGCGATCGTCGGTCGCCCGAATACGGGAAAGTCGACGCTGCTCAACAGACTGGTGGGAGAAAAGCTGTCGATCGTCTCGTCGAAAGCGCAGACCACCCGCCATGTCGTCGCGGGGATCCTGAACGAGCCCGAATGCCAGTTCGTGTTCTTCGATTCACCGGGACTTCAGGCGCGTGAGCGTGAGGTCCTGCATCGCATGCTCAACCGACGGGCGCTGGAGCTCCTGCGCGGTTCAGACATTATCGTCTTCGTGGTCGAAGCGGGACGCTTCGGCGCCGACGATCGCATGGTACTGGCGCAGATCCCGCAGGGACGGAAGGTCGTTGCGGTCGTGAGCAAAGTGGACCGGGCGCGGCAATCGAGCGATTTGCTGCCGTTCCTCGAGCGGCTCGCGCGCGAACGAGATTTTCATGCGATCGTACCCGTCAGTGCAAAGACCGGAAAGAATGTGCCCGAGCTGCTGCGCGTGCTGCGCACAGCGCTGCCGGAGGCGCCCCGCATGTTCCCTCCGGAACAGCTCACCGACCGCGACGAGCGCTTCTTCGCCGCCGAGTTGCTGCGCGAGAAGCTGTTCCAGCAGCTCGGCGAGGAGCTGCCGTATCGATGCGAAGTGCTGATCGAGAGTTTCCGCGAAGAAGGGAGACTGCGGCGCATCGAAGCGGCGATTTTGGTGGATAAGGAGAGTCAAAAGGGCATAGTGGTCGGCGCCGGAGGGGCGCGGCTGAAGCGCATCGCCGAGGCCGCGCGCAAGGACATGGAGCGGCTATTCGGGGGAAAGGTGTACCTTGGCGTCTGGGTCAAGGTCAGGCGCGGCTGGAGCGACGACGAGCGCGTGCTGCGTCAATTGGGCTATGGGAGCTGAGCCATGAGCAGGCGCCGCACGGACCAGGAACCGGGATACGTGCTGCACGCCTACTCTTACAAGGAGACCAGCCTCATCGTCGAGGCGTTCACGCGCCGCCTGGGGCGGGTGGCGTTGCTGGCGCGCGGCGCGCGGCGCCCGCGCTCCGCCATGCGCGGCCTGCTACTGGCTTTCCACCCCCTGCGGCTGAGCTGGAGCGGCGCGACCGAGCTCGGCACCCTGGTCTCCGTGGAATGGTCGGGCGGCATGCGCACGCTCAGCGGGGTCGCGCTAATGTGCGGGTTTTACCTGAACGAGCTGCTGCTCAAATTGCTGCCACGCGAAGATGCGCACGAGCGGCTGTTCGACGCGTACGCCGAGAGCCTCACACAGCTCGGCGCCGGAGGACAACACGCCTCGGTTCTGCGCTCCTTCGAGCGTCGCCTGCTCGCCGAGCTCGGCTATGCGCCGGTGCTCGAGCGCGACGCTTCCAGCGGCGCTCCCGTCGATCCGGAACGGCGCTACGTGTACGAGCTCGATCGCGGCCCGGTCCCGGCGAACGGTCTTGCGGTGCGCGACGCGGCCGAGGATGATCTGATCGTCAGCGGACGCACGCTTCTCGACCTTGCGCACGACGACTACGAGCGCCAGCAGACTCGCGAGGAGGCACGCGCGTTATTGCGTACGCTGATCGCGCAGCGGCTGGGCGGGCAGTCGCTGCACACGCGCACGATACTCAGGGAGCTCCAGGAGCTGTGATCGAACTGGGCGTCAATATCGACCACGTGGCGACCGTTCGCCAAGCGAGGCGGACCTACGAGCCCGATCCGGTGTGGGCCGCTGTCGAAGCGCATCTCGGCGGCGCAGACGGCATCACCGTGCATCTGCGGGAGGATCGCCGCCACATTCAGGACGCCGACGTGCGCCGCCTGCGCGAGCTTACTCACATCAAGCTGAATCTGGAAATGGCGGCCACCGACGAAATGGTCGCCATCGCATGTGCGATCAAGCCGGAAATGGCGATGCTCGTACCCGAGGGGCGCCACGAGATCACCACGGAAGGAGGTCTCGATATCGCATCGGACGAGGCGCGGTTGAAGCGCGCAGTAGCGAGGCTCGGCGATGCGGGCATCGTGGTCTCGGTATTCGTCGACGCAGACCGCCGGCAAATAGAAGCCGCGGCGCGGATCGGCGCAGTGGTGTGCGAGGCACACACCGGCCCCTACGCGCACGCGTTTCACTCCAAAGGCCGAGACGCCGAAAGTCCGGCGGTTCTGGCCGAGCTCTCGAAGCTCGAGGATGCGGGGGAGGCGATCCGCGCGCTGGGCATGCGCTTCAATGCGGGCCACGCGCTCAACTATTTCAATGTCGAGCCGGTGGCGAGACTGAAAGGCGTGCGCGAGCTGCACATCGGCCACTCGATCGTCAGCCGGGCGCTGTTCGTCGGCATGCGCGAAGCGGTGCGTGAGATGAAGCGCCTCATGGTCGAAGCATCTCGGGCAACGGCGCGATGATCTACGGCGTCGGCACCGACATCGTCGAGATCGCCCGCGTGGCGCGCGTTCTTACGCGTTACGGCGAGCGCTTCGCGGAGCGCATCCTCTGTCCGCCCGAACTCGTGCGGTTCCGTGCCCACCGCAATCCCGAGGCCTATCTCGCGAAACGCTTCGCCGCCAAGGAAGCGTTCACCAAGGCTCTCGGCACCGGCATCCATGCGCCCGCGAACTGGCACGGCGTCTGGGTCGTGAACCTGCGCACGGGTCAACCTGCGCTCGAGTTCACCGCGGCATTGGCGGCCCTGCTGAGGGCGCGTGGGATCGGACACGCGCACGTCTCGCTCTCCGACGAGCGCGAGTTCGCGAGTGCCACAGTGATCTTGGAGCGACAGGCTTGAAAGTTGGCATCGGTCCTGCAGTCATCGATCTGCAGGGCACGACATTGAGCGCCGCCGAGCGCGGCCGCTTGCTGCACCCGGCTACGGGAGGCGTGATTCTGTTCAGCCGAAATTACCGGGACCGCGCGCAGCTGCGTGCACTGATCAGCGAGATTCGTGACGTGCGGTCGGACCTGCTGCTTTGCGTCGACCAGGAAGGGGGCAGGGTGCAGCGCCTCCGGGAGGGATTCACCCCGTTGCCTCCGATGCGCCGTCTCGGAGAATTGTGGGATCGGGATGCGCAAGCCGCACGCGCGGCAGCGCGCGCCGCGGGACTCGTGATCGCCGCCGAACTCGCGGAGCAGGAAATCGATTTCAGTTTCGCGCCAGTGCTCG
This sequence comes from Sphingomonadaceae bacterium, assembly GCA_050257375.1. Lineage (GTDB taxonomy): Bacteria > Pseudomonadota > Gammaproteobacteria > Burkholderiales > SG8-39 > DAHVFK01. The sequence goes on from JBLMWT010000043.1 coordinate 4,314, forward strand.
ATCTCGACTACGGAAGCAGCACCGTGATCGGCGATCGGGCGTTTCACGCGGATCCCGAAGCTGTCGGTCAATTGGCGGCAGCATTCATCGGCGGGCTCGCCGAAGCGGGCATGGCGGCGGTCGGCAAGCACTTCCCAGGCCATGGCTACGTCCACGCCGACTCGCACGTCGATCTGCCGCGCGACGACCGTTCCCTGGAGGACATCCTGGAGCGCGACGTGTTGCCCTATCGCGCAGCCATCGCCGCAGGACTCGCGGGCGTGATGCCTGCGCACGTCGTTTACACGCGGGTAGACGCGCAACCGGCCGGTTATTCGGCCTATTGGCTGCGTGAGGTCCTGCGGAGACAACTCGGTTTCGACGGGCTGATCTTCAGCGATGATCTATCGATGCGCGGCGCGACCGGTGCCGGAGGTGTGGCCGAGCGTGCGCGGCTCGCGCTAGAGGCCGGCTGCGACATGGTGCTCCTGTGCAACGACGCGTCCAACCAGGAGGCGTTGCTCGAATCTCTGCGCGACGCGGCGTACGTTTCCGTGGCGCGTGTCGCACGCATGCGCGCAAAGGGCGCACCCAGGGAGTTGGACGTCGCCTACCTGGACGCCCGTTCGCTTCTGCTAGGCCTCGCCTAGATCGAAAGCTCGGGTCAGGCGCGCTCGACGTAGGTCCCGTCGTTCGTATTGACCTTGATCCGCTCGCCCTGGCTCACGAATGGCGGAACCTGCACCGTGATGCCGGTCTCCATGACCGCCGGCTTGAACGTGGTCGTAGCGGTTGCATTCTTGATGCTCGGCTCGGTTTCTGAAACGGTGAGGATCACCGACGGCGGCAGCTCGACGCCGATAGCGCGTCCGCTGTAGAAGTTGATCTGCACGTCAGTGTTGGGCAAAAGGTAGCCCGCCTGGCCTTCTAGAAACTCCGCCGATAGCGAAAGCTGCTCATACGTCTGCTTGTCCATGAACACGTAGCTGTCGCCATCCTTGTACAGATACTCCATGTCGTGCGGCTCGACGAATGCCCGCTCGACTTTGTCTTCGGTTCGGAAGCGTTGATTGGTCTTGGTGCCCGATTCGATGTCCTTCATTTCCACCTGCATGAAGGCGCCCCCGCGCCCGCCGACGTGTACGTGGTAGCACTTGAGGACGCGCCAGACGCGCTTTTCCCACTCGATGAGGTTGCCGACCCGAATTTCGACTGCTGAGACTTTCGCCATGACCTGCCGCCGGATTTAAAGGGGCAGAATTTTACACGAAATCATAGGGATGGAGCTAGAATTTTAGCTTTAGCAGCGATCACGCATGTCGAACGAGCGCTTTGATCCGAAGGCTTTCGTGGCGGGGCTCCCGAGTCTGCCCGGCATCTATCGCATGCTCGGGACGGCCGGCGAGGCGCTCTATGTCGGCAAGGCGCGTGACTTGCGCAAGCGCGTTGGCTCGTATTTTCACAAGCAGGTCACGAGCCCGCGCATCCAGATGATGCTTTCGCAAGTCGCCTCGATCGAGACGACCGTGACGCGCTCCGAGGCGGAGGCGCTGCTGCTCGAGAACAATCTCATCAAGAGCCATTCCCCGCGCTACAACATTCTGTTTCGGGACGACAAATCGTATCCGTACCTGATGATCACGGGCCATCGCACGCCGCGCATCGGCTTTCATCGGGGCGCCAAAGACCAGAAAAACCGTTACTTCGGGCCTTTTCCGCACGCGCACGCGGTGCGGGAGGCGATTCAGTTGCTGCAACGGGTGTTTCGCCTGCGTACCTGCGAAGACAGCGTGTTCGAGAACCGGTCGCGACCATGCTTGCTGCATCAGATCGGTCGCTGCACGGCGCCCTGCGTGGACCTGATCGACGCCGAAGCCTACGCCCAGGACGTGCGCAACGCCGAGCTATTTCTCGAGGGGCGTGAACACGACGTTATTCAGTCTCTTACACGCAAAATGGAGATTGCGGCGGGGGCGCGGCGCTATGAGGAAGCCGCGCTCTACCGCGACCAGATCCGGGCGCTGTCGCGGGTGCGGGCACGCCAGTTCGTCGAGAGTGACAAGGGCGTCGACGCCGATGTGCTCGCTTGTGCGCTCGAGGGCGGCATCGCGAGCGTCAACCTGGTGATGATCCGCGCCGGCCGGCACGTAGGGGACCGAAGCTTTTTCCCGCAGAATGCCGAGAGGGCGACGGAGGGAGAAGTGCTGAGCGCATTTCTCGAACAGCACTACCTTGAGCAACCCGTCCCACCGCTGGTTTTGACCAGTGCCGACGTCGATCGCGATACCGTCGAGGCCGCGCTCACCGCACGTGGTACCGGAACCACCGACATCGTGACCCCCGTGCACGGCGAGCGCCGCGTGTGGCTAGACATGGCGCGCAAGAACGCTCAGCTCGCGCTGGTGCACAGAGAGCGGGAGCGGAGCACTCAGGAAGGGCGTCTAGCGGCTCTGCGCGAAGCGCTCGGCGTTCCGGAGTCCGTGCAGCGCATAGAATGCTTCGACGTGAGCCACACGATGGGGGAGGCCGCCGTGGCCTCTTGCGTGGTCTACGACCACCACGCCATGCAGCGCGGAGAATACAGGCGCTACAACATCCGGGACATCACGCCGGGCGACGACTACGCAGCCATGCGCCAAGTCCTCGCGCGTCGCTACGAACGAGCGACGGGCGACGGCGGCAAGATACCGGATCTAGTGCTGATCGACGGCGGCAAGGGCCAAACCGGCGTGGCGCGCGCGGTCCTGATTGAACTCGGTTTGAATGACGTCGCCGTGGTCGGCGTCGCAAAGGGGCCCGAGCGCAAACCCGGGCATGAGGAGTTGATCATCGAGGCCGAAGGGCGCGTCCTTACGCTGCCTGCGCAGCATCCGGGCCTGCACCTCATTCAGAGCATCCGCGACGAGGCACACCGCTTCGCGATCGTCGGGCATCGCGCACGCCGCGCGAAGGCGCGCACCACTTCGGCTTTGAGCGACATCCCGGGCATCGGATCGCGGCGCCGGCAGCGGCTGCTCGCGCACTTCGGCGGATTGCGCGAAGTCCAAGCGGCCGCGGTCGACGACCTGTGCAACGTGCGGGGCATCAGCCGAACCCTTGCCGAGCAAATATACCGTCACCTACACGAGCGTCCCGCAAGCTGATGCCGATCAATCTTCCCAATCTCATCACCTGGTCAAGAATCCTGCTGATTCCTTTGATCGTCGGAGTGTATTACCTGCCGGATCCGTGGCTTTCGATCGCCGCAAAGAACATCGTCGCCACGTCAATCTTCGTTTTCGCGGCAATTACGGATTGGCTGGACGGCTATCTCGCGCGCGCGCTGAATCAGATGTCCGCCTTCGGCGCGTTTCTCGATCCCGTGGCCGACAAGCTCATGGTAGCCGGCGCGCTGATCGTCCTTTTGCAGCTCGGCCGCGTCGAATCGGCTGTGGCGCTCATCATCATCGGCCGCGAGATCGCCATCTCAGCGCTGCGCGAATGGATGGCCAGTATCGGAAAATCGAAGAGCGTGGCGGTCGCCTTCGTTGGAAAGATCAAGACCGCGAGCCAGATGATTGCGCTACCGCTGCTGCTCTACCACGATGGTTTGTTCGGGATAAATTGCCAGGCGCTGGGCACGATCCTGATAAACGTCGCGGCGGTGCTGACGGTGATTTCGATGCTCTACTATCTGCGCAAGGCCCTTCCGCACGCGTCGGCGGCGGGTTGAGAACCGACACCGGAAGGCCGTATAATCGCCGCTCGAGTGACGCGGGAATAGCTCAGTTGGTAGAGCGCAACCTTGCCAAGGTTGAGGTCGCGAGTTCGAGACTCGTTTCCCGCTCCAAATTCCGAGGGAAGGTGTCGCTGCACCTTCCCTTTTTAGTTGCAACGCCGCGTAGACGGCGGGCTTTTCCCCCCAAGGCGGGATGGCAGAGTGGTCATGCAGCGGCCTGCAAAGCCGTGGACGCCGGTTCGATTCCGACTCCCGCCTCCAGCGTTTTCCGCGACAATCCCGTTCGGCCCGGGTGGTGAAACTGGTAGACACAGGGGACTTAAAATCCCCTGGCCGAAAGGCCGTGGCGGTTCGACTCCGCCCCCGGGCACCAAGGATCCTCTGCGCCCAGGTTCCGTTTCGGGTCAGGCGTTCAAGAGCTGCAGCCTGACGCAATTGCGGCCGAATACGTAGGCGTATTCCCGCGATGCGGCCATGCCCTTGGCAAGCAGCAGTCCCAGACCGCCTATGGGCCGGTTCTCGAGCGTCGTCGGCAACGGCGCGTCCGCCCTCGCAAACGGATTGAAGGGCGGGGCGGTGTCCTCGAACGCTATCGAGATTCCGTCCGCCTTGCCCTCAAGAGTTACCCACACTGGTGCTTCGCAGTCGCCCCGGTGCCCATGACGGACGCAGTTCGTGAACAATTCCTCCAGAATGAGATTCAAGCGCAGGCAATTGTCCCGTTCCAAGCCGGATTCTTTGCAGAAAGCCCCCAGAAATTCGCGTACTCTTTGCAGCGAATCCAGTCGGGCCGGGAACATCGTGGAGTGCTTGGCCATCGGCTGGGCATTATAGAATGCGTTTAAGGGATGATTTGCGGGAGATCCCCATGCGATTCCTTGCATTGATAGCGGGTCTGGCGCTGGCCGTTCCGGCCTTTGCAACCGATGTTGGGCAGGTGAAAACGGCTCATGGCGCCGTGCACATCGAGCGCGGCGGCCAGAAGCTTGCCGTGACGCCCGGCATGAATGTGCAGCAGTCCGATACCATCGTCACGGGCGCCGACGGCGCGGTGGGCGTGACTTTCAGCGATAACAGCCTGCTGTCCGCGGGTCCGAACACGATTCTGGCGATCGATCGCTACGCGTTCGACAGCACCACTCACGAGGGTCAGTTCGACGCGTCCGTGAGTCAAGGCACGCTCGCGGTGGTCTCCGGTAACATCGTGAAGCAGACACCAGGTGCGATGCGCATCCATACTCCGGCTTCGATCATGGGCGTCCGCGGGACCGAGTTCGTGGTGCGAGTAAACGACTCCGGTCGCTGATGGGTGCAGCGATCTTCGCGGCGATTCTCGCTGCGTTCATCGTCTTTGGAAAAGAGTCGCGCACCTACGACGAGAGCGTCACCATTCTCCCGCCTCCGCCCGGAAAATCGATCGGCGGAGTCGTGTTGAAGCGCGGGAACGAAGAACACCTTCTCAACACCCCGTACGCCTCGGGACGGATCCAGGGCACCGGCCAGATGCAGGTCGTGCAATCGAGCCAATCCGAGGTACACGCATCCTTCTCCGACGTTCTGGCGGCGCTGCCGCCGCGTCCGGCAAAATTCATGCTCTATTTCGTCACGGGGAAAGACGTCCTGACACCTGAATCGGAGGTCGAGCTGCAGAGCGTTCTGGCCGAGATGAAGAAGCGCCCCTCGCCCGATGTCCTCGTTATCGGACACACCGATACGCAGGGAGGACCCGAGTCCAACGATGCGCTATCGTTGCAGCGTGCCGAACGCATGAAGGCGTACCTGGAGGGCATCGGCATTCCTCCGGAGCGGATCACGGTGGCGGGCCGTGGGGACCGCGAGCTGCTGGTGCCCACGGGGCCCAATGTCGACGAGCCGCGCAACCGGCGGGTGGAAATCAACGTCCGCTGAGCACCGCGCTGGCGCGTTGCAGGCAGAGAAGGGTGATGTCGTCTGAAGGTGATGCTTCGCCCACGAAGCGACCGACTGCGTCGCGCACCTCGATCACGATCCGTGCCGCGGCTGCCCCTGCGGGAAGCGAAGCGAGAGCGCCCTCGAGCCGCTGGGCGCCGAACAGAGCGCCGCGCGGGTCCATTGCCTCTGTGACTCCGTCGGTGACGACGCACAGCCACTCGTCCGGCGCCAGCAGCCTGTGGCGCGTGCGGTACGAGTACTCCGGAATGACGCACAACGGCGGGCCGTCGGCCAGCTCGAAGCGCTGCAGCGAACCGTCGAGGCGCTTCACGTACGGCGGCTGATGGCCGGCATTGCAGTACTCGAGCTCGCCGGAACGCGCGTCGAAGATCCCAGCAAATACCGAGACGAACAGCGCTTCAGGATTCTCGCGGCTTATCTCCGTACTCGCTCGGCGGACGACGTTGCCGATGTCCCCAGGCATGCGCAGTGCCGCGCTCTTGAGCAGAGTCTTGGATAGAGCCATGAACAGGCTGGCTGGCAATCCCTTGCCCGAGACGTCGGCAACCACGAAAAACAGCCTGTCTGCGTCCAGCATGAAGCAGTCGTAGAAATCGCCACCTACGATGCGGGCAGGCTCGAGCAGGGCCGCGAGCGCAAACCGCTTCTCATGCCCGAACAGCTCGCCAGGCATTGGCAGCAGGCCCATCTGTATGCGGCGTGCGGCCTGCAGTTCGCCTTCAATGCGTTCGGCGGCGTCGCGTAACGCCCGACGCTGCCGGTCCGCTTCAGAGAGCGTCGCCGCCAGCACTGCTCCGTATATCAAGGTTGTCCCGAGTGCGGGCGACGCGATGTCGATCAGGGATCCGAGGTGGAACGACAGCAGACCGATTGCTGCGAGGCCTGCGAGCACGCCAAGGAACAACGCGCCCGAAGCCCAGACGCGCAGCATGGGTACGAATACGACCATCAGGATGCCGGCCGCAACGAGCAGTCCGACCTCGAGCGCACGAGCCTTGGGAGATCGGACCAAAAAGCGCCCGTCATAGATCTGCTCGAGCAGCTGCTGATGCAGTTCCACCCCGGGCACGGTATCGCCGAGCGGAGTGGCCTTCCAGTCGAGCAGGCCCACGCCGGTCACTCCTACGAGCACGAACTTGCCACGAAAAGATTCGAGGTGCGCGCGGCCGCCGAGGATGTCGGCGGCCGAGACGGGGACGTACTGCCCCTGGGGGCTCAAATAGAGCCAGGCGCTGCCATCGCGCTGCATGGGTATGGAGACATCGCCGAGCCGCAGGGTGAGTAGACCGTCGGGGCGGCTCGCCACGATGAACGACGTCGTTCCGCCTGCAACGCGCAGCATCTCAACGGCCAAGGAGGGCGCATAGGTATCGCTCACGCGGGCGATAAGGGGCACGCGCCGCACGACACGATTGTCGTTGGCCGGATTGAGGAGGCCGCGCCCGGCGGCCGCCGAGTCGATGAGCGGTAGGCTTTGCAAGTGGCCTAGAAAGTCTTGCAGCGTCGCCGGCGGTGGCGTCCTCCACAGGAAAGGTGCTGCTGTCGGACGCAGGACGGTTCCTCCATCGGAATGCGGCATCCCCGCGAACCCGAGCACCACGTTGTGGCCGGCCACCGCACGCGCCAGGGACTCGTCGCCCGACCCGTCCGGCGTTGAGCGGTCGGCCTCAGAGAACACCACGTCGACGCCGATGGCTGCGGGTTGCAGGGCCGCGATGCTCCGAAGCAATCGTGCCATCAGTGCGCGCGGCCAGGGCCATTGGCCGTACTGGGCAAGCGATTTCTCATCGATGGCGACCACGGTCGCGGGTGCCGACTCGCGCTCCCGCGGCAAGAGGCGCTGATAGCCGTCGAAGAGCGCGTCACGCAGGGCTTCTACCTGCGGCGGGCCGACAACGTACAGAATTGCCAGCGCGACCAGAAGCCCGGCGCCCGTGTAACGACGTGCGCCGCGCAGCTTCAGAGATCGATCTCCAAACCGTCGTACGCGGCGACGACTTCCAGCCTGTGCCCGGCGCGCGTCAACTCCTCGAAACGCTGGGTCTCCGCGAGTACGCGTTCGACCGCAGCGTCGTCGTAGGCGGGCTCGTGATGAAACAAGGCCAACCTCTTCGCGCGGGCCATTTGGCAAAGCTCGACGCCGATCACGTTGCTCGAGTGGCCCCAGTCCGCTTTGACCGAAACGGCATCGGCAAGAGAGTACATGGCATCGAACACCACCAGGTCGGCGTCGCGGAAGAATTGAACGAACTCTTCGGTCTGCGAGCGATCTTCCAGCTTGTGCTCAGAATCCGTGGTGTACACAAATGATTTTCCATTCGCCTCGAAACGAAACCCGTACGATGCGCCCGAGTGCTGCTGCAGCTTCGGGGTTACGCTCACGCCCGAGACGGTCGCCGTTTCGCCGGGCGTGAGCAGTAGAAATTCAATGTCCGCGGCGAGTTGGTCGAACGTCACCGGAAAGCAGGGGGGATCCTGCTGCAGCCGAAACGCATGTTCTAGGACCGCGTGGCAACCGTAGATCCTCACCTTCGTTCCAGGTACGTAAGCGGGGCCGAGGAACGGGAACCCCATGATGTGGTCCCAATGCATGTGCGACATGAACACGTTGATGGTCGCCGCTTTGCCGGCCTGGCGCGCCAGTACATGCGCTCCGAACGCGCGCGCACCACTGCCCATGTCGCACACGAAATACTCGTCGCTGCCGGGTTCGAATTCGACGCATGCCGAGTGTCCGCCAAAGGTGCGGGCGAGGGAGAAGCCAATATGCCGGTCGGCGAAATCGCAGGCTTTCTCGAGCGTGTCGAGCGATTGGCCGTTTGCCGCGACAAGGGCTTGCGCCAATCGGTCGCGCACGTCGCGCCATGTGAGGGACACCGGTATCGAGCCCCGCGTGCCCCAGAACCGGACGCGCACGTCACTCCCGCCCGTAGGCGGCGGCAGACTCGGGCGAGAGCGTGAACAGCGCTTCCCGCACCGTCGGAAAAGTCTCGAAAACCAGGTTGAACCGGCTGATCTGGAAGATCTCGGCGACCACGGGCTGCATGGCTGCGATGACGATCGTGCCGCCGAGACTCTTTGCTTCTTTGGCTGCGATCATGAAGCAGCGCAGGCCTGCGCTCGAAACGTAGTCGAGCGACGATAGGTCGAAAACGATCCCGCCGCCAGCCTTCGCACCGTCCCGCAATAGCGGTTGCAGGGCCTCGCGGAATGCCTCGCAGTTGTCGTGGTCGAGCCGACCCACCGGTGCCAGGACCGTCGACGAGGCGTAGCTGCGTTGCGTGAGAGTTACGTTTGTCGGCATAAATTGCACACTATTCTATTATGGGCTGGCAGCCGTCTGAAGGAACGATGCACATCCGGCCGGACCACCATGGCCCTCAACCGCATCCCACCAGGCGCTTGAGCTCGTGCTTTTGTACCTTGCCGAGGGCGTTCTTGGGTAGCGCTTCGAGGAACACCACGCGCCGGGGGTGCTTGTAGCGCGCGAGACGCTCCGTAAAAATCGACAGGACGTCGCTTTCCGCGAGCTGTGCACCGGGATGGCGCACGATGCAGGCACAGGCCGCTTCACCCCATTTGGCGTCCTCGATGCCGATCACGGCCGATTCGGCAATGCCAGGACAGTCAGCGAGCAGGTTCTCGAGTTCTGCCGGATAGATGTTCTCGCCACCCGAGATGATGACGTCTTTCGATCGGCCGGCGATCCAGAAAAAACCGCTGTGATCGCGGCGCGCGAGGTCGCCGGTTCGGAACCAGCCATGGCGGAAGGCGTCGGCGTCTGCCTGCGGATTGTTCCAGTACCCGCGCATCACGTTCGGGCCGCGTACCCAGACTTCGCCCACCGCGCCCGGCGCCGCTTCCCGCCCGGAGTCGTCCGCGACGACTTTGACCTCGCAGTGCAGCGCCGGCTTGCCGGCGCTTCCGACCATGGCAAAGGCATCTTCCTTGAGCAGCACAGTGGCGATCGGGGCCGTCTCGGTGCAGCCGTAAATCTGGCCGACCGGGATCCCGCGCGCATGGAACGCCCGAATCATGGAATCCGGCACGACCATGGAACCGCTGTTGATCATCTTCAGTGAAGACAAGTCCGCATCGCGCCACGCGGGATGAGTGATCACCGCCTGCATCGCCGCGGGCACGAGCAGGCTGATCGTCGGGCGGCGCGTGGGGACGTCGGCGAGCCACTGGCCTGGCTCGAAGCGCTGCTGCAGGGTGACGCTCGCGCCGGCGAGCAGCGCCGGGAGCGTCTGGTTGTTCAGGCCGCCCACGTGGAACATCGGCAGCGGGCTGAGAACGTGATCGGACTGGCGGAGGTCGTGCGCATGAATCGAATTGAACCCGTTCCAGAGCAGGGCGCTCTGCTGCAGAACCGCAGCCTTTGGGCGCCCAGTCGTGCCGGACGTGTAGACGAGCAGGGCATCGTCTTGATCTCTTCCAACAAGTTCCGGCCGCGCATCGCCTTCCCGCCATTTGCCGTCGAATACGATGGTCTGCACTCCGAGCGACTGCGCATGCTCCGCGAACTCCGGCTCGACGTAGAGCAATTTCGGCCCGCAATCGCCGACGATCACGCGATGCTCGGCCGCCGTCAAGCGCCAATTGAGCGGCACCAGCATCGCCCCGAGGCGTGCGAGCGCGAACAGCAATACGAGCATCTCCGGATTGTTGTAGCCGAGAAATGCGACGCGCTCGCCGTGCGATACATTGCGCGAGGCCAGCTCGCGCGTCGCCTCCTCGACGCGCTCCCAGAGGCGCGCGTAGGAGTAATCCACGCCGCGAAAGTGAATGGCGATTTTGGAGGGGAACTGCTCGGCCCAGCGCTCGACGATGCGGGCGAGGTTCATCTCAGTCGTCTGTTTCGCCCGGCTCGTACAGCGCCTCGCGGCCGATGCGGTCGAGGCACAGCTCTGCAGTCCAGGGCAGCATCAGCGCGCCGCAGCGCGAATCGCGGTACAGGCGCTCGAGCGGCAGAGACTTGAGCATCGACTGACCGCCGCAGGTGCGGATGGCGAGGCGGCACAGGTCGTTCGCGTTTTCCATGATCGTGTACTGCGTCGCGTAGGCGCGCAGCCGCGCGTCCTTGGGAGGATCGACGCGCGCGTCGTCGAGCATGCGCAGGAATAGCGCCCGCGTCTGCTCCAGCCTGACGTGCATCTCCGCAACCGCAATCTGCTTGGTCGGGTACATACGCCGCTTGACGGGCGGCATGCCTTCGATCTCGCCGCGCAGGTATCTCACCGTAAATTCGTAGGCTGCGATGGCGATGCCGAAGTATGTTGGCGAGAGCGTGGTGAACATGTGCGGCCAGCGGCTCGCGGCCTGGTAGTACACGCCGCGCGGCATCATTTGCGCTTCGTCCGGCACGAACACGTCCTTGAAGAGCAGGGTGCGCGACACCGTGCCGCGCATGCCGAGCGGATCCCACTCGCCAGTGACGGTGAGCCCGGAGGCCTTGCCCGGAACTGCCAGGTAAAGGGTGTCGCGCATGCTGCGCTCTGGCTTGTCCTCGGTGCACAGCACCCCGTAGTAATCGGCTGCGCCAGCGAGCGAAGCGAAGATCTTCTTACCGTTGATCGACCAGCCGCCCGCGACCTTGGTCGCGAGCGTGCCGAAGGGCGCCTTGCCGGCGGCCGCCGCGCTGCCCTCGGAGAAGGGCTGGGCGTAGACGGCTCCGTCCCTGACCACGCGCCCGAAGTGCAGCGCCCGGTGCGCTTCGTGCTCGGCTCTTTGCTCCGCTGTCATGTCGAGATCGTCGGCCAGGATCCCGGGCCATAGCGTCGAGCAGGCGTGCATGTTGAAGGTGAGGGCGGTGGCACCGCAGTACTTGCCGATCGTCGCGGACACGATGGCATAGCAGCGCAGGTCCGCCCCCTTGCCGCCGAACCGCTGCGGCACGCACAGGCCAAGCAGGCCCGCTGCGCGCAGGTCGACGTAGTTTTCGAACGGAAAGCTCGCCTCCCGGTCGTAGCGCTCCGCGCGCGCGGCGAACTTGGGTCCGAGCGCCTCGGCGATCTCCACCGCCTCGCTCAGCCTTGCGTCCAGGGAGTAGTTCGATCCGGTCACCGAGTAGCGGGGGTCAAAGGTCATCACTTACCTTGCAGAATGCGGCGTTCGAGGAAATCTTCGAGCACGTGGTTAAACTCGTCGGGCTGGTCCATTGGCCCGAGGTGCCCGCAACCTTCGAGCAACGCGAACTCGGCGCCGGGAATCTTCTGCGCCATGCGCTGCATGACGGCGCCCGGTGCGGTCCGGTCCTCGGCACCGGCAATGAGCAACGCGGGCACCGTGATAGTCGGGAGCAGAGCGCGACGGTCGAAGCTGGTGAGCAGTGCCACCGCCTTGCGGTAGGTCACAGCGGGCACCCCGGCCATCACGTGCTCTGCGTGCAGCAGGCCGCCAGGTTTGGAGACGGCCCCATGCATCCCCGGCATCAACCGGGTGGCGATGTCGGCCATGGTCTGACCGGCGTCGAGTGGTCCGATGCGCGCGGCAATGAATTCGCGCTGGAAGTCCCCCCCGGCACCACCGAACGCGGGGCTGGTGAATGCGAGCACCAGAGCCCTGATGAGTTGCGGGAAGCGCGCATAGGCTTCCTGGGCGACGAAGCCACCCATGCTGTGGCCCACGAGTACGACAGGCGTGCCTCCGAGGTGTTCGATCAGGTGGCGCAGCGCATCGGCGATGTGCTCGAAGTCGTAGGGCTCGACCAGCGGGCTCTCCCCATAACCCGGCTGGTCCCAGGCCACCCCGCGCAGCCCTCTCGCCGCGAAATACGGCAGCTGATCTCGCCAGGCCGCGTGCCCGCCGCCGACGCCGTGCAGGAATACGAGCGTAGGCTCGCCGGTGCCCTGCGCCACATGCGCGGGAACGCTCATGCGAATTCGCCCAGCAGCCTGCCGTCCTCGACGATGGATTCGCCGTCCAGTCGAATGGTGCAGCGGCGAAACGGAAGGTCGTAGTGACCAAGCGTGTGCCGCCCTGCGACCTCGTTCGCACCGGTGGAATACAGGAAGTTGCCGGCGAAGGCGCGCTGCTCGGTGCCGTTGACGTCGCGGCGGTCGTACATTACCAGCGCATCCCAGCGGGCGCGCGGATTCATGCCCCAGCCGACGTGCGACACCGCGTAAGCGTCGCGATCGCCCCAGGCGGCGAAATACTCGCGCATCAGCTCCGCGTCGAGCGAATCGCCATCGATCGCAACGACATAGTCATTCTCGATCTTCACGCGCACGGGGGACTCGACGTAACGCTTGAACGTCAGGTTCAGATCCCCCGGCACCATGACGAGTGTGCCGTTCACGCTGTTCGCGCGTGGAAAGCACAGGCACAGGCCTCCCGGCCAGTGCGACAGCGTGCCCGGCTTTTCCGTGTAGCCCCATACGCCGCCGACGCGCGCGCCATCCACCCGGATCGAGAGACGCGTGCCAGCGGACGAGGTCACCTCCATGGTCTTCGAGGCCCGCAACCTGCGCATCGCCGCCCTCACCTTCCGCTCATCGGCGGGGGAGGGAGTGAGCCGCTCAAGCGCCTCGGGGTGCTCGTTCGAGATGTAGAGAGCGCGCGCGCCCCGTTCCAGGACCCGCGGCAACTCGGCCGCGTGCATCAGGCCCTCGAGCGTGCAGTCGGCGACGAATGCGCTGGCGGCGAGCGCCTGGATTGCCGCGTCCTGCCCGGCAAGCACGTTCGAGGCGCCCGTCGAGCGGATCGGGACAGGAGAGGCTTGCTTGGGGGTCGGTACTATGACGTGAAAGGGCCGCGCGCCGAGGCGCAGCAGCGCGAGCTCTGCCAGGATCACATTCAGCTGCCGCGACTGAGACTCCGACAGGACCGCGCACTGGTCGCCAGGGCGGACCCTGCAAAGCTCGAAGACCTGCGCGAACAGGTCGATCCATTTGCCTTCTATGCGGTCGGCGATCATCGTGGCTGTGCGCGGCTCCCTCCGGCGAGCTTCGGGGCGATAGTACCCGGACTAGCTGCTAAGATCGGGGTCATGATCGTATTCGACTTGCAGTGCACGGCAGGTCACCGTTTCGAAGGGTGGTTCGGCTCTGCGGAGGACTTCGGCGCGCAGCGGGATGGGGGGCTGATCGGCTGCCCGAGCTGCGGCTCGGTGAGCGTCGAGCGGGTACCGTCTGCCACCCGTATCAACACGGGCGTGAGCGAGCCTGCCAAGGTGGAAGACGGCGGGCGCGCGTCGGTCAATCCGGAGCTTGCCGCGAAGGATCCCTTCGCCATGGCGCAAGTGCTTTACTCACGCCTGGTCGACGAGATACTGACCAAGACCGAAGACGTGGGCGCGTCCTTCCCGGCGGAAGCGCGTCGCATCTACTACCAAGAGGCGCCGGCGCGGGCAATTCGCGGACAGGCCAGTCAAGAGGACCACGACGCGCTTGTTGATGAAGGCATTCCGGTCGCGCGTCTGCCGATGCCGCCAGGGCGCCCCAACTAGAGTCGGGCCGTCTCAGCGCGCGAGCTGATTGCGCGCATATGTGTATTATGTAAAATAAAGCTGGTCACCGGGTTGCGCCAGCTCGGCGCAACAGATCCGCGAGCTTGCTCTCCCCGCGCTGTTTGGCGATTGCGAGCGCCGTCTCGCCATGCGGTCCCGCGATGTCCGTATCCGCGTCGTGCTCGAGGAGCCTCCGCGCCGCCGCCTCGTGACCATTGCGAATCGCCAGCATCAACGGCGTATAGCCATTCGGCGCCAGGGCATTCTTGTTCGCGCCAACCGAGAGCAGATATTCGACCACCTGCGCGTGTCCCTCGAAGGCGGCGTAATGGAGCGGCGTCCAACCGGGGCCCTCTAGTGGAGAGCCCGCCGCCAACAGCAGCTTGGCGGTGCCCAGGTATCCCTCCAGGCAGGCGGCCATGAGGGGCGTGTCGCCATAGCGATTGCGCTGGGCAGGCTTTGCCTTCCTGGCCAGCAGC
>JBLMWT010000044.1:0-2787 GCA_050257375.1 Sphingomonadaceae bacterium
GCACGTGCATCGTGCTGCACGGCCTCCTGCCCCATCGCAGCGGCGCGAACCGCGCGGCGCGGTCCCGCCAGGCGTACTCGCTCCACGTGATCGATGCGCGCGCGCTACCGCGCGGACAACTTGCTGCAGCGCGGCCCGGCCCTCCCGCTGCGCGGCTTCGGGATCGATGAGGACGCAGCGGGCTGAGCGATCGCCAAGCATCCGGCCGCAGGGTCCGCCGTGATACATTACGCGCCCGTAACCAAGCGCGAGCCGACCAGGAGCACGGAGATCGCCGCGCTGAAGGCGACGTACAACGAGCAACAGGTCCTGGCGGCAGGCGCGGGGATCGGCGGGCGGCGGACGGCGCTCGCGCGGCTCGCGATGATCGCAAACGCGTTTCGCCTGTTCCTTCACGCCGTCGCGTATCGCTTGATGTACGCGATGCGAAACGCAGCCGCGATGGTCGAGCCCACGTTCGGTCGACTCCAGATGGACACCCTGTATTACTAACGCTCGGAGTCTTCGCGGCACGCAAAGATTTCCCGCTTCAATCCTAAGCGGCCAATTTGCCGAGAGATTCGGTGTTGGCTTGATAGGCGGCAAGCAGGGCAGAGATGATCCGTTGACCCTTGGGTGAGACCACGTACCGGTGTGACTTGGGGCGCTTGTGGACGAGGCCATGAGCTCGCAGAAGTCGGATCCTGCGGGTGACCGCGCCGGACCGCCGGCGGCGTGCCACCTCGTCCTGAGGTGGGGCGCCGTGGAGCACGTGGGACAGGTCGGCGTTGCGAAATCCGTTGACGAGGAATTCAGCACGCCCGACCGCCCGGAGTAGCTCGAGGTCATCCGGAGACCAGGGGTGCAGAGCACGTGCACGACGGCCGTTCCACGTCACGGGTCGACACACGTCTGCGGTGAGCTCACCGAGTGGGGCGGTGTCTTCGCACGACGCCAGCGCATCGAGATACCGGTCATTGACGGCCTGCGAGACCTCGGTGCGGCGGGTCATGTCGGCGACGCCTTTGCGCATCGCACGCCAGGTCGGCTTGCCGGCGTCGTCGCCTTCCGCGGTCCGGTAGACCTTGAAGCCGCGCGGATCATTGATGGTAGTCTCGGCGCGCAGCACGGTGCCTTGCTTGTCGTAGATCTTGACCGAATTGCCGGCGACGTAGTGCTTGAGCCGAATGCCCTCGGGGCGGTGCTTGAGATCGCTGGTGACCTCGCCGGCGAAGTTCCCGCGGATGCTGCCATCAGCGGTGAGCTTCTTGCCGAGGAAGCGCAGGACGTCCCGGCAGCCAAAGCGGGTGATGCCGTGGTGGACCAGCCGCTGGTAGAGCTCGGCCAGCGTACGTTGATCCCGGAACATGACATCGGTCGCCCACTCGCTCTGGTAGGCCGACCAGTAGTAGTCCAGGGGGCAGGCCGCGAAGATCTGCTCGTGCGCCGGATGCGCTTGCGTGCGCAGCAGGTCCAGCGCAACCGGCCAGCAGATCGCCAGTTGTTCGTCCATCAAGCGCTGGGCGCGTTCGACGTTGGCGATCCACGGGAAGCAGTTCTCGCGGCGCTGATAGGCGAGGCCCTTGCGATCCAGCGTGCGAGCCAGCCACTCGCGGCCGTTGAGCCAGATCTGGATCTGGAACGGGAACCAGGTCTGCACGCGGACGTGCATGAAGCCGAACACGGGATGCTGGATGTAGTGGTACAGGTGCAGGCACTTGCGCTGCTCCATCTGCAACTCCAGCTTCTTGGCTTCGCGGTTGCGGTGGAGTGAGAAGCCGAGCATAGGTTCGACGGTCTTGAACACGCAGATCAGCCCTTCGTCGATCGCGTCGCGTGTCGCGATCTGTCGCGCCAACTCATCCTTGCGCACCTTCGGCGACGCCAGATACTCCACCGGCCGTCCGGCATGCTCGGCAACCGCGAGCGAGGCCTGTTTGACCTGGTTCGAGGTCGCCTCGGCGTACGCTCCGAAGTCTTTGAGCAGGATGCCTTGCGCCGACAGGAACCGGGTCATCCCCTCGGCATACGACACCGGCCGGACCGTGCCTCTCACGACCAGCCGGTCGAATCCTGACAGTACCCCGATGATCTGCGAGCGATGCTTCTGTACAAAAGAGTTCACGGCGTTCCTCCGTCAGGGATGGGTCTTCGCAAACGCATCCTACGTCGGCAGGAACGCCGTCCTTGATCGACGGCCGCGCGCAGCAGCGTCGATCCTATAACGGGTTCAGGGGTAAGCCCCTGGTCGGGGTCGCGGGGCCGACAGCCCCGCGCGGGGTTCGGGGCGGCGCCCCGATTGGGTTGCGGGCGTCAGCCCGCGCTGTGGGCCGAGGGGATGCCCGATGGTGCCATCGTCTCGCTCGGCGTGGACGGCACGATCATGCGGACCTCGCCCGACCAGACCTCGACGGCGATCGCCAGGGACGCCACGCGGCGGTCCGCGTATGCCTACGCGCGATCGCGCCACCTGCTCGCCTACGCCTGCAATCCCGCCGACCTCTGCCTTCTGGACGTCCAGCAGGGCGCCCGGCTCGCGGTGCCACCGGAGCTCCGCGGTGTGGATGCCACCGGCGTCGCGTTTTCGCCCGGCGGAGACCAGCTCGCCGTGCTGTCCCGCACCGGCGTCCTCCGGGTGTTCGATGCCTCCGCCACGCGATGGGTGAAGCGTCTCGAGGTCCGCACGGACGAAGGCGGCGCCGTGATCTTCATCGATGAGGACGCGATCGCTGTGGGCACCGAAGCCGGGATCCAGCTCGTGCGCATGACCGGCCAGATCCAGGCGCTCGGGGTCCCCGACGGCAGCTT
>JBLMWT010000045.1:0-4721 GCA_050257375.1 Sphingomonadaceae bacterium
CGGCCGGATCACCGACCTCGCCGAACTCCTCGCGACCGCGCGTCCCGTCATCAAGCGACGGTCGGTGCTGTTCGTGGTGTCCGACTTCATCAGCGCGCCGGGCTGGCCGCGCCGGCTGGCCGACCTCGCGCGCCGCCACGACATCGTCGCCGTCCGGCTGACCGACCCGATGGAGCGCGAGCTGCCCGACATCGGCCTGGTCGTGATGCAGGATGCCGAGACGGGCGAGCAGCTGCTCGTCGACACCCACGACAAGGCGTTCCGCCGGCGCTTCGCGCAGGCGGCGGAAATGCGCGAAGAGGAACTGCGCAGCGCGCTGGCCGACGCCGCGGTCGACTGCCTCGAACTCGCGACCGACGAGCCGCTCGACGAGGCGCTGCTGCGCTTCACCCAGCTGCGCAAGCGCCGCAGCCAGCTCGCGGCCGGCGCGGTGCCGAAGCACCTCCGGACCTGACGGCCAGGGCGATGGGCGATCCGACCAGTTTCACCTTCCTGTGGCCGACCATGCTGTGGCTGCTGCTCGCGCTGCCGCTGCTGGTGCTCGCCTACCGGTCGGTGCTGAAGCGGCGTGGCGCGCTCGCCGCGCGCCACGCGCGCCTCGAGACGGTCGGCGGCGCGGCGACGAGCCGGCTGCAGCGCGCGCTGCCTCCCCTGCTCTGGCTCGCCGGGCTCGCGGCGATGATCCTCGCGGTGGCGCGGCCGCAGGCTGCGCTGGTGCTGCCGGCGCGGATCGAGACGGTCATCCTCGCGCTCGACATGTCGGGCAGCATGCGCGCCACCGACATCGAGCCGACGCGGCTCGTGGCGGCGCAGGCCGCCGCGAAATCGTTCGTCGACGGCCAGCCGCGCCACGTGAAGATCGGCGTGGTCGGCATCGCCGCGTCCGCGGCCCTCGTGCAGTCGCCCACCGACAACCGCGAAGACATCCTGAAGTCGATCGAGCGCCTCGAACCGCAACGCGGCACCGCGCTCGGCAGCGGGCTCGCGATCGCACTCGACGCCGCGCTGCCGCAGGCGCGCATCAACGTCGAGCAGTTCATCAACCCGCCCAAGGGCCGGAAGGACGAGCCGCGCAAGAAGCTGGAGGAGCGCGAGATGACCGCCGGCAGCAACACGGCGGCCGCGATCGTGCTGCTGTCGGACGGCCAGAGCAACGTCGGACCCGAGCCGCTGAAGGCGGCGGAGCTCGCCGCCGGCTACGGCGTGCGCATCTACACGGTCGGCATGGGCACGCCGGAGGGCACGACGGTCAGCGCCGACGGATGGCAGATGCGCGTGCGGCTCGACGAGGAGACGCTGAAGCAGGTCGCGCGCGTGACCGAAGGCGAGTACTTCCGCGCGCCCGACGCGAAGGAACTGAAGAAGATCTACGGCGCGCTCAGCGCCAGGCTCGCGTTCGAGAAGCAGCAGCCGACCGAGATCACCGGGCTGTTCGCGGCGTTCGGGGCACTGCTCGTCGGGTTGGGGGCGGCGCTGTCGATGCTCTGGTTCAATCGAGTGCTGTAGACCTCTCGCACACACGTCCGGCGTTCGTGTGCTGCGCAGCGGGCGGAAGTCAAGGCCGGCGGAACGGTGGGAAAGAATGAACTTCCGGGCTGGCCCGATCCGGAACGAGCGCTTCCGGCCAGATGCGGACTTGCTCCGCGGTCGCCACTTTGGGCCTGGCGGCCGGTCATCGGGCGCAAGCTGTTTTTTTGTGGCGCGCCATCTGACCAAGCGCGAGTTGCCGAGGAAGCCGGGCGTCAAGTCTGCTGCAGATCAACCGCCAACGTGTTGGCTGGTTTTCTTCTGCGGAATTCCGATAGCTTTCCAGTTCTAGCAAACGGAGACCTGACAGGGATTGCAGCTTTCCGCCGCACCAACGAGCTTGGAAGGGGAACCGAAGATGAATAGTCCATGGACTGCAGCCCGGCTGCTGACGGCGCTCGCCGTCGCTCTCGCGTCTATCGTGCCGGCCGCGGCGCAGGAACACGACGTCGCGAGCCTTGCGAAGGCCGCGCAGAACCCGATCGCGGACATGATCAGCCTGCCGTTCCAGCTGAACATGAATCCCGATAGTCCTACCCCGAGCCTTGCGCATCAATAGCCAGGGTCTAGATCCAGGAGCCCGAAGATGACGACAAAGATACTCGCACCAATTGCACTGGCGGTCGGACTCGCGTTTGGCTCAATCGCCGGAGCCGAGGCGGCCGACACGAAGCCCAACATCCTGGTCATCATGACCGACGACGTGGGCATCTGGAACATCAGCGCCTACCACCGCGGGATGATGGGCGGCAGTACGCCCAACATCGACCGGATCGCGCGCGAAGGTGCGCTGTTCACCGATTACTACGCGCAGCAGAGCTGCACCGCCGGTCGTGCCTCATTCATTACCGGCCAGTCACCGTTCCGCACCGGGCTGCTCAAGGTCGGCTTGCCGGGCGCGCGACAGGGTCTTCAGGACAAGGACCCGACGATCGCGCAGCTCCTGAAGCCCCACGGCTACGTGACCGCGCAGATCGGCAAAAATCATCTCGGCGACCGCAACGAATACCTGCCGACCGTGCACGGCTTCGACGAGTTCTACGGCAACCTCTACCACCTCAATGCGGAGGAGGAGCCGGAAGATCCCGACTACCCGAAGGACCCAGCTTTCCATGCGCAGTTCGGCCCGCGCGGCGTGCTGGACTGCAAGGCCACGAACGTCGACGACCCAACGGAAGAGCCGCGCTTCGGCAGGTGGGGCAAGCAGAGCTGCAAGGACACCGGACCGCTGACGCGAAAGCGGATGGAAACCGTCGACGAAGACCTCGTCGCGCGCTCGGTCGACTTCATGGACCGCTCGGTCAAGGCGAAGAAGCCGTTCTTCCTGTGGTTCAACAGCACTCGCATGCACGTCTGGACCCATCTGTCCCCGAAGTGGGCGAACAAGAGCGGCTACGGGCTCTTCGCCGACGGCATGATGGAACTCGACTCGCTAGTCGGCACGCTCCTGAAGAAGCTCGACGACCTCGGGGTCGCGAACGATACGATCGTCGTCTTCACCAGCGACAACGGCGCGGAAGCCTTCAGCTGGCCCGACGGCGGCATGGTGCCGTTCAGGGGCGAGAAGGGTACGACCTTCGAAGGCGGATTCCGCGTGCCGGGCATCGTGCGCTGGCCCGGCGTGATCAAGCCGAACACGATCATCAACGACATCTTTTCCCAGGAAGACTGGCTGCCGACGTTCCTGGCAGCGGCGGGTGATCCCAACGTCAAGCAGAATCTGCTCACCGGATTGAAGGTGGGCGAAAAGACCTTCAAGAACCATCTTGACGGCTACAACTTCATGCCCCGCTTCAAGGGTGAAGTGGATGCGGGTCCGCGCCGCGAGATCTTCTACTTCGACGACAACGCCAACCTGAACGCGATCCGCTACAACGACTGGAAGATCCACTTCTCGTGGATCGAAGGCAACCTGTTCACCGGCAAGCGCACCAGCGCCAACGTCCCGCTGGTCGTGAACCTGCGTGCAGACCCGTTCGAGCGCGCACCGTTCGAGTCAGACTTGTACCGCCGCTGGCAGGCCGACAAGCTCTGGACGCTGGTCCCGGCGCAGGCAATCGTCGGTCAATTCGTGCAGTCGTTCAGGGAGTACCCGCCGAGCCAGCGAAGCGGATCTATGAACCTGGACGCGATCATGGAACAGCTCTCGAATGGGGCCATCGGCCCGGGCAAGTGAGCTGACCTCGGCCCGACCAGGACTCGGCGCTGGTCGGGTTTGATTTTCGGATCGGCGTTCCGGCCGCTTACGCCGAGAAGGCTGGGATCTCAAGATTTCCCGTCGCGCTGCCCAAATTCGGATTCGATGAATGGGCGCAGTTCTACGAGCTAACCAGAACAGCCGGCCAGACATCCGTGCATCGGCCGTTGTGCCCGGCGGCTCCCGGCGGTATTCGACGGACTAAAAATACGATGACAACAAGACTGCTAATTTCGGCGGCCATTGCCGAAGTCGCGACCGGTCTCGGATTGTTGCTTATGCCATCGGTCGTCAGTCAGTTGTTGCTCGGCGGACCTCTGACGGGTCTGGCCATTCCTCTCGCGGGCGTGGCCGGCATTGCATTGATTTCATTAGGGCTCGCCTGTTGGCCGGGCCCGGCCCGGGTCGGCATGGTGACGTATGGTGCCGGTGTAGCCGCTTATCTCGCGTACATCGGGCTCAGCGACGGTGCGAGCGGTGTGCTGCTGTGGCCAGCGGTCGCGCTGCACGTAGTGTTAACGACCGCCCTGATGCGTCCCGTGGCCCGCGACGCCCCCGCAAGCAGCGATTCTTAGACCCTTCCAAATCGCTCGGGCAGGTGTCCAAGGAGCGGCAGTATTAGTTTCCATGGAAACGCGGGTACGACGATCGGCCGCTCCGGGTCGGTTCTCACCGTTGACCGTCTGCTGTCGGGCGCGGGTTTGGGGTCGCTGCCCGGGGCCGAGGAGAAGCGGACGTCGGTGTAGGGGTAAGATCGGCCATAATTCGTCTTCGTAGAGGACGCCACCTCTGTGAGCTCCTGGCGTTGCGCGATGCTTGCAGCTGCGCGGACGTTGAACTCGGATCGAGAGCCAAACCTATGGAAGTGAAACAAGGGCACATCGTTCGCCGTGCCATTTGTGCGCTCGTATGCGCGCTTGCCGCGACGGGCACTGTGGCTCAAACAGCACCAAAGTCGAATGTGCCGACGCCGGTCCCTCCTGGGATAGCGGCGCCG
>JBLMWT010000046.1:0-7662 GCA_050257375.1 Sphingomonadaceae bacterium
CAGGCGGCCGATGTGCGCCAGCTGCTCGCGCACGCGCGCCTCGAGCCCTGCGTTCCATTCGGCGAGCTGCGCGGCCTGGCGCTTCACCTCGTCCTGCAGGGACTTCACGCGCAGGAGCGACTTCACCCGCGCGAAGAGCTCGGGCTGGTTGATCGGCTTCGAGAGGAAGTCGTCGGCTCCGGCCTCGATACCCTTGACGCGCTCGGCGTGTGGATCGAGGGACGTGACGAGCACCACCGGCAGCAGCGCCGTGGCCGAATCCGCGCGCAGCCTGCGGCACACGTCGTAGCCGGACAGCCCCGGCATCATGACGTCGAGCAACACCAGGTCCGGCCGCCATGAGGTAACCTGGGCAAGCGCCTGCTCGCCGTTCGCCGCGGTCGCCACGGCGTAGCCCTTGACCGCGAGCAGGTCGCCGAGCAGCTTGACGTTCGCCGGCGTGTCGTCGACCACCAGGATTCTGGCCAACTCGCTCATTCGCTCCCCGCGTCGGTCAGGCGTTTCACGGTGTCGAGAAATTCCTTCAGGTTGATCGGCTTGCCGAGAAAGGCGCTAAAGCCGGCCTGCTTGATCTGGTTGCGATCGACCGGCGTCACCGACGCGGTGACGGCGACCACGGGAATTGCCGCGGTGCGCGCGTCCGCACGCAGCTGGCGGAACGCCTCGATGCCGTTGATGCCGGGCAGTTGGATGTCCATGAGCACCAGGTCGGGCGCCTTCTCTTTTGCGAGCCGCACGCCGTCTTCGCCCGTGACGGCCTCGAGCGTCGCATAGCCCTTGGCCTGCAGCACGTCGCGCGCGAGCTTCATGTTCTTTTCGTTGTCTTCGACGATCAGGACGGTCTTCATGGTGTCACCGGCAGCGTGAAGGTGAAGGTCGAGCCCTTGCCCGGCTCGCTATCCAGGCGGATCGTACCGCCGTGCAGCTCGACGAAGCGCCTGGCGAGCGCGAGGCCGAGCCCCGTGCCCTCGGCCTTCTTGGTGTAGTCGCGCCCCACCTGGCGGAACTCCTCGAACACCGTCTGGTGATCCTCGCGCGCAATGCCGATGCCGGTGTCGGCCACCGAGATCTCGGCCTTGTCGGTATCCAGCCTGGCGCTCACCGCCACGCGCCCGCCGTCGGGCGTGAACTTGACTGCGTTGGAAAGCAGATTGAGCAGGATCTGCTTGCACTTGCGCTCGTCGGCCTGCACTTCGCCCAGGCGCGGGTCGACATGGAGCGAGAGCGCGATGCCGTGGCGCTGCGCGCGCTCGCGCACGAGTGTGAGCGCATTGGCGATCGCAGCCGGCAGGTCGAACTTCGACAGCTCGAGCTCCATTCGGCCCGCCTCGATCTTGGACAGGTCGAGCACGTCGTTGATCAGCGCGAGCAGGTGCTTCCCGGAGGAGTGGATGTCGTTAAGGTAGTCGAGCTGCTTCTCGTTCAGCTCGCCGAACATCTTCTCCAGCAGCACTTCGGAAAAGCCGATGATGGCGTTCAAGGGCGTCCTCAGCTCGTGCGACATGTTGGCCAGGAAGTCCGACTTGTGCTGGTTGGCGATCGTGAGCTGCCGGCTGTTCTCCTCGATCTCGTGGAAGAGCCGGCTGTTCTGGATCGCGATCACCGCCTGGTCGGCGAAGGTCTTGAGCAGCGCGATCTCCTTGTCCGTGAATGCGCCCGCGACCTCGCGCCCCACCACGATCGCGCCTATCCCCTTTCCCTCCCAGAGCATCGGCGCAAGGATCATCGATTTGGTACCAAGCGGGCCCGAGCCGCGCCGCACCGCCGCGGGAACTCCGCTCGCGTGCAAGTCGGGGTAGTGAAGTACGCGCCGCTCGAGAATCGCCCTGCCGGTGCCCGAATCGTTGTTGAGCGGCACCGGGAATATGTTCCTGAACTCCTTCTCGCTCGGTCCACGATAAGCGCCCCCATGGACCATTCCGTCCTCGCCCACGAGCGTAATGCCCACGTAGCGCCCGCCGAACAACCGCGCGCAGCTCTCGAGGATCTTGTCGAACACGGGCTTCGTGTCCGCCACCGAGCCTCCGATCACCTCGAGTACCTCGGCCGAGGCCTTCTGCTGCTCGAGTGCTTCCTTGGTCTCGTTGAAAAGGCGCACGTTCTCGATCGCGATCACCGCCTGGTCGGCGAAAGTCTTGAGCAGCGAGACGTAGGCCTCCGAGAACGCCCCCGGCTGGCGCCGCCCCATCGCCAGAGCGCCCAGCGGCTGGTCACCGCGCAGCAGCGGCACGGCGAGAACCGCGCGCACCCCGATCGCGCGCGCCCGCTCTCTGGATGCCGTTGAATAGTCCGCCTCCTCATAGTCCGCGACGTTTACGACTGCGCGGTCGACGACCGCCCTGCCGTACGGTGAGCCGCGCGTCGCCGGATGCGGAAACGCGGCCCGAAACTTCGTTTCCGTCTCAGCACTGAAATTGAAATTGGCGCCGATTTCCAGCTGCCCATTCTCATAGCGAAAGAACGTCCCTGTGTCGGCGTTGCCGAGCTTCACGGCGTTGCGAATGATCGTTTCGAACACCGGTTGCGTGTCGGTCGGCGAGCCGCTGATAACCTTGAGGATGTCGGAGGTCGCAGTCTGCTTCTCGAGGGCTTCCCTCGTCTCGTTGAACAGCCTCACGTTCTCGATCGCTATCACCGCCTGGTCGGCAAAGGTCTTGAGCAGCGTCACGTGGCGCGCCGAGAGCGGCCCCGGATTGAGCCGCGCGACGCCAATCGTGCCGATCACGTCCCCGCCGCGCATCATGGGAACGATGGTGACCGCGCGGTATCCTGTAGCGGCAAAGTTCGCCGTGCCGGGATTGAGTGGCCTCGGCAGCATCTCGACGTCCTCGATATCGATGATGTCGCGGTTCAGGAACGCGAGCGCGTTCAGGTAGTCGCGCGTAATTGGCGTCGGGAATGATGCGCGGTACTTCGCGACGCGCAGCGGGTCTCGCTCCGAAATCGCCTTGGCGAAGAGCCGATCGCCTTCGCGCAGCACGACCCAGACGTTCGCGCCCTCGAACAATCGTTGGCCGCTGTTCGCGATCGCTTCGAAGACCGGCTGCGTCTCGGTCGGCGAGCTCGACATGACCCCGAGGATTTCCGCTGTGACGGTCTGCTGTTCGAGCGCTTCCTTGGTCTCGTTGAACAGGCGCACGTTCTCGATCGCGATCACGGCCTGGTCGGCGAAAGTCTGGAGCAATGCGATCTGCTTGTCGTCGAAGACGCCCGGCTCGGCGCGGGTGACGACGATGGCGCCGATCGCCCCGCCCTCGCGCAGCATGGGCGCGGTGGCGATGGCGCGGAATCCCAGTGCGCGGCCGTTGTTGCGCGCGAACGGCGGCGCATCGGGGGCTTCGGTATCGCCGATGTTCGCCACCGCCCGATCGAGGATCGCCAGCCCGCTCGCGCTGTCACGGTTGAGCGGCATGGGAAACTGCGGGCGCGCGGCCTCCTTGGTCATCGCGCCGGCGCTCGCGCCCATCTGGATGAGCTGGCCGTCGGCCAGCACGATCGCCACGCTCAGGCCGTCGAAGATGCGCAGCCCGCTCTGCACGATCGCGTCGAATACCGGCTGCACACTCGTCGGCGAACCGCTGATAACCCTAAGGATTTCCGCGGTCGCGGTCTGCCGCTCGAGTGCCTCGCGCGTTTCGTTGAACAGGCGCACGTTCTCGACCGCGATGACGGCCTGGTCGGCGAACGTCTGCAGCAGCTCGACCTGGCGCTCGGGCGTCTCGCCCGGTTCTGACCACGTCACGATCAGCGCGCCGATCGGGTTGCCCTCGCGCAGCATGGGAATACCGAGCATGCGCCGCCAGCGCCCGGAGACGGCCGAATGATGATCGTAGTGCTCGTCGGTGAGCGCATCTGACTCCCTGATCACGCGCTTCTCGAGGATCACCCGGCCGCTCATCAAAGACGGGCTCGGTGGCGCGGGATAGATCCTTTTGAAGTACTCGAGCGCCTCGGACGTCCAGTTGTGCGTGGCCGTCATGTGCACCAGCTTGCCGTCGTAGCGGAAAACGGCCGCGATCTGCGCGTCGGTCAGGCGCACGGCGCTCTTGAGGATCGCGTCGAACACCGGCGCCACGTCGGTGGGCGAAGACGAGATCACGCGCAGAATTTCGGCGGTCGCCGTCTGCTTCTCGAGCGCCTCCTTGAGCCTGGCGGTGCCTTCCTCAACCTTGCGTTCCAGCCCCGCATAGCCGCGCGCAAGCGCGAGCGCGACGAGCGCCGAGATCGCGAGGCCCGCCACGAGCAGCGCCACGGTGCGTGCGATCGAGGCGTCCAGGGTCGCGTACACCTCCGACACCGGCTGCTCGACGAAAACCTTCCACCCCAGCGGATCGATCGGTGCGTACGCGGTCAGCACCTCGACGCCCTCCGGGTTGCGCGCGAGCATCGCCGGCTCGCCCTGCAATCCGCTCATCGCCGCCTTGACCTGGGCGAGCGATGATAGGTCGGTCTTCCGCAGCACGCGGCCGATGTCCGGGTCGGCGACCAGCAAGCCGTTCGCGTCAACGACATAGGCTTTGCCCTGGTGCCCCACCTTGATGCGCGTGATGACGTCCCAGATGAACTTCAGATTCACGTCCACGGTCGTGAGCAGGCTGTCCGAGCGCACGGCGATGGTCATGTACGGCTCGCTCCCCTTGCGGAAGTACACCGGGCCGAACCAGGTCTTGCCGACTTTCGCCTCGCGGAACGCCGGGTCCTGCGAGCGGTCCCTTCCGGAATCGGTCCTGTTGACATCCAGGCGCGAGACGAACAGGCGCTCGCGGCCGTCGGCGCCGATCTCGGCGACGTCGGTCACCTCTGGCATCAGCTTCTCCAGCTTGAAGAACTCGAGGAGCCGCTGCCCGGAGCCCTCCGCACCGAGCTGCGGCAGCGCGGCGTACTTCAGCTGCCGCTCGATCTGCCCCACGAACTCCTCGATGCGGGCCGCGGCCGAGACAGCCTTCTCGCGCTGCAGGCTGGCCAGCGCCGCCTTGTTCTCCTGATACGAGAAGTACAAGCCGATGGCGCCGGAGGCGAGCAGGGCGCCACCCACCAGCAGGATGATCGGGACGAAGTATTTCCGGAACAGCCGGCGGCGACGCGCTCGCTCTTGCGCCGTCGGTTCCTCGACTCCTGGCCGGCTTGCCGCCATCCTCGCCCCCCCTCTGCGCGATTATGCGCGCGCCGCTCGCCCGGCCGAAATGTGAATCCGTCACTCTTTCCCGGCGCCTTCGTTTGCTGAACGCTTGGCCGTCGATCTCTACTCTTTGAGTCACGTGGATCGGGCGCAACCGAGCGCCCGCACAACCGCAAGGAGGAATCTGGCCATGAGCAAAAAACTGATCCTCAAAGCGCTTCTCGCCGTATCCATCATGCTCACCGCAAGCGGCGTCGTTGCCGCCTGCGTCGGTCTCGCCAGGGGGCACAGCGCCGCCCAGGCGCCGAGCGCCGAAGAGCTCGCCGGGCGCCAGCTTGCGGCGCGCGGCGCCTCCGGCGACGACCTCTTCGGCACCGCCGTCCTAGCTGTTTCGATCGATCGCACCGATGTGCCATGGGAGGCGCCGCGCACCGTTGATCCCGACAACGTGCGCGGGTTCTGACCGCGGCACGCGGTCCTGCGCGCCGGCGAGGCGGACGTAGCGGCCTCGCCGGCGCCCTTGCGCGCGCGGCAGCGCAAGGGCCACAATCCGGCGGACGAAGAGTCCGCCCGTGAGAGCCGCCTCGGTCGAAGCCCTGCCCGACGCCTTGCTGCAGCAGATCGCGCGGCAGGCGGTCGTGCGCAGCTATCCCAAGAACGCGATCGTCGTCACCGAGGGCGACGAAGGCGACTCGCTCTACGTGCTTGTCTCCGGCCGGGCGAAGGTATTCGTGTCCGACGCGGACGGCAAGGAGGTGCAGCTCAATCAGCTCGGGCCGGGCGAGTACTTCGGCGAAGTGACGCTCGACGGCGGCGCGCGCTCGGCCTCGGTGATGGCGCTGGAGGACTGCCGCTGCGCCGTGCTACGGCGTACCGAGATCGGCGGCTTCATGGCCGAGCACCCCGATTTCGCGCTGCACGTGATCCGCAAGCTCGCGCACCGCGTGCGCAGCCTGACCGACAGCGTGCGCGACCTCGCGTTCATCGACGTCTACGGGCGCGTGGCGCGGCTGCTGCTCGAGCTCGCGCAGGAAGTCGACGGCCGCATGGTGATCGAGGACCGCATGACGCAGAAGGACATCGCCGCGCGCGTCGGCGCCTCGCGCGAAATGGTGAGCCGCATCTTCTCCGACCTAACCGAGGGCGGCTACGTGCGCAAGGAGGCCGGGCACATCGTCGTGCTGCGCAAGCCTCCGGCGCGCTGGTAGGCGACCCATGAACCCCGAAGTTCGGGCTCGTGTTTGGACTGTTATGGTGGTTGCGTCATGAGCGCATGCCACGTGCTCTAGACGCTCACGCAACGTGCGCTTCCGACCCAAAGCGGACATTGGCGTCGCGAGGTTTGCGTTCGATCTCCTCTCTTGATCGTACCGACTGCGCCCCCCTATCATCCTCCGTCCACCGCTCTACTGGGAGGCACCGATGAAGCCACGGACCGGGCCGTTCGTCATCGTATTGGTGCTCGCACTCCTCGCCACGTCGCTTGTCGCCGAGGCACAGCAGGCGGGGAAGGTGTACCGCATTGGATATCTGGGAAGCACCCCACCGACCCCCGAGACCGCGTACCTCTGGCAACCATTCGTTGATGGACTGCGTGAGCACGGGTACGTGGAGGGGCAGAACATCATCATCGAGCGCCGCTATTCGAAGGGAAGAACCGAGCGCTTTTCCGCCCTCGCCGCCGAGCTGGTCCGGCTCAGAGTTGACGTCCTCGTTGCCGTTGCCGCGCCGGCAACCAATGCGGCCAGGGCGGCCACAACGAAAATCCCCATCGTTTCTGTCGCGGTGCAAGACCCAGTTGGGTTGGGATTCGCGCAAAGCCTCGCCAGGCCCGGTGGAAACATCACGGGGCCGACCCTGACTGCCGGCCTGGCAATCGCGGGCAAGCAGCTCGAGTTGCTTAAAGAGACCGTCCCCAAGATCTCCCACGTAGCTGTCCTCTGGAATCCCGGGAACCTCATGCTGCGGCAAGTATTGAGAGAAACGGAAGTCGCGGCGCAGAAACTGCAGTTGCAGCTTCAACCTCTGGGAGTGCGCGGTCCAGACGAGTTCGATAGCGCTTTTTCGGCGATCATCCAAAGGCATGCGGACGCGCTCCTCGTTCTAGCTGACCCGATGTTCTTCGGCCAGCGGACACGACTGGCGGACTTTGCCGCCAAGAACCGCCTGCCGGCGTTGTACGGACTGACTGCCCATGTGGAGGCTGGTGGCCTGATGGCCTATGGGGCAAGCATTCCTGATCTGTTTCGCAGCGCCGCTGATTACGTCGACAAGCTCCTTAAGGGGGCCAACCCCGCCGAACTGCCGATGGAGGAGCCCAGCAAGTTCGAGCTGACCATCAACATGAAGACCGCTCGAGCCCTCGGTCTGATCATCCCGCGGTCGATGCTGATGCGGGCGGATCAAGTGATCGAGTAGCGCCATCCTGCCTTGGCTTGTGTTGGGAGATCGATCCATTACATACGCAAGACTCAATAATCGGAGTGTGCTCGTATGACGCTCAACCCCACATTCGAGGGTTGGACGCGTGACCGCTCCTGGCC
>JBLMWT010000047.1:0-14426 GCA_050257375.1 Sphingomonadaceae bacterium
GCGTGGTGGCGACGATGCGCTGGCGCTCGGCGTTTTCGAACTTGTCGTCTTCGGGCCAGGCGATCGCGCCGGGGGCCACCGCGTTGACGCGCACGTGCGGGGCGAGCTCGAGCGCGAGAGACCGGGTGAGCGCCGCCAGACCAGCCTTGGCGACGCTGTACACCAGAAAATTCCTCAGCGGCCGCTCGGCGTGGATGTCGGTGACGTTGACGATCGCGCCGCCGCACTCTTTCAGGTGCGGTGCCGCCGCCTGGGACAGAAACAAAGGCGCCCTGAGGTTCGAGCCGACGATCTCGTCCCACTGCCGCGCCGCGATCTTGCCGAGGCGCGTGACGTAGAACATCGAGGCGTTGTTCACCAGCACGTCCAGCCCGCCGAAGCGCTGTGCCACCTCGCGCACCAGCGTTTCGGCCGCGCCCTCCGCGAGCAGGTCGGCGCGCAGGCGCGCGCAGCTCGCCGGGCGCCGTGCGACGAGCTCCGCCTCGAGCGCCGCCGCAGCGGCCTCGGAACCCCGGTAGTGCAGCACGATGCGCGCGCCTGCTCCGTGCAGGCGGCGTACGATCGCCGCGCCGACCCGCCGCGCACCGCCGGTCACCAGCGCCACTTTGCCTTCGAGGGACTCGCCCGTCACATTGCGAATTCTAGCCGACCGGGTACGCTTGGCCGGCCATGGATCCCGCCCTTCCCGCGCCCGGCGCCGAGGCGCTCGCGGCGAGCCGCGCGCTGCTCGAGCGCGTCGGCGCCGAGCTTGCCGCGCGCGGCAACTGGATCAGCTTCGCGCGCTACATGGAGCTCGCGCTGTACGAGCCGGGACTCGGTTACTACGCGGGCGGCGCCGCCAAGCTCGGCGCCGCCGGCGATTTCGTCACCGCGCCCGAGATGGGCAGGCTGTTCGCGCGCACGCTCGCGCGCCAAGTCGCCTCGCTGCTCGAACCCGGCACCGCGCTACTCGAGTTCGGCGCCGGCAGCGGAGCGCTCGCCGCCGCGCTGCTCGATGTCCTGCCCGAGGGACATCCCTACCTGATCCTGGAGCCGAGCGCCGAGCTCGCCGCGCGCCAGCGTGCGCGGCTCGGCAGCCGCGCACGCTGGCTCGATCGCCTGCCCGAGCGGTTTCGCGGCGTGGTGCTCGCCAACGAGGTGCTCGACGCGCTGCCGGTGCACGCGCTCGCGTGGACGCGCGACGGCGTGACGGAGCGCGGCGTGTGCGCGAACGAAGGCATGCTCGCCTGGCGCGAGCGTCCGGCCGCGGGCAAGGTGCTCGCCGCCGCGCGCTCGCTCGATATCGAGCTGCCGCCCTCGGGGCGGTATGAGAGCGAGCTCGGCTTGGCGGCGCGCGCGTGGATCGCGGCGCTGGCCGGAGTGCTCGAGTCGGGAGCGGTCCTGATCGTCGACTACGGCTTTCCGGGGCGCGAGTACTACCATCCGCAGCGCTCGATGGGCACGCTGATGTGCCATTACCGCCACCGCGCGCACGGCGATCCCTTCTACCTGCCGGGCCTGCAGGACATCACCACTCACGTCGATTACAGCGCGCTCGCGCACGCCGCCGACGACGCCGGGCTGGAGGTTCTCGGCTACGCGTCGCAGGCGCAGTTTCTCGTCAACTGCGGCATCACCGAGCTGCTTGCCGAGACCGATCCCGGCGACGCGAGCCGCTACGGTCCGCTCGCCGCCGAGGCGAACCGGCTGCTCTCGCCCTCCGAGATGGGCGAGCTCTACAAGGTGCTCGCCCTGGGTCGCGGCGTCGCGCGGCCGCTCGCGGGATTCGCGCAAGGCGACCGAACGCATACGCTTTGAGCATGCGCCCGGGCAACCAACCAGGGAGGTTCGAATGACCGAACGCAAGAAGGTAATTGTGACCGGCTCCGCGACCGGCGTCGGCGCGGCGAGTGCGCTCGCGCTCGCGCGCCGAGGCTACGACGTGCTGATCAACTATTCGAAGAGCGAGCGCGAGGCCAAGGAGACGGAGCGCGCCTGCCGCGAGGTCGGCGCCGACACGCTAAACGTGCGCGCCGACGTCGCCGAAGACTCCGGCTGCCGCGCCCTCGTGGATGCCGCGCTCGCGCGCTGGGGGCGGCTCGACGCTCTGGTGAACAACGCCGGCATCACGACCTTCAGTGGCCCCTCGAACTGGGACGCGCTCGACGCCCAGGTCTTCCAGCGCATCTACGCCGTGAACCTCGTGGGTGCCTTCCAGATGGTGCGCGCGGCGGCACCGCACCTGAAAGAGCACGGCGGCGCGATCGTCAATATGTCGTCGATCGCCGGCACGCTCGGCACGGGTTCCTCGATCCCCTACATCGCCTCCAAGGGCGCGTTGAATTCCCTCACGCTGCACCTTGCGCGCGCCCTGGCGCCGGAGGTACGCGTCAACGCGGTCTGTCCCGGCCTGATCACGACGCGCTGGTTCGTCGAGGGTGTCGGGCAGGAGGGCTACGAGAGAATCAAGGCCGGTTTCGAGCGCAACGCGCCGCTCGCGCGCGCGAGCAGCGCGGAGGACGTCGCCGAGGCGGTAGCATGGCTGATCGACGGCGCGCCCACCGTCACGGGAGAGCTTCTTCAGCTCGATTCGGGCATGCACCTCGGGGCTGCGCCGTCGCGGCGCTGAGCGGCGCTAGAGCCCGAGCTGCGACAGCCACCCCTCGAGCGCTTCGGCCGCCGCGCGCCAGCCCGGATCGAGCATCACCGCGTGCCCTAGCCCGGGCAGCTCGCGGTACTGCGCGCCGAGCAGCTGCGCGGTGCTGCGCGCCGCCAACGTGCCGATGAGCGCATCGCGCTCCGCCCCGAGGACGAGCGCCGGCGGCAGCTCCAGACGCCAGGTTCGCGGCAGTCCCCAGCCGGCCATGTCGAGCAGCGCACGGCGCGACTCCGGTTGCATGCGCGCGTAGTAGCGCTCGATGCGTTCGTTATCCACCGGGCCGGCGAACAGCGCCTCGTGCAGCGCGCCGCGCGAAACGCGGCGGCCGACAGCAAGCGCGTTGATCTCGGAGAAGAGAGTCGGGCGCGTCCAGGCGAGCGTGAAGCTCGAGGGCAGCACGCCAAACGGCGGCACCGGGCAGACGAATGCGGCCGCGGCCGCGCGCTGCGCGCCGCGCTCGAGGTATTTCTGCACGACGAGCGCGCCCATCGAGTGGCCGACCAGCACGGCGGGGCGCGGTAAGTCCGCGAGCACGCCCTCGAGATCGTCCGCAAAGTCGGCCAATCCGAAGCTGTGCAGCTCCTCGCGACCTGCGCTCCTGCCGTGTCCACGCAGAGACAGCGCGTACGACGGA
Source organism: Sphingomonadaceae bacterium (assembly GCA_050257375.1). Classification (GTDB taxonomy): domain Bacteria; phylum Pseudomonadota; class Gammaproteobacteria; order Burkholderiales; family SG8-39; genus DAHVFK01. The sequence goes on from JBLMWT010000047.1 coordinate 3,273, forward strand.
AAGCCGCGCTCGGCGAACCAGGGCAGGAAGTGCTCGGCCCAGCACCAGGCACCGACGTAGGCGCCGTGCACGAAGACGAGCGGCGTGCGCGCAGCGGCGCCGCCGTGCGGCACGGCGAGCAGCTCGAGCATGCCGCTCAGTTCAGAAACGGCACAACCATGCCGCGCGCCACCGCGGGACGCCGAGCGATGGTGTCGAACCAGCGCTTCACGCTGGGGAACTCGGCGAGATCGACCCGGTGCCACTCGTGGCGCGCCACCCACGGATAGGTCGCGATATCGGCGATCGTGTACTCGCCCGCGGCGAGGAACGGCGTGCTCGCCAGGCGCCGGTCCATGACTCCGTACAGGCGCTTGGCCTCCTGGCCGTAGCGCTCGGTGCCGTAGGGAATCTCGTCTTTCTTCGCGCGCATGAAGTGGTGCGCCTGGCCGAACATCGGCCCCACATGCCCCATCTGGAACATGAGCCACTGCAGCGCCTCGTACTTGCCGCGCACCGACTGCGGCAGGAAGCGCCCGGTCTTGCCGGCGAGATAGACGAGGATCGCGCCGGATTCCATCATGCTCATCGGCTTGCCGTCCGGGCCCTCGGGATCCACGATCGCGGGGATCTTGCCATTGGGGCTGATGGCGACGAACTCGGGCGCGAATTGCTCGCCCTTGCCGATGTCGACCGGATGGACGCGGTAGGCAAGCCCGCATTCCTCAAGCATGATTGAGATCTTTCTACCGTTCGGCGTACCCCACGTGTACAGATCGATCATCGCGCTTCCCGTCTCTTTGGATCCGGCAAGTTTATCGCGCGCGGCCACCCGCGAAGGGAGCGTTTCGCCGTGCTGAAATGGCTGCTGACGCTGTTCGTCGCGCTGCTCGTGCTTTCGGTCGTGGCGCCGGGCCTCGCGCGCGTGGGCCTCGGCAGGCTGCCCGGGGACCTGCGCATCCCGCTGCGCGGACGCGTGCTCTACGTTCCTTTCACCAGCACGGTCCTGCTGTCGTTCCTTCTCTACCTGCTCGGACGCATCATCTGAGCGAGGCGGCGATCGCCGCCTCGCGCGCGCGGTCCAGCCGCGCCGGGATTTCGGCGGGCGAGGCGGCGTCCGCGGCGATCACGCCGGCGTCGACCTGCTGCGCGGCCGCGAGCGCGCGCTCGAGCCGGACGAGGCCTGCCGGTGCGGCCTCCTCGGTGATGCGCGCCGCGGCGAGCATGGCGGCGAAGCGCTCCGGCCGGCGCAGGGCATCGGCGCGTTTGAGCGTGGCGAGCAGCTCGGCGGGACTCGCCGCGGCGGCGGCACGCATCGGGTCGCGGCAACGGCAGTAGGCGAGCGCGAGCTCGCGCACCTCATTCGGCGCCCGCAGGCGCTCGACGACGGCCTGCAACTCGGGCTCGGTGAGCCGCGCGGTGAGCACCGTGAAGCGCACGGCGAGCGGTGCCCGGGCCGCCGCGGCGCGCGCCATGGCCGCGCCAAGCGCGGCATCCGGCCGCAGCTCGGGGATCAGGCGGGTCAGCGCACCGCAGGCTTCCAGCACCCCGAGCATGCGCTGCGGGTGCGGCTCGCCGAGGCCGCGCGCGAGCTCCTGCCACACGCGCTCGGGCACGAGGTCCTCGACCTCGCCCGCCTCGACCATGGCACGCATCAGAGCGGCCGTCTCCTCGGCGACGCGAAAATCGAAGCGCGCGGCGAAGCGCGCCACGCGCAGGATGCGCACGGGATCTTCGCCGAAAGCGTCGCTCACATGACGTAGCACGCGCGCCTGGAGGTCGCGCGCGCCGCCAAAGGGGTCGATCAATGCGCCGTCCTCGGCGCGCGCCATGGCGTTGATCGTCAGATCCCGCCGGCGCAGGTCGTCCTCCAGCGTCACGTCGGGCGCCGCGTACACGGTAAATCCCTTGTAGCCCCGGCCGCTCTTTCGCTCGGTACGGGCGAGCGCGTACTCCTCGCGCGTCCGCGGATGCAGGAAGACGGGAAAATCCTTGCCGACGGGACGAAAGCCCTGTGCCGCCATGTCCTCCGGCGTCGCGCCGACCACCACCCAGTCGCGATCGACGACCGGCAGGCCGAGCAGCTCGTCGCGCACCGCGCCGCCGACGACGTAGGCCTTCATCGCTGCTTCAGATAGCGCGCATCGTCGAAGGTGGCGACCCATTCGCGGCGGTACACCACGAACAGCGTGAGCAGCGCGCCGGTGAGGAATGCTTCACCGAAGCCAAGCATCAGCCCGAGCGCGACAAACGGCTCGACGCTCGCGCCGAGGAGCCGCTGCGCCGCGAGCGAAGCGACCATCGACAGCCCCGCTCCGGCGAAGGCGGCGACGAACACGTACACGAACAGGTTGGGCGGCGCATAGCGCTCGGCCGCGCGATGCACGGCCCAGGCGCAGGCGACCGGCACGGCTCCGTCGGCGAGCCACTGTGCGGGCAGCTGCGCCCACTCGCCCGCGCCGAGCGCGCAGGCGAGCAGCGCGGCGAACGCAATGCCGGCGAGCGCGAGCGGCGCGCCGAACATCAGATAGAGCGCGGCGGCCCCGAGAAAATGGAGCGCCGGGCCGGCCGGCAGCGCGGCGCGCACGCCCCACAGCGCGGCCACCAGCGCCGCGGCGGCGGCAAGCCGGTGCAGGCGCGCGGCATCGGGCCTGGGCAACACGCGCGCCCTAGCCGTATTGCTCGAACTGCGGCAGCGACTCCGTCTCGCGCTCGGCGGCCGCGATCCACTCGCGCAGCGCGGGCAACGCGAGCACCGCGTCGGCGTAGGCGCGGCAGGCCGCGGGCAGCTCGACCTCGTAGGTGCGAAAGCGCAGCACGACGGGGGCGTACATCGCGTCGGCGGCGGTGAAACGTCCGAAAAGGAACGGGCCTGCGGCGCCGAAGCGCGCGCGGCAGTCACTCCAAATATCTACTACGCGCCGTACGTCCGCCTCCGATTCGGGCGTGCGCCCCTTGCCTGGGTGGCGCTTTCTCACGTTCATGCTCATGTGCTGGCGCAGATTCGGGAAGCCGGAGTGCATTTCGGCGCTGATCGAGCGCGCCAGCGCGCGCGCCGCCGGCGCGTCGGGCCACAGCTCGCGGTGCGATTCGGCCAGGTATTCGATGATCGCGAGCGAGTCCCATACCCGGATCGAGCCATCGACCAAACAGGGCACCTTGCCCGCGGGCGAGTAGCGCAGGATCGCCGCTTTGGACTCAGGCCGGTACAGCGGGATGCGCACCTCGTCGAAGTCGAGTCCGAGCATCTTCATTGCCAGCCATGGCCGCAGCGACCAGGAGGAGTAGTTCTTGTTGCCTACGACGAGGGTGAGCTTGCTCATCGGCGCGCCTTCCAACGCAGGGCCGAATAACGCCGTCGCGGCGCGGCGGGCGTGAGCCAGGCCGGAGCGAGAGCTTCGAGCGCCTGTGGAGCGACGCCGAAGGGAGGCACGCAATCGCACACGCTCGGCACGCGCATCGAGCGCAGGTTGTCGCGCGACATGAGCGTTGGGCCTGGCGCCCGTTCCATCGCCCAGGCCTGCAGGTAGGACAGCGCGCCGGGCAGCCCGAGGACCGCGCGGCGGCGCCCGCCGAGCGCGCAGACGTACTCGACCAGCTGCCGCAGCGTGTACACAGTCGGGCCGCACAGATCGTAGGCCTTGCCGACCGATGCGTGCTCTTCAAGTGCGGTGAGGAAAGCGCGCGCGACATCGCCTACATAGACCGGCTGGAAACGCGCCTCGGGGCAGGGCAGCGCGAGCACCGGCAGCCAGCGCGCGAGCGCCGCGAACATGTTGAGGAACGCATCGTCGGGGCCGAACACCACCGACGGACGGAACACGGTCGCCTCGATGTCCGGCGAGGAGAGAACCAGCTGCTCGCCGACCCCCTTTGAGCGCAGGTATTCGGAAGGCGCGGCGGGCGAGGCCCCGAGAGCACTCATGTGCAGGAAGCGGGCCACGCCCGCGGCACGGCAGGCGCCGAGCAGAGCCTGCGGCAGCTCGACGTGCGCGCGCGCGAAATCGGGTCCGTAGTCGTTCCATCCGCGCTCGGAGGCCCGCCCGCGCCGGCTGTGCAGCACGCCGACCAGGTTGATCACCGCATCGCGCCCCACCGCGAGCCGCTCGAGCGCCTTCGGCTCGTTGACGTCGCACTGAACCACCTCGACCGTGGGCAGCAGCAACAACTCCTTGGCCCGCTCGCGACGACGCGTCGGAACGGTCACGCTGGCCCCGCGCGCCGCGAGCGCGGCGACCAGGTGCCGGCCCACGAAGCCCGCGCCGCCGACGACCAGGATGTTTTCGTAGCGCATCGCGCGGCGCTTAGGGAAGCGTGACGTCTCCGCCGGCGGACGCATCGTCGGACGAAACCATGCCCAGTCTCGCCTTGAGCGACGAGGGTCCGTCACCGTACAAGGACGCGTAGAAAATCGCGTTCGCCATCACTTTCTTCACGTAGTGGCGCGTCTCGTCGAAAGGAATGTTCTCGGCGTAGATCGCCCCCTCGAGCGGCTTCGCATCGCTCCAGCTCCTGGCGCGTCCCGGCCCGGCGTTGTAAGCCGCCGAGGCGAGCACCTCGTGACCCAGGTTGTCGAGCACCAGCTTGAGGTACCCCGTGCCGAGAGTGATGTTCGTCTTCACCTCGGCCACGTGCCCGGGGTGATAGTGCTTCAAGCCGATCTTGTGCGCCACCCAGCGCGCGGTACGCGGCATGAGCTGCATCAGGCCGCGCGCGCCGGCGGCCGAATGCGCATCGACGATGAAGTGGCTCTCCTGCCTCACCAGCCCGAGCACCCAGGCCTCGTCCACGCCGTGCTCGCGCGCGAACTCCGCGAACACGTCGCGGTACGGCGCCGGGTAGCGCAACTCGAAGTTGCTCACGCTCCGAGTCATGTCCGCGGTCGTGATGCTGCGGTCGAACAGCTGCGCGCGGCGCGCCACTTCGGCGGCCGCGAGCAGCTGGCGATCGTCCATGCCGCGCAGCGCGTAGCCCCACTCGCCCGCGCCCTCGGTGCGCAGGTCGAGCCGGTACAGCTCGAGGGCGCGCAAGATGCCGGGCCGCGCGGCCGCTGCCGCGACTTCCGCCTCGCTCGGCACGTAGCCGTCTTTGGGCGCGGTCGCGAGAAAGCCGAGCTCCTCGGCGGCGAGCACGCTGTAGAAATCGGTGTTGCCTGCGATGCGCATGTAGTAGGCGCGCGCCGCTTCGGGATTGCCTTGCGCGGCGAGCGCGCGCCCGTACCAGTAGATCCAGGCGCTCAGGTGGCTTTCCTTCCGCGACATGCCGTCGATCGCGTCGCGCACCGCCTGCCAATCGCCGGCGCGCAGCGCAGCGCGCGCCTTCCACGCCCGCTGCGCGTCGCTCAGCGGATAGTCATCCGCCGCGGCGTACCACTCGAGCGCCTGGTCCTCGTGCGCGAGCGCGCCCTGGTAACCGATCTGGGCCCAGAGGTAGGCGCGATCCCGCGCGTCGAGCAGCGAAGCGAGCCGGCCCTGCAGCGCTTCGGCCGCCGCCCGCACGTCTTTGCGCGCGAGACGCACGGTGGCGAGCACGAGAAGCTCGCGATCGGCGCGCGTCTTCGCATACAGGGGAACGCGCCCGAGCAGCTTCTGCGGGCGGGTGGCCGCGAGCGTCAAGTTCAATTCGTTGGGGAGCTCGTTCTTCGGCAGGTAATCGAGCGTGCGCTTCGCCTCAACGATCTGACCATTCTCGAACAGCACTCGCACGCGCCGCCAGACGTCGTCCACGCCGATGGCGTGCCGCGCTGCGAGCTGGTCGACGAGCGCATTGCACCCGTCTGGCAGCTCACGGGGCTGGAGCCAGATCGGATTCAATGCGCGCGGCGCCACGCGCTCGCCGTGCGCGATGCGCGCGAGCCAGCCGTAGCAGCTCGTCTCGAGGTCGGGCGACGCCACCGACGCGCGCTCCTTATCGAAGTCCGCCCAGTCGGCGCGCTTGCCGAGCACCTTGAGCCAGTCGGCGCGCAACAGCTTGGCGACATAGGTGCCGGAGTACTTGTCGAAGAAGGCCTGAACGTCCGCGTCGCTCGCGTCTTCGAGGCGCAGCGACAGCGTCCAGTACGCAATGTACGGCTCGAGCACGTAGTCCTTGGGCAGCTGCTGCACGGCGCGCGCGAGCTTCATCGGATCGCCCGCGCGGTAGGCGTCGTAGGCGGTGAGCACCGCGTCGTCCACGCTGTTCGCTCGCGCGGCGGCTTGCGCCGCCGGCGCAAGCAGGCAAAGCGCAAGCAGGCAAAGCACTGGAGTAAGATTGCGGAAGTGCTTCAAAATCATCGACAAAGCATAGCACGGGCATGGACCGCCAGGCATTGATGCGGTGGCGCAAAAGCGAGCGCGAACGGCTGATCGCCGCGCGCGTGGCGCTCGACCCGGCCACGCTCGCCGCGTGGCGCCGGAACATCGACGCGCTGCTCGAGCGCGCCTTTCCCGGACTGGCCGGCAAGACGCTCGCGCTGTGCTGGCCGATCAAGAACGAGTACGACGCGCGCCATCTGGCGCACCGCTTGCGAGCGCGCGGCACGCGCACCGTGCTCCCGGTCGTGCTCGGTCCGGGCAAGCCGCTCGAATTCCGCGAGTGGCACCCCGGCGCCAGGATGGCCGAAGGAGCGCTCGGGATTCCCTACCCGGTCGACGGCCCCGCCGTGGTGCCCGCAGTGGTCCTGCTGCCGATGAACGGCTGGGACATGCAGGGCTTTCGCCTTGGTTACGGCGGCGGCTTCTTCGACCGCACGCTTGCGGCCTTCGCCCCCCGGCCGGTCGTGATCGGCGTCACCTACGAGATGGCGCGCATCGACACCATCCACCCCCAGGACTGGGACATCCCGGTCGACTATGTGGCGACCGAGCGCGGGCTCTACCGACGCGATGCGGGACAACTCGTTTTTCTCGGTATGCCCGAACCAGGCGGCGCGGGCGCGCTCGCCTCGCCCGTGTGCTACGCCGACGAGCGCCACTTCGGCGGGGACGGCGGCTAGCGCTCCGGCGGCCGCGGCGTGCGCGCAGTCACCCCAGAAACAGCCGGTAAGCCGGATTCCTCGACTCGTCGGCGCAAGGGTAGCCGAGCTCGTCGAGGAAGCGCCGGAACTGGCGCATCTCCGCGGGCGGCACCTGGATGCCGACCAGCACCCGGCCGTAGTCGGCGCCCTGGTTGCGGTAGTGAAACAGACTGATATTCCAGTCGCTGCGCATGTTGTCGAGGAAACGCATCAGCGCTCCGGGGCGCTCGGGGAACTCGAAGCGGTACAGCAGCTCGTTTGCGGCGCGCGTCGCTCGCCGATCGCCCGACCAGGGTGCGCGGCCGCCGACCATGTGGCGCAGGTGCGTCTTCGCCATCTCGTTGTCCGTCAGGTCGAGGGTCTTCAGACCGTGGCGCTCGAGTCGCCGCACGATGCGCGCCGTTTCGTCGCGGTTCGCGGTCTCGATGCCGACGAAGATATGCGCCTCCCTCGACTCGGCGATGCGGTAGTTGAATTCGGTGATGTTCTTCGCGCCGAGCGTCGCGCAGAACTTCTTGAAGCTTCCCGGGCGCTCCGGAATGGTGACGGCGAGGATCGCCTCGCGGTGCTCGCCGAGCTCGGCCTGCTCGGCGATGAAGCGCAGGCGGTCGAAGTTGGTGTTCGCACCGCAGGCTACCGCGACCAAGGTCTTGTCGCGCGCGCCGTGCTTCTCGACCCAGGCCTTGGCGCCGGCGATCGCGAGCGCGCCCGCCGGTTCGAGCACCACGCGCGTGTCCTCGAAGACGTCCTTGATCGCGGCGCAGATCTCGTCGGTATCGACCAGGACCATCTCGTCGACCAGCCTGCGCGCGAGCGCGAAGGTTTCCTTGCCGACCTGCTTGACGGCCACGCCGTCGGCGAACAGCCCCACCTGGTCGAGCATCACGCGGCGTCCCGCCTGGAGCGAGCGCGCCATGGCATCGGCGTCGACCGGCTCGACTCCGACGATGCGTACGCCGGGACGCAGGCGCTTCACGTAGGCAGCGATGCCCGAGATGAGCCCGCCTCCGCCCACGGCTACAAAGATCGCGTCGAGCGGCCCGGGATGCTGGTGCAGGATTTCCATGCCGATCGTGCCCTGCCCTGCGATCACGTCCGGGTCGTCGTAGGGATGAACGAAACTCAGGCCGCGGCGGCGCTTCAGGCGCATCGCGTGCGCATAGGCCTCGGCATAGGTATCGCCGTGCAGCACCACCTCCGCGCCGCGCGCGGCCACCGCATCGACCTTGATGCGCGGCGTGGTCACGGGCATCACGATCACCGCGCTGCAGCCGAGCTTCTGCGCCGCGAGCGCCACCCCCTGCGCGTGATTGCCGGCGCTCGCCGCGATGACGCCCTTCTTCAGCTTCGCCGGCGGAAGGTTCGCCATCTTGTTGTATGCACCGCGCAGCTTGAACGAGAATACCGGCTGCAGGTCCTCGCGCTTGAGCAGCAGCGTGTTGCCCAGGCGCTTGGACAGCCCCGGGGCGCGCTCGAGCGGCGATTCGATCGCCACGTCGTAGACGCGCGCCTTGAGAATGCGCTCGAGATAATCGTTGCGTTGCACCAGAAAAGACTAGCACACCCTGGACGCGCTCCTTTCCCCTGACGGCGGCCTTGCTGGTCTGTTCGCCGCGAGCTTCGTCGCTGCGACGCTCGTGCCGCTCTCCTCCGAGGCGGTGCTGTTCGGCTACCTCAAGCTCTACCCCGAGCACGCGACGATTGCGCTAGCGCTCGCGACGCTGGGCAACACCGCGGGCGGAATGACCACCTACGCGCTCGGTCGACTGGTGCCCGGGCGCACGCGCGACAAGCTCGACGCGCGCGCTCTCGGCTGGCTCGAGCAGCACGGCAGCCCCGCGACCTTCTTCGCCTTTCTGCCGCTGGTGGGCGACGCGCTATGCCTCGCCGCCGGATGGCTGCGCGTCAATTGGCTCGCCGCGCTCGTGTTCATGGCCGCGGGGCGCCTCGCGCGCTATCTGCTCGTCGCCCACTTTTCTTGACTTGCAGCAATGCCGGACTAACCTCGGGGTCTAGGCTTCGCTCATGCATCCGCGCAACCGCCTCTTCATCACGCTCGCGCTCGTCTACGGCCTGGCCGGCGGCCTGCTCGCGCTCGCGCGGCTCGTCGCGCCGCAGCTCGTCCCGGGGGACGTCACGCGGGCGCATGCGCACCTCATGCTGCTCGGACTCGTGCTGATGACGATCTACGGCGTGGCGCTGCACGTATTGCCGCGCTTCGGCGGCTACCGGCTGCGCTCGGAGCGGCTCGCCTGGGCGCAGTTCTGGCTCGCGAACGCCGGGCTACCGCTCATGGTCGCCGGCTGGCTCGCGACGCTGCGCTGGATGGTCGCGCTCGGCGGCGCGTTGAGCGTCGCGGCGATGCTCGCCTTTGCAGTGAACGTGGTGTTCACGGTGCGGCTCGCGCCACCGGCGGAGACCCAATGAGCGAATACCGCGGCTGTGAGCTGCCCGAGGACCTCTGGTATGACCTCGATTATTGCTGGGTGCGGCCGGAGGCCGACGGCAGCTTCCGCGTCGGCATCACCGACCCGGCGCAAACGATGGCCGGGCGAGTGCAATACGCGACCTTCCGCCCGGTCGGTTCGCGCCGCGAAAAGCGCAAGCCGGTCGCGCGGCTCGAATCGGGCAAATGGGCGGGCGGCGTGCCGGCGCCGTTCGCGGGCACGATCGTCGCGGTGAACGAGAGCGTCGCGGCCGACCCGGGGCTGATCAACGTCGCGCCCTACACCGATGCGTGGCTGGTGATCATGAAGCCCGACGATCCGCAGGTGGCGCTCGCCTCGCTCGCGCGCGGCGAAGCTGCGCAACAGGGGCTGCGCGCCTGGATCGATCGCTACGACGTCGATTGCATGCGCTGCACGGAGTGACGATGCGCGTCGAGCTGCTCGTGTCCGACTGGTGCGCGACCTGCCCGGCGGCCGAAGCGGTGTGGCGCCAGGTGGCGGCCGAAAAGGAAATCGACTATGCGGTGCTCGACCTCGCGCAACCCGAGGGCAAGCGCCTCGCACGCGACCTGCACGTGCGCACGATCCCGGCAGTCGCGATCGACGGTATGCTCAAGGCCGTCGGCGTCGTGCCGCTCGGCGAGGCGCGCAAGCTCGTCGCGGCCGCGCCCGAGCGCGCCGCCGGCGGGGCGCGCCACGTCGGCATGCTGCTCGGCCGCGACGAGCGCCTGTTCGCGCTCTCTGCGCTCGGCTGGCTGGTCGTCTCCGGCATGGCCATGCTCGCCGGGGGCTCGCTGCTCGCACCCGCGCCGATGCACCTCTACGGCGGCTTCCTTCTGTGCCTCATCTACGCGCTCGGCGCGCACATGCTGCCGCGCTTCACCGGACGCCCGATCCGTGGCGGAGCGTGGTCGAGCGCGCAGCTCGCGCTCGCCAATGCGGGGATCGCGCTGTTCGCCTTCGGCGCCTTGCTCGTGGGCGGGGCGCTCCTGTGGCTGTCGCTCGCGCTGTTCACCGTCCGGCTGTGGCCGGTGCTGCAACCCTTCGTCCGTTCCTAAGCTTCACGCGGCGAAACTCTCCCCGCAGCCGCAGGTTTGCCGCGCATTCGGATTGTCGAATCGCAATCGCCGCGAGAGCCCTTCCCGTACCAAGTCGATGGTCGTACCCCGCACGTAGGGCAGGCTCTGCGCCTCGACGGCGATGCGTATTCCCCGACTCTCGAAGACGGTGTCATGCGCTTCTATCGTGTCCGCATACTCGACACGGTAGCCGAAGCCCGAGCAGCCGGATGGGCGCACCGCCAGGCGTAGTGCCGCCGGGGTATCGCGCATAGCGAGTTGCCGGGCCACAAAGTCGGCGGCGCGCGCGCTCAGCATCACGGGTGGCGTGTCGGAGGAAGCGGCGCCACCGCCGGACGGCGGATCGCGCCGCGTCATCTCTATAGCCAGCTCCGCGCCGGTTGCGATGACGCGGCAGGCGAGTCGGGCGCCGGCTTCGAGCGCGCCCGATTTGTCGAGCACGTCGCGTTCGTCTTCGTCGGCCGGCGCCAGGGCGTCGAGGCCGTCGCGCACCAGGACGACGCACGTCCCGCATGTGCCGTGCCCCTCGCACTCGTGCGGCACATCCAGCCCCAGGCGCAGCAACGCGCCGAGGAGCCTCTCGCCCTGCTCCGGCGCGCCTAGGCGGACCTGCCGATGCGCACTTTCCACACTTCGGGCCCGCTTTCGAGGTACT
>JBLMWT010000048.1:0-37336 GCA_050257375.1 Sphingomonadaceae bacterium
TCTCCCCGAGGCGCGCGACGAGCGCCGGGATGCCGGAGAGGTTCGTGAGGTCGTAGTCGATTTGCCTCGTGGAAAGGTCGGAGTGCGAGAAATCCTTGTCCAGGGCAAGCACTTCGAACCCTGCGCCGACAAAGGCGCGCGCCGTTTCGAGCCCGATCCCCCGGCCCGCGCCGGTGACGAGCGCGACCGGCATCTCAGGCCGCGAGCCCCGGCATCCTGAAGCCCGAGGAGCGCAGCTCCGCGATGAGGCCCTCTTCCTGGTCGCGCGCGAGCTCGGTGAGCGGCGGGCGCACGGTGCGCCACGCCGGGTCGTTCCCAAAGTGCGCAATGATCGCCTTGAGCGCCGGAATCATGGGCACCTTTTGCACGATCTTGCGCGTGGCGGTGATGCCCGCCTGCAGCCGGTCCGCGTCGACCGACTGCCATTTGCGGAACACCTGATCGATCGGCCCCGGGTTGACGTTGCCGGTGGCGGTGATGCAGCCCTTGCCGCCGTGCCGCATGGTGTCCAGCAGGAAGACCTCGCTGCCGGCGAACACGTCGAAGCCGCTCTTCGCGAAAGCGTCCAGCATCGCCTTGGTGTTGTTCCAGTCGCCCGAGGAGTCCTTCACTCCGGCGACGATGCCGGGATAATTCTTCAGCAGCCGCTCGATGAGCGCGAGCGTGATCGGCACCTGCGACACCGGCGGGATGTGGTAGAGGTACAGGCGCAGGCGCTGGTCGCCGACGCGCTCGATTACCTCGGCGAAGTTGCGGTACAGGCCTTCGTCGCTCACGCCCTTGTAGTAGAAAGGCGGCAGCATCAGCACCCCGCCGCAGCCGATCTGCACCGCGCGCCGCGTCATCGCCACCGAGTCGGTGAGCGCGCAGTGGCCCGACCCGGGCATCAGCGCAACGGGCGGAACGCCTCCCGCCACCAGCGCATCCAGCAGCTCGAGCTTCTCCGCCACCGACATCGAGTTCGCCTCGCTGTTGGTGCCGAACACCGCGAGCCCCGAGCAGCCGTTCGCGAGCAGCCACTTGCAGTGGCGCACGAAGCGCTGCGCGTCGGGCGCGAGGTCCTTGCCGAAGGGGGTGACGACGGGCGACAGAACGCCGGTAATACGCTCGAAGGTTTTCATGGGCGCAATTATATGTAAGCGGCGCGGCCGCGGTAGACTCGCGGCCCATGGATCTCGCCCGCGTCGCGAACATCGACGATCTGCGCGCCCTCGCGCGCCGGCGCCTGCCCAGGATCGTGTTCGACTTCTTCGACGGCGGCGCCGAGGACGAGGTGACCCTGCGCGCCAACCGCGCCGCCTTCGAGCGGCTGCGCTTCGCGCCCCGGGTGCTGCGCGACGTCGCGAAGGTGGATCCCTCGACCGAGGTGCTGGGCGGGCCGTCGAAGTTCCCCCTGGTCGTCGCGCCGACCGGGGCCATCGGCATGGGCTGGCCCGGCGCCGACCTCGCGATCGCGCGCAGCGCAGCGGCCTGCGGCATCCCGTATACGCTTTCCACCACGGCGACCGCGACGATCGAGGAGATCGCGGACAAGGCGCCCGGCCGCCTGTGGTTCCAGCTCTACGTGCTCTACGACCGCGAGTTCACCGACGGGCTCGTCGCGCGCGCCCGGGCGGCCGGCTACGAGGCGCTGGTCGTCACCGTCGACCTGCCGGTCGGCGGCAAGCGCGAGCGCGACACGCACAACGGCTTCGTGCTGCCGTTCAAGCCCGGCTGGCGCGAGCTGCTCGCCGGGCTCGCGCATCCGTCCTGGGCTTGGCGCATCGTCGCGGCGGGCGGAATCCCGGAGCTCGTCAACCTGCGCGGCTTCGAGCGGCGCCCGCGCGCCGGCATGATCGCCACGTCGTCGTCGGTCGGCCAGCAGCTCGACGCCTCGTTCGACGAGCGCGGCCTGGCGCGCTTGCGCGACCTGTGGAAAGGCAAGCTCATCGTCAAGGGCGTCGCACGGCCCGAAGACGCGGAGCGCGTCGTCGCGCTCGGCGCGGATGCGGTGTGGCTTTCCAACCACGGTGGCAGGCAGCTCGACGGTGCGATCAGCGCGCTCGAGGCGTTGCCCGCGGTGGCCAGCGCGCTCGCGGGCAAGGTTCCGGTGCTGATCGACGGCGGCGTACGCCGCGGCTCGGACGCGGTGAAGGCGCGGGCGCTCGGCGCGCAGGCGGTCGCCATCGGCAGGCCCACGCTTTACGGCGCGTCCGCCGCGGGCGAGGCGGGCGCGCGGCGCGCGCTCGCGATCCTCACGGATGAGATCGAGCGCACGCTAAGGCTGTGCGGAGCACGGACCATGGCAGAGGTCGGACCGGATTTGCTGATCGGGTGAAACGATGCCGAAAGATCTTCCCGTACTCGTCGTCGGCGGCGGCATAGGGGGTCTGGCCGCCGCGCTGGCGCTCGCGCGCAAGGGCGTGAGCGCGCGCGTCTTCGAGCAGGGCTCGGAGTTCAAGGAGATCGGCGCCGGGATACAGCTCGGACCGAACGCGTACCGCATGTTCGAGGTGCTCGGCCTGACCGACGCGATCGAGCGCTATTCGGTGCACCCGGACAACATGATCATGATGGACGCGCTCACCGGCGAGTCGGTGATCCGCCTGCCGGTCGGCGGGCGCGCGTTCCGCGAGCGCTTTGGCGGGTATCTGTACGGCGTGATTCACCGCGCCGACCTGCACGAGGTGCTGCTCGAGGCCTGCAGGGTGCAAAAGAACGTCGAGCTGAACGTCCTGAAGAAGGTGCTGCGCTTCGAGGATCTCGGCGAGCGTGTCGTCGCGCACACGGAGAACGGCGAGCGCGCCGAGGGCTGCTCATTGATCGGCGCCGACGGCCTCTGGTCGAGGGTGCGCAACCAGCTGCTCGGCGACGCCAAGCCGCGTGTTTCCGGACATATCGCCTACCGCGCAGTGCTACCGCGCGCCGAGGTGCCCGACGACCTGTGGCAGAACAACGTCGTGCTGTGGGCCGGGCCGAAGACGCATCTGGTGCACTATCCGCTGCGGCGCCTAGAGCTGTACAACCTGGTCGCCGTGTTCCACAGCGACAAGTACGAAGAAGGCTGGAACGTGTACGGCGACCCCGAGGAGCTCAATCAGAAGTTTGCTGCCGAACGCCCTGAAGTGAAGCGCCTGCTCGCCAAGATCGATGCCTGGAAGATGTGGGTATTGTGCGACCGCGAGCCGGTGCGCGATTGGTCCCGCGGCCGCGTCACGCTGCTCGGCGACGCGGCGCACCCGACGCTGCAGTACATGGCGCAGGGCGCCAATATGGCGATCGAGGACGCCGTGGTGCTCGCCGCGTACGCGGAGCTCTCCGGCCGCGACTGGGAGAAGGCCTTTCGCTGGTACCAGGAGGCGCGTTACCTGCGCACGGCGCGCGTGCAGATCACCTCGCGCTACTACGGCGACATCTACCACGCAGCCGGCGTGGTGCGCGAGCTGCGCAATCAGTTCCTCGCCCCGAAGCCCGGCACCGATCCGGAGAACCCGGGCTTCGAAGGCATGGCCTGGCTCTACGACGGCATCCGGGTGCCGAGCGCGTCGCCCGGCTGAACGGCGCTTAGCCCTTCTTCACGTAGGCGACGCACCAGCCCTTCGGGCTGATCGGGCCCGCGACCACGTTGCATTCGCCCATCGCGGTCGCGGTCTTGCCGGGAATGAACTGGATGCAGTTGCTGCAGTCCTGGTCGCCCTTCGGGTGATCCTGGTATTGCATGGCAGCCTTCGACACGGTGCCGGCCGCCTGGGCCACGACCGGGATCGCGGCCAGGCCTGCGGCAGCCAACGCCACGCCCTTGAGGAGGTTGCGCCGGCTCACTCGCTTGCTCGCGTTATCGGACATTGTCTCGTTTCCCGTCACAAAACCAAAAAGACAGGATACAACGCAAAAAGTTTATGTCCTGTCGCGAGCCTTGCGGCTAGCGTAGTCGAGACAGGTAGTGCGCGAGCGCCTGCAACCCCTCGTCGCTCAACGGGTACACGGCGTCGGGCATCGCCGCGACGCCGCCGCCGCGCCGTGCGCCGGACTTGAAATCGCGCAGCGCTTTGAGCAGGTAGGCCTCGCGCTGCCCCGCGAGCCGCGGCACCGCATCCTTGCCGACGAAGCCGTCGAGGTGGCAGCTCGCGCAGTGGTTTGCTTTCGCGAGCTGCTCGCCCGCCTCGGTCCAGTCGGGCCGCTCGTCCTTGCCCTCGGGAGGATTCGGCGGCGGTAGCGACGACAGGTAGGCACCGATGTTACGGATGTCTTCGTTGCTGAGCAGCAGCGAGATCGGCGTCATCGACGCGTCCTTGCGCGTCTCGGTGCGGAAGTACACCAGCTGCCACTGGATGAAATTGTCGGGCTGCGCTTCGAGCAGCGGGGCGACTTCGCCTTGCGGTGCAGGTCCGCTGCCGTGACAGGCGAGGCAGGGCTCGAACTTCGCTTTACCCGCAGCGACATCTGCGGCGCCCGCGGCCGCGGCGGCGGAGAGCGCCGCCGCGGCCAGGGCTGTACGGACTAGGAGCGAGCGCAGGGCTTACTTGCCGTAGCTGATGCGGTAGATCGCGTTCGCCCAGTCGTCGGCGACGAGCAGCGCGCCATCGGGCGCGACGATCACGTCCGCGGGGCGGCCGTGGAAGTCCTGCTTGCCCTTGAGCCAGCCGGAGGCGAACACCTCCTGCTTGGCGTGCTTGCCCTTCGGGTCGACGATGATGCGCATGATGCGCGCGCCCTGATACACGTGCCGGTTCCACGAGCCGTGCTCGGCCAGGAAGATGTTGTTCTTGTACTGCGCCGGGAACATCTTGCCGGTGTAGAACTTCATGCCGAGCGGGGCGACGTGCGCGCCGAGATTGAGCACCGGCGGCGTGAACTCCGAGCACTTGTGCCCCATCGCGAACTTCGGATCGGGAATGTTGCCCTGGTGGCAGTACGGATAGCCGAAGTGCTCGCCCATGCGGGTGATGTGGTTCAGCTTGTCGCTCGGCGTATCGTCGCTCAGCCAGTCGCGCGCGTTCTCGGAGAACCAGTAGTCGCCGGTGCGCGGGTCGATGTCGCCGCCGACGCTGTTACGCACGCCGAGCGCGCGGATCTCCGCGAGGCCGTTCTCGGGATTGACGCGCCGGATCTGCGACACGGCCACAGGCGGAATGCCGATGTTGAACGGCGGGCCGAAGGGCACCCACAGCCAGCCATCCTTGTCGAACACGAGGTACTTCCAGCCGTGCGCGACGTACGACGGCATGTCGTCGTACACCACCTGCGGCTGCGGCATGTTGTCGAGGCTCGCCTCGGCATTGTCGTACTTGAGGATCCTGTCGATGTCCGCCACGTACAGCGCGCCGTTGCGGAACGCGATCCCGGTCGGCATCTTCAGGCCCTTGAGGATGACCTTGACCTGCTTGTTGCCCTCAGGTCCCGTGATCGCGTAGACGTTGCCGACGCCGAACGCGCCGACGAACAGCGTGCCCTTGTCGCCCCAGGCCATCTGGCGGGCGCTGGGTACGTCGTGCGCCCACAGGGTGATATGGAAGCCCTTGGGTAGCTTTATGTTCTTGAGCGTCTGCTGGATCTCCTCCATCGGCACGCCGGTGGCGGGCGGCGACTTGGGCGCGAGGCCCTTTTGCGCCTCGGTTTCGTCGCCCAGGAACCAGTCCGCGGGCGGATGTTCCCAGAACGATTTCTTGCTCGAATCGTAGTGCTTGAGTCCCTGGGCCTGCGCCCCCGGGGCCGCGACGAGCGCAGCGGCGAGCACGGCTGCGCCGATCAGCGACTTTTGACTGGCTTGCATGTCGGATGTCCTCCTCTGAGTGCGGCAGGGAGCTGCTCTGGGCGGTCTTGTTTTCCCTGCTGCGGGGCACTGATTAGATGCCGCACTGACACTGCTGTCAATGGCAGTTCGCAGTCGCGTCTAGACCCACACCTGGAGCACGTAATCGTAGGCCGACTGGGCGTTCGTCATGTCGACGCGCTGCAGCTTGATCCGGTAGCCGTCCTTGGTCTTTTTGAGGTGGTGCAGATAGCTGCCGGCGAAGTGGCGCACGTCGTCGCGGCGCAGCTCCATCATGTGAAAGCGTGAGCGCACGACGATATCGCCGCTTGGCGATTGCTTCTCGATCGCGACGTTGCCCAGGACGTGGTTGGTGCCCCATTGCGGACGCTGCGACCAGGCATCCGGGTGCGACACCCGCTTCATGCGCACCGTCATGAGGTTCTTGTCCTCGGCGAAGATCGCCGGCATGCCGTCCCAGGTGGTGTGCGACGGCTCGGGCGGCATCCAATACACGCCGTCGTCGGTGAACAGGTCGATGTAGTCCTGCCAGCGCTTGCCGTCGAGAATGTCGGCCTGGCGATAGAGGAACTGCTCGACCGCGTGCTGCGTGGCCGGATTCACCGGCTTGGCCGTCGCGGCCGCCTTGCTGCGACGCGGGGGACTCTTCTTTTTTCGGGTCGCCATGTCACTTCTCCGCGGCCATGTACTGCGCCCAGGCCTTCATCTGGTTGCGCATCGGCGCCTCCGAGGTACCCATGTTCGGGCCGGTCTCGACGACGCCGTCCTTGTCCATGTCGCGCCCGTAGTGGCGCTGGAAGCTCACCCAGTCGCCGCCGTCCGACGCGAGCCCCTGATGGCACTTCCAGAAATTCTCCAGGTCGTCGGCGTTGATCATGGTGGAAGGCGAGTTGACCAGGTTGTAGTACGCGAGCGCGCGCCGGTAGATCGGCTCGGGCGCCCCCTTGAGGCGGAAATGCCAGATTTCCGTCAGGGTGCGGTCGACACCCAGCGGGCGCACGGCGCGCAGCTGTTGCAGCGGCGATTGCACCGAGAGACCGGGGTAGATGAGCACGTGATGGATGTTGGTCGAAAGGATCTCCTCCTTGCGTTTCTCGCCGTAGGACTTGGCGAGCACGCGCTCGTACGCGAGCGTATCGGGATCCTTCGGCCGCAGTCCCATGTAGCCCGTGAGGATGCAGTGCCCGTGCGGATAGTTGAGCGTCTGGAATCCATCCCACTTGTCTATGGTCACGGTCGCGAAGGCCGACAGCATGTGGTAGGAGAGCGGCGCCTTGCCGGTCTTCTTCTCGATCAGCTTCTCCACGTCGTGCGCCGCGCGCCCGGTCGACTGGTGCGTGACGGAAGGGTGCAGCGCGTCGAGCTGGTTCTCGAGGAAGATCTTCCAGTTCGAGTGCTGGATGACGCGAAAGCAGTTCGGCACCACCTCCACTTCGCCCTCGGGCGAGCGGTCGCAGATGTCGTCGAACGCGATCTTCGAGCGCCCGAGGAACTCGAGCAGCCCGGGCCCTTTCGGCGCGAGGCTCGCGAACACGAAGCCGCGGTAGCTTTCCACGCGCGCCGCGGCCTTCATGCTGCAGTCCGGGTTGTCCTTCGTCAGGCTGGTCCCCTGGTAGCCCGATTCCATCATCGGGATGCTGCGCAGGCGACCGTCGTGCTGGAAGGTCCAGGCGTGGTAGGAGCAGCGGAAGAACTCGCCGGTATTGCCGTGCCGGTCGCCGCACATCATGTTTCCGCGGTGCGGGCAGCGGTTGTAGAGCACGTGTACGCGTGTGTCCTTGCCGCGCACCATGATCATGGGCTGGCGGCCGACCTGCACGGTGTAGTAGTCGCCGGGCTTCGGCACCTGGGACTCGTGGCCGCAGTAGATCCACACCGTCTCGTGGATGCGCTGCATCTCGAGCTCGAAGATCTGCGGGTCGGTATAGACCTCCCTGCGCACGCGGTCGGGTTCGACGTATTTGGAAAGATCGGAGATGCGCTCCTGCAACATGTCTTGGTCCTCCTTCAGGCGGCCCGCTCGTCGCCGGCGAGGCCTTGATCGAGATTGACCTTCATACGCTTGAGCGTTGCGCGCAGCGCATCGACGCCGCTCTGCGGCAAGCCGGCCACGGCCGCGCGGTTCAGCCGCTCGACGGCGGGCCAGATGCGCGCGAACATGCGCTCGCCCGCGGCGGTGAGCGCAAGGCGCGTGACGCGCATGTCTTCGCCGTCGGACAGCCGCGCGACCCAGCCTGCCTCCTGCATGCGGTCCACGGTGCGTGTGAGCGTGGTGCGGTCGATGGTAGCCATGTCCGCGAGCTCGCTCATCGAGCAGCGGCGGCGCGCGTACAACGAGGCGAGCACGCGCCACTCGGGCACGCGTATCCCCGCGTCCCTCAGCTCCTGCGCGAGCATGCGGTCGCGGCTGCCGATGACCTGCGTGATCCAATAGAAGACGTGGCGCTCGAGGACGAACGCCGGTCGGGGCTCGCGCGACATGCGGCTACGCTACGCGCGATTAGGTGCGTTTGCAAGCGATCCGGCGCCGGCAGCGCCCGGGCATAATTGCGCCCGGGAGGCGGCGCGGGCATGGAGCACGTTCTGAGCGCCGGGGTCGGCATCCTGCTCGACGGGCTGGCCTACGGCATGGTGCTGTTCATCGTTTCGGTGGGCCTGTCGGTGACCATGGGACTGATGGGCTTCGTCAATTTGGCCCACGGCGCGTTCGCCATGGCCGGCGGATACGTGACCGTCAGCCTGATGTCCCGGCTGGGCATGCCGTTCGAGCTCGCGCTCGTCTGCGCCTTCGTGCTGGTCGGTGCGGCGAGCGTGCCATTCGAGCGCTCGTTGTATGCGCGGCTTTACCGTGCGAGCGAGCTCGACCAGGTTCTGCTCACCATCGGTCTCGTGTTCATGGCGATCGCTGCCTTCACCTACGTCTACGGACCGGCGCCGCAGGCGATCCGCGTGCCGCGCTATCTGAGCGGCAGCGTCGACTTCGGCTTTCGCACCTTCGCTGCGTACCGCCTGTTCATGGTCGCGGTGGGCGCACTGATGATGGGCGCGCTGTGGTACGGCTTCGAGCGCACGAGCCTCGGGGCCAGGATACGTGCGGCGGTCGACAATCGACGCATGGCGCAGTCGGTCGGCATCGACGTCGACCGCCTGTTCACGCTGACTTTCGCGCTCGGCAGCGGCCTGGCGGCGCTCGGGGGCGGCCTGGCGGTGAATCTGACGGGCCTGACGCCGACCTTCGCCATTCAGTACCTGGTGTTCTTCCTGATCGTGGTGGCGGTGGGCGGGGCGGGCAGCATCAAGGGCACCGTGGTGGCGGCGCTCGTGCTCGGCATCACCGACAACGCCGGCAAGTACCTGTTCCCGGCGGGCGGGGCGTTCTTCATCTACGCCGCGACCATCGCGCTGCTGCTCGCCAAACCCGCGGGTCTGTATGGCAGGGAGTGAGCGCGCATCGGGCACGGCGGCGGCCGAGTTCCTGCTCAAGCGGCACCGACTGCACCCGGCCGAAGCGCTGCCGTGGCTGATCGGAATCGGCGCCTACTTCGCGTTTCCGGACTACATGGCGCTCGGCACGCAGATCGTGATCGGCATCATGTTCGCGCTGTCGCTCGACCTCATCCTGGGCTACGCGGGCATCGTCACGCTCGGCCATGCGGCGTTCTTCGGAACCGGGGCCTATGCTGCGGCGCTGCTCGCGGCGCGTCTCGGCTGGGCCGAGCCGCTGAGCGGGCTCGCGTTCGCGGGTGCCTGCGCCGCGCTCGCGGGCTTCGTGTCCGGCTGGGTGCTGCTGCGCTATCGCGGACTCACGCTGCTGATGCTGACGCTCGCCACCGCCATCATGCTCTACGAGCTCGGCAATGCGCGCGCTGACATCACCGGGGGCTACGATGGCGTGACGGGCATCACGATCAAGCCGCTGTTCGGCCGCTTCGACTACGACCTTTACGGGCACACCTACTACCTCTATGCGCTCGCGGTGCTGTTCGTCCTGTTCGTGGTGGCGCGGCGCATCGTGTATTCGCCGTTTGGCCAGGCGCTGGTCGGCATCCGCGAGAACCTGCGGCGCATGGAGGCGCTCGGCTCGCCGGTGCATCGCCGGCTGGTCACCATCTACACGATCGCCGCCGCGATGGCAGGCGTCGCCGGCGGCCTGTACGCGCAGTCCAACGCCTTCGTCACGCTCAGCGCGCTCGGCTTCGAGCGCTCGGCGGCTGTGCTGGTCATGCTCATCTTGGGCGGCACCGGCAGGTTGTACGGCGCGTTCCTGGGAGCGGCGATCTACATGCTGCTCGAGGACAGCCTGGCGAAGCTGAGCCCGGAATTCTGGGAGTTCGGCGTCGGGCTCGTGCTCGTGCTCACGGTCCTGTTCGCGCGCGGCGGCTTGCTCGGACTCCTCGAGCGGGCGGCGCGCCGGGCGAAGAGCCTCTGGCGATGAGCGGCGCCGCGGCTCTCGAGACACGCGGGCTGTACAAGAACTTCGGCGCGCTGCAGGTCGCGCGCGGCATCGACTTCAGGTTGGAGCGCGAGGCGCGCTGCGCGCTGATCGGCCCGAACGGCGCGGGCAAGACCAGCTTCGTCAACCTGCTCACCGGCGTGCTCAGGCCTTCCGCCGGCAGCGTGCTGCTGCACGGCGAGGACATCACGCGGCTTTCGCAGTTCGAGCGCGCGCGCCGCGGCATCGCGCGCACCTTCCAGATCAACCAGCTGTTCCGCGGGCTCACCGTGCTCGATAACGTCTGCCTCGCGGTGGGCGAGCGCACCGGGGCCTGCAGCAACCTGTGGCGGGCGGCGGGCGCGCGGCGCGAGACTGCCGACGAGGCGGTCGCTCTGCTCGAAGCGCTGCGCCTGCAGGAGGACGCGCTCAAGCCCGTCAGCGAGCTCGCCTACGGGCGCCAGCGGCTGGTCGAGATCGCCATCGCCCTCGCCCAGCGCCCGAAAGTCCTGCTGCTCGACGAGCCGGCCGCCGGCGTGCCTTCGGCCGAGAGCCACATCATCCTGGATGTGATCGAAAGCCTGCCGCAGGACATCGCGGTGCTGATCATCGAGCACGACATGGACGTCGTGTTCCGCTTCGCGCGCAGCATCACCGTCCTGGTGGCCGGGGCGGTACTCATGCAGGGCACGCCGCAGGAAGTCGCCGCGGACGAGCGCGTGCGCACGCTCTATCTGGGCGAGCAGGCCCATGGCTGAGAGCGCGCTCGCCTTGCACGCGGTGTCGGCCGGCTACGGCGAGACCGTGGTGCTCGAGGAGCTGGAGCTCGCGCTCGCGCAGGGCGAAAGCGTGAGCCTCATCGGGCGTAATGGCGTCGGCAAGTCGACGCTGCTCGAGACCGTCATGGGCCACACTTCGCTGCACGGCGGCGCGATCCGCCTGCACGGGCGCGAGCTGACGAAGCTCGCGCCGTTTCGCCGCGCGCGCGCGGGTCTGGGCTACGTGCCGCAAGAGCGCGAGGTGTTCCCTTCGCTCAGCGTGCGGGAGAACCTGCAGGTGGCGGCGCGTGCCGGCCCCAGCGCCCGGCGCTGGTCGGTCGAGGCGGTGTTCGAGCTGTTCCCGCATCTCGCCGCGCGCCAGGCGAATCGCGGCAACCAGCTCTCGGGCGGCGAGCAGCAAATGCTTTCGATTGGCCGCGCGCTGATGGGCAATCCGAGCGTGCTGCTGCTCGATGAGCCCTCCGAGGGCCTGTCGCCGCTCATCGTCGAGGAGCTGGTGCGGGCGCTGAAGCGCCTGCGCGACGAGGAGGGCATGTCCTGCCTGCTGGTGGAGCAGAACACGCGGGTGGCGCTCGGCTTCGCGCCGCGCGCGCTGGTCATGAATCGCGGGCGCATCGTGTACGACGGCTCGAGCGAGGCGCTGGTCCGGGATCGCGCGCGGCTGGACGCCCTGATCGGCGTGGCGGGGGGTTGAGGAGAGGGGCATATAATCGTCGCCCCGGGGAGATTTCGTTTAGGAGAGGAGGAGAGAGATGAGGCTGCTGAAGATGCTGGCATGCGCCGCCGCCCTGGCGGCGCTCGCGGTTCCCGCAGCGCAGGCGCGCACCGTGAAGGTGGGCGTCGTGCTGACCTTTTCTGGGGTAAATGCCGAATACGGCGACCAGATCCTGCGCGCGATGAACCTGTACCTGAAGGAGCACCCGAAGGCGGCGGGCGACAACAAGATCGAGCTGATCAAGCGCGACTCGAAGAACCCGAGCGGCACGGTGGCGAAGACCGAGGTGCAGGAGTTGATCACGCGCGACAAGGTCGAGATGCTCGCCGGCTTCGTGTTCTCGCCCGACGCGATCGCCAGCGCGCCGCTCGCGACCGAGGCGAAGGTGCCGATGATCGTGATGAACGCGGGCACGGCCTGGATCACCAATCTGTCGCCGTACATCGTGCGCACGTCGTTCTCGATGTGGCACGCGGCGTACCCGATGGGCACTTATGCGGCCAAGACGCTCGGCTGCAAGACCGCCGCGGTCGGCTACACCGACTATCCGCCGGGCAAGGACAGCCTGGAGGCTTTCGAGAAGGGCTTCGACGGCGCGGGCGGCAAGGTGATCGACAAGATCCCGATGGGCAATCCCGCGCAGGTGCCCGATTTCACGCCGTTCCTGCAGCGCGTGAAGGACGAGAAACCGGATTGCTTCTACGTATTCGTGCCGGCAGGAGTGCATGCGGCATCGCTGGTGAAGACCTACGGCGACCTGGGCCTGCGCGCGGCGGGCATCAAGCTGATCGGGCCGCTCGATATCATCCAGGACACGAAACTCCAGCAGATGGGCAAGGCGGCCGAGGGCATGGTGGTGATGGGGCACTACGCCGCGGACTACGACAACCCGGCCAACAAGGCGTTCGTCAAGGCCTGGCATGCGGCTTACGGCAAGGATTCGCCGCCGGACTTCATGGCGGTGGCGGGCTGGGACGGCATGGCCGCCATCGCGCACGTGGTGAAGACTCTCAACGGCAAGATCGACCCGGACAAGGCGATGAAGGCGCTCGAGGGCTGGAAGTTCGACAGCCCGCGCGGCCCGATCATGATCGACCCGCAGACGCGTGACATCGTGCAGAACGAGCATGTCGAGGAGGTCGTCGGCCAGGGCGACCGCCTGCACGTCAAGGTGCTGCAGACCATCCCGCAGGTGAAGGATCCGTGCAAGGAGCTGAAGGTCGGCAAGTGCGCGCAGTAGCCGCGTAGGTCGTCTTGAGCCCGGCATTCTGGTCGGCGAGCCGCCTGGCGCGCGCGCTGCGCGCCCGGCGCCTCGGCGCGCTCGAGCTCTTCGACCTGTATGCCGCGCGCGTCGCGCGCTACAACCCGCCGCTGAACGCGATCTGCGTCATGGATCTCGAGTCCGGGCGCAAGCAGGCGCGCGCCGCCGACCGCGCGCGAGGGCCGCGTGGCCCGCTGCACGGCCTGCCGATGACGGTCAAGGAGTCGTTCGACCTGGCGGGCTTCCCGAGCACGCACGGCATCGTCGAATTCCGCGATAACGTCGCGCGGCGCGACGCGCTCGCGGTGGCGCGCCTCGAGGCCGCGGGCGCGATCGTGTTCGGCAAGACGAACGTCCCGACGCAGCTCGCCGACTGGCAGACTTTCAACGAGATCTACGGCACGACGAACAATCCGTGGGACCGCTCGCGCACCCCGGGCGGCTCCTCGGGCGGCTCGGCCGCGGCGCTCGCCGCGGGCCTCACGGCACTCGAGCTGGGCAGTGACATCGGCGCCTCGATCCGCGCGCCTGCGCACTACTGCGGCGTATACGGCCACAAGCCGACCTGGGGCATCTGCGCCACGAACGGCCACGCGCTACCGGGCTCGGCGCAGCCGGCTGACATCTCGGCGATCGGTCCGCTCGCGCGCAGCGCCGGCGACCTGCGCCTCGCGCTCGGCGTCATCGCCGGGCCTGACGAGATCGACGCCGCCGGCTGGCGCCTTGCGCTCGAGCGCACGGTGCTGCGCAAGGTCCGCGGCCTGCGCATCGCGGTCATGACTTCGCACCCGACCGCCGAAGTGGACGCGAGCGTCGCCGGCCAGATCGAGCGCCTCGCGGCATGGCTGGCGAAGAAGGGCGCCAGGGTGTCGGATCGCGCTCGTCCGGATTTCGAGCCGGAGGAAGCGCACCGCGTGTATCTCGCGCTCCTGCGCGGCGCGACCTCGTCGCGCCAGAACGCGCGCCAGATGGCGCTATGGGAGGAGCTCGCGCGCAAGCGGCCGCCCGAGGATATGAGCTACGAGGCGCAGGCCGCGCGCGCCAACCTGATGCCGCACCGCGAATGGTTGCGGTTTTCCAACCGGCGCCACCAGATGCGCCGGGCATGGGCGGCGTTCTTCCGCGACTGGGACGTCCTGTTGTGTCCCACCGCGGCGACGGCGGCGTTTCCGCAAAACCAGAAGGGCGAGCGCTGGGAGCGCATGATCAGCGTCAATGGCAAGCCGCAGCCGTCGACCACGCAGATGTTCTGGGCGGGATACTCGGGCGCCGCGCTGTTGCCTTCCACGGTGGCGCCGATCGCTTCGAGCGCGGAGGGCCTTCCAATCGGCGTGCAGATCGTCGGCCCGCAGTACGGCGATTACCGCTGCATCGCTTTTGCCGAGCTGCTCGAGCGCGAATACCGCGCCTTCGAGCCGCCGCCGGGCTACGACTGAGCCCGGCTCACAGATTCGCGTAGTGCTCGGCCATGCGCCGGCGCATGGCGGCGTCGGGCAGGGGTCCGAGCGCCGCGCCGAGGTTGTCGCGCATGTGCTCGGGCTTCGCGGTGCCGGGAATGGCGCAGGTGACCGCCGGATGGCCGATGATCCATTTGAGGAAGTACTGCGCCCAGCTGCCGATGCCCAATTCGCGCGACCATTCCGGCAGCGGCTTGCCGCGCGTGCGGCGGAACATGCTGCCCTTGCCGAACGGACGGTTCACCAGCACCGCGACCTTCTTTTCTTCGGCGAGCGGCAGGAGGCGCTCGGCCGCCTCGGGCTCGTCGAGCGAGTAGTTGATCTGCAGGAAGTCGTAGTGCCCGGCCTTCAGCACGCGCTCGACCTCGCGGTAGGCCGACGAGGTGTAGTGCGTGATGCCGACGTAGCGCACGCGCCCGGCCGCTTTCCAGTCCTCGAGCGTGCGCGTGTGCGTGGCGACGTCCACCAGGTTGTGGATCTGCATCAGGTCGAGCCGCTCCGCGCGCAAGCGGCGTAAGGACTGCTCCATCTGGGCGATGCCCTCGGCGCGGCCGTTCGTCCACACCTTGGTGGCGAGGAACAGTCGCGGCCGCAGATCGAGCTTGGCGACCAGATCGCCGACCACCTCTTCGCTCGTGCCGTACATCGGCGAGCTGTCGACCACCTTCCCGCCCGCCGCGGCGAGCACCGAGAGCACCTCGCCGAGCGGCGCGCGCGCGCGCGCATCTCCGCCGACGTCGAAGGTTTGCCAGGTGCCCAGGCCCACGACCGGCAGCGGTTCGCCGCTCGCGGGGATCGGACGCGTGGTCAGAGTCGCTACTGGTTGAGCCATGGTCGGCTTCATCGTGAGCGCGGTGCCCGTTCCCGCAAGCATTGCAAGGATGCGCCGGCGCCCGGGCCTGAATGGGCTTTGCCGCATGATGTCATTCTAGACCGGTGCCCGGCGCAGACGTTCCTGGCGACGCCCGAGCCAGAGTCCGAGCGCGAGCCAGGCGAGTGCGAGCGGCGCGGCGAGAAAGGCGAGCGCCGACAGCCCCACGCCGAGGCCGCGCAGGCCGCCGACGAGCCACCCTGCGAGCGAGTCGCCGCCGCGATAGACGACCGTATCGATGAAGTTTTTCGCCTTGTAGCGCTGCTCGCGTGGCACCACGGTGAACAATTCCTCGCGCGCCGGCTTGGAGATCGCGAATTCGCCCACGCGTCGCGTGACGCCGAAGGCGATCAGCACCGCGAGCGTGGGCACCGAGCCAAGCCAGAGGAACCCGGCAAGCGACACGAGCGGCATCAGCGCAAGCATCCAGGAAATGCCGATCGCCGCCCCCAGGCGGGCGAACACGGCGAGCTGCACAATCAGGGTGAGGCTGTTCACGACGAGGTCGAGCGTGGCGAATAGGCGCGTGCGCTCGCCCGAGTCGGAAAACGCGCGTCCGACAATGTCCACCTGGGCGAAGTACAGCACGGTCGAAAGCGCGGTGTAGCACAGCAGGTAGCCGCAGACTCCGAGCAGGTAGGGCGAGCTGGCGGCGGCGCGCACGCCCGCGCCGATCGAGCCGCCGATCGGCGCTTCGGGCGCAGGGTCGCCGGCGCGCGGATGCGCGCGCGCCCAGCGCAGCAGCATCGCGATGCAGAACGTAGCGGCGGCGAGGCACCCCGCGCTGATGAGCAGCAGGTTCGCAGTGCCGAGCGCGACCGCGCCGAGCGCTGTGAGCGACGGCCCGGCGATCGCTCCGCAGCTTCCTCCGGCCGCGATCGCGCCGTACAGCCGAGCCGCCTGCTCCGCGTCGAACAGGTCCGACATGAAGCTCCAGAACACCGAGATCACGAACAGGTTGAACACGCTCAGCCAGACGAAGAACAGCGGCGCCAGCGCGCGCGGCGCGAGCCCTGCCTCGAGCGCGCCCCAGAAGGCGACCAGGTTGGCCGCGAAGAACAGGTATACGGCGGGCAGCAGCCGGGCGCGCGGCAGCCTGCGGCACAGCCAGCCGAACAGCGGCGTGAGCGCGAGCATGGTGAGGAACGTCGCCGTGAACAGCCACTGCAGGCGGCCGATGCCCGCGAGCACGCTCATGTCGTCGCGCACCGGGCGCAGGATGTAGTAGCCGCCCAGCAGAAGGAAAAAATACGCGAAGGCCCAGGCGAGCGCGGGCAGTTCGTGTGGCTGGGCGCGCAGGGCACGGCAGAGCAGAGCGCGCATACGCTATAGTAGCCGAGCATCGGCGACGGGTCGGGAGGGGAGATGGGTACCGGAGGCTGGATCTTCATCGCGGTCGTGGTGGCGCTCGTGGCGTTCGTCATCGCCATGTACAACCGGCTGGTCGCGCTGCGCAACCGCTACAAGAATTCCTACGCGCAGATCGACGTGCAGCTCAAGCGGCGCTACGACCTGATTCCCAATCTCGTCGAAGCGGCGAAAGGCTACCTGCAGCACGAGCGCGGCACGCTCGAGGCGGTCACCGCGGCGCGCGGCGCTGCGGTCAGCGCGGCGCAGCGCGCGGCCGGCTCGCCCGGCGAACCGGCCGCAATGCAGGGCCTGGCGCAGGCAGAAGGCGCGCTCGGCGGCGCGCTCGGACGGCTGATGGCCGTATTCGAGGCCTATCCCGACCTGAAAGCGAACCAGAACATTCTCGCGCTGCAGGAAGAGCTCTCGAGCACCGAGAACAAGGTGGCGTTCGCGCGGCAGGCGTACAACGACGCGGTGATGGAATACAACACCAAGCGCGAGTCGTTTCCGGACAACATGATGGCCGGCATGTTCGGCTTCGGCCCGGCGGAGCTCCTGCAGGCGACCGAATCCGCCGCCGAGCGGCAGGCGCCCAAAGTGTCCTTCAGCTGATCCTTGAACTTCTTCGAGGCGCAGGAGCTCGCGCGGCGCACGACGCGCCTGCTCGTGGTGCTCTACGTGCTCGCGGTCGCCGCCGTCGCCGGTGCCGTGTGCCTCGGGCTGGGGATCGCCTACGCGATCGGCATCCTGTACGGCGCTCTGCCGCCGGCCGCGCAGGTGGTGATCGAAGGTGACCATCTCGGCGCGGCGCTGTTCGCGATCCTGCTGCACGGCGTGCCGCACAGTGTGTATGGCTGGGGCGCGGGCATCACCCTGCTCGTGATCGTCGGGGCGACCGCCTACCGGACCTTTCAGCTGACCGGCGGCGGCATTGCGGTCGCCGACATGGTGGGCGCGCGCAGAGTCGATCCGGGCAGCGCTCCGCCGGAGGAGCGCCGCCTGCTGAACGTGGTCGAGGAGATGGCGATCGCCTCCGGCGTGAGCGTGCCGCCGGTGTTCGTCATGGACCGCGAGACGGGGATCAACGCATTCGCCGCGGGCTACTCGCCGCACGAGGCCGTCATCGTCGTGACGCAGGGCACGCTGCAGACGCTGTCGCGCGAGGAGCTGCAGGGCGTAATCGGGCACGAGTTCAGCCACATCCTGAACGGCGACATGCGGCTGAACGTGCGGCTGCTGGGCGTACTGTTCGGTATCGTCTGCATTGCGCAATTTGGCCAGTTTTTGATCCGCAGCACCGCGCAATCGATGGCGCGCGTCAGCCGCGAGAGCCGCGGCCCCGGAATCATGCTGGTCTTCGCAGGCATCGCGCTCGCGCTCATAGGCTTCATGGGCTTGGAGCTCGGTCGCCTGATCAAGGCCGCCATTTCCAGGCAGCGCGAGTTTCTCGCGGACGCCTCGAGCGTGCAGTTCACGCGCAATCCGGACGGCATCGCCGGGGCGCTCGACACGATCGCCTCATCGCAGCGCAGCACGCTCGTGCACGACGTGCATGCCGAGGAGCTGTCGCACATGTTCTTCGTGCAGGGCGTGGCGAACTGGATGGGGTCGCTGTTCGACACGCACCCGCCGATCGAGGAGCGCATCCGCCGCGTGCGCCCGGGCTTCCAGCGCGCGCGCTACCGCACGCAGCGCGAGGCCGAGCGCGCCAGTCCGGTCGCGGTACTGGACGGCGCCGGCAACCTGGTGAAGACGATCACGGTGGCCGCCTCGGTCGGCAACCCGACGCCCGAGCACGTCGACTATGCGCGGCGGCTGCTGGCGGCGATCCCCGCGGCGCTGCGCGCCCGGCTCGCGGATGCGCAAGGCGCGCAGCAGGTCGTGTTCGCGCTCGCGATCGTGGGCGACGAGGCCTCTCGCCGCGCCAAGCTCCAGGCGCTGCGCGCGCGCCGCGGCGAGGCGACCGCCGCTGCGGCGCAGGCCGCGTACGACGAGATGCATGCCGCGGGACTCGGGCGGGCGCACGCGTTGCCGCTCGTCGGCATCGCTTTGCCGGTGCTGAAGGGGCTCGAGCAGAACGCCCGCGAGGCGCTGATCGAGGACGTGGCGAACGTCGTCGCGGCCGACGGCAAGGTCACGCTCGGCGAGTTCGTGCTGGCGACGATCGTCAAGCAGCGCCTGCGCGAGGGCGCCGGCGGCCCGGTGGCGAGCAAGTACCGCAGCGTCGCCGAAGTGGATGCCGATGCGCGCGTGGTGCTTTCGCTAGTGGCGCGCGCCGCGCTCGCAGACACCGCGGCGGCCTACGCCAAGGGCGCTGAGTACCTCGGCCTGAATCTGCGCGAACCGCTGCCGACCTCCGAGCTCTCCACGTCGAGCGTAGGCGCCTCGCTCGAGCGCCTGCGGTTGCTCGCCCCGCTCGCCAAGCCGCGCGTGCTCAAGGCCTGCCTGGACGCGGCTTCGGCCGACGGCATCATTACCCTTGCGCAGGCCGAGCTCGTGCGGCTGGTCGCCGCGACGCTCGATTGCCCGGTTCCCCCGGTGCTCGCCGAGCTCGACCCGACGACGCTGAAATGAGCGACTGGCGCGGGCTGGAAGCGGATCTCGCGCGCGCGGTGTCGGGCGAGGTGCGCTTCGACGCGGGAGCGCGCGCCGTGTATTCCGCGGACGCCTCGAACTACCGCCAGGTC
Source organism: Sphingomonadaceae bacterium (assembly GCA_050257375.1). Lineage (GTDB taxonomy): Bacteria > Pseudomonadota > Gammaproteobacteria > Burkholderiales > SG8-39 > DAHVFK01. The sequence continues at coordinate 19,305 of JBLMWT010000048.1, forward strand.
CCGATAGGCGTGGTGCTGCCTCGCTCGGTGCAGGACGTCGTCGCGGCGATGGCCGTGTGCCGTGCGCACGGCGCCCCGGTGCTCGCACGCGGCGGCGGCACCGCGCAGAACGGGCAGAGCGTGAACGTCGCGGTCGTCATCGACTGCTCCAAGTACCTGAACCGCGTGGTTTCCGTCGACCCTCGGGCGCGCCGCGCGCTCGTCGAGCCGGGCGCCGTGTGCGACGCGCTGCGCGACGCGGCCGAGCGCCACGGCCTGACCTTCGCGCCCGACCCGGCGACGCATTCGCGCTGCACGCTGGGCGGCATGATCGCCAACAACTCCTGCGGTCCCCACTCGGTCATGGCCGGGAAGACGGTCGAGAACATCGAGCGGCTCGAGGTGCTGACCTACGACGGGGCGCGCTTCTGGTGCGGACCGACGAGCGACGCGGAGTTCGACCGGATCGTCGCCGCCGGCGGGCGCCAGGGCGAGATTTACGCGCGGCTGAAGGGGCTCGCAGAGCACTACGCCGAGCGCATCCGATCCGGCTTCCCGAAGATCAAGCGGCGCGTCTCGGGCTACAACCTCGATCAGCTCCTGCCCGAGAACGGCTTCAACGTGGCGCGCGCTCTGGTGGGCTCCGAGGGCACGTGCGCGTTCACGCTCGCGGCCGAGACTCATCTGGTGCACAGCCCGCGCGCGCGCGTGCTGCTCGTGCTCGGCTTCCCAGATATCTACCAGGCGGGCGACGTGGTGCCCGAGATCCTCGCCGCGCGCCCGATCGCCTGCGAGGGGCTGGACGAGAAAATCATCGGCGGCCTGCGCGAGCGCCGCCTCAGGCTGGAGGACATCGCGCTGCTGCCTGTCGGCAGGGCCTGGCTGATATGCGAGTTCGGTGCCGACGAGCGCGAAGCTGCGCTCGCGCAGGCGCGCGCGCTCGAGGCGGCGCTCGCCGGCCGCACGGGCGTTTCGGCCTGGCTCATCGACGAGCCGGCGACGATCGCGCGCATGTGGGCGATCCGCGAGACGGGAGCTTCGGCAACGTCGCTTGCCCTGGGCGCTAAGGGGCCCGATCCGGTAGTCGGCTGGGAGGACGCGGCGGTCGACCCGCTGCGCCTGGGCGACTACCTGCGCGAATTTCAGAGGCTGATCGACGATTTCGGATATCGCACGTCGCTGTACGGGCACTTCGGCGACGGCTGCATCCACGCGCGCATCACTTTCGAGCTACGCACGCCCGAGGGCGTGGCGCACTGGCGGAGGTTTCTCGGCGAGGCGGCGCAACTGGTGGTGAAGTACGGCGGCTCGCTCTCGGGCGAGCACGGCGACGGTCAGGCCAAGGCGGAACTGCTGCCAGCGATGTTCGGCCCGGAGCTCATGGTTGCTCTGCGCGAATTCAAGGCGATCTGGGATCCACAGAATCGGATGAATCCCGGAAAGCTGGTAAGTGCCGCGGGCGAGGTGAACCGCGCGACCGACCACCTGCGCCACGGGCCGGAATACCGGCCCGTGACGCTCGCCACCCGTCTTGCATTTCGTTCCGAAGTGGGCGACGGCTTCACGCGCGCCACCGAGCATTGCATCGGCATGGGCAAGTGTCGCGCGGGCTCGGTCGGGACCATGTGCCCGAGCTACCGCGCGACCGGCGAGGAGCGCTATTCGACGCGCGGCCGCGCGCGCCTGTTGAACGAGATGCTGCGCGGCGAGGTGATCACAGACGGCTGGCAGAGCGAGGAAGTGAAGGAGGCGCTCGACTGGTGCCTCGCCTGCAAGGGCTGCAGGAGCGACTGCCCGACCCACACCGACATGGCGAGCTACAAGGCCGAGTTCCTGTCGCACTACTACGAGCGGCACGCGCGCCCGCGACAGGCACACTCGATGGGTCGCATCGGCGACTGGGCGCCGCTCGCCGCGCGCGCGTCGCGCCTGGTGAATTTCCTGACCCGGGCGCCAGGCTTTGCGGCGCTCGCCAAGCGCGCGGCCGGCATCGCCCCGCAGCGCGCGTTGCCGCGTTTTTCGGCGCGCACGTTCAAATCCGAATTCGATCCGCGAAGCGCCGGCGGAGATCCGGTCGTCCTGTTCGCAGATACGTTCAACAACCATTTCCGTCCGGACACGGCGCGCGCTGCTGCGCGGGTGCTCGAGGCCGCAGGCTGCGCGGTCGAGGTGCCGCGCGAGACGATCTGCTGCGGTCGACCCTATTACGATTTCGGCATGCTCAACCACGCGCGCGCTTCGCTCGAGAAGCTGCTCGCCGTGCTTGGGCCGCGCCTCGAAGCCGGCTTACCGGTGGTGGTGCTCGAGCCGGGCTGCCTGTCGGTATTCCGTGATGAACTGCGCCAGCTGCTGCCGGACGATGCGCGCGCGGAACGGCTCGCTCGCCAAGCGGTGACGCTCGCCGAGCTGCTGCGCGCGCGCGGCTGGCGCCCAACGCGAATCGGCGGGAGCGCGCTGCTGCACGGCCATTGCCACCAGAAGGCGCTCGGAGGCACGGCGGCCGAGCTCGCGCTGCTACGCGAGGCGCAGGTCGATGTCTCGGCGCCCGACACCGGCTGCTGCGGCATGTCGGGCTCCTTCGGCTTCAAGCCGCAGCACTACGAAGCCTCGCGGCAGATCGCCGAGCTCGCGCTCCTGCCGGCGCTGCGATCGGCGCGCGACGGCACCGTGATCGTCGCCGACGGCTTTTCCTGTCGCGAGCAGATCGAGGACCTCGGCGCCCGCGAGACGCTGCACGTGGCGGAGCTGCTCGCGCGCGCGCTCGACGGCTAGAATGCGCCCATGCGTACGCTGGTGCTCGCGCTCCTGATGCTGGTGGGGATGCCCGCGCTCGCGCAACCGACGCCCGCGTCGTCGCCAGACGAGCGGTTGTTCGCCGCGATCAGCGCAGGCAAGGAGCTGGTCGCCGAGGGGCTGGTGCGGCGCAGGGAGGCAAACGCGAACGCGCGCGATGCGGACGGCGAAACTGCACTGCAGCGCGCGGTGGAGCAAGGCATGGACGAGCTGGCGGGCATGCTGATCGACGCCGGCGCGCGGGTCGATGCGCGCACGAAGCACGGCGAGACGGCACTGCATCTGGCGACCCTCGGCCCCGACGCGCGCTTCGTCAAGCTGCTGCTCAAGGCGCGTGCCGACCCGAATGCGCGCAACGAAGCGGGCGAGTCGCCGCTTTACTGGGCAGCATTGAGCGGCAACGCGCCCGCAGTCCGCGCCCTGCTCGACGCAGGAGCCGACGCGAACCTCGCCGATGGGCAGGGAAACCTGCCGCTGCACGCCGCGGCCCATGGCGGCCACCTGCGCGTCGTCGACATCCTGCTTGCCGCCACCGAGGACCCGCTCGCCAAGAACCGCAAGGGCGTTACCGCGGCCGACTATGCGGCCCAAGGCGGCTTCACGGAGATCGTCAAGCGCATCCAGACGCACGCGGCGATCGAGCCTGAGAGCAACTTCGAGACGCTCGACATGGACGACCCGCGCCGCAAGCGGCTCGACATGGGTACGCACTAGAGCAGTTCGGCGGCGAGCAGCTCGTAGGATCTCAGGCGCGAGTCGTAATCGCCCGTGATCGTCAGCAGCATGACCTCGTCCGCGGCGTAGCGCGCCGCGAGCTGCTCGATTTCCTTGCGGCACTTGGCCGGCCCGCCGATGATCGCGCGCGCGCGCTGGGCCATGACGTAGCGGCGCTCGTCCTCGGAGTACGGGTGGCGCAGCGCCTCTTCCAGGGTCGGCACCGGCGTGTCCAGATTGAGCGCCATGTGCAGCCGACGCAAGTCGATCGAGGCGGCGAGCCTTTCGGCCGAGGCGTCCGATTCTGCGCAGATCGCGAAAGTGCAGACGATGGCCTGCGGCCGCGGCTCGCGCGACGAGGGGCGGTATTGTTCGCGATAGGCGCGCGTCACCTCGTCTCCGCCGTGCGGGTTGATGAAGTGCGCGAAGGCGAAGCGCAATCCGAGCTGCGCCGCGAGCGCTCCGCTGTAATCGGACGAGCCGAGCAGCCAGACCCGCGGGACGGTGTCGACTTCGGGCTGCACGCGCAACCGGCGAAACGGATGCTCTTGCGGCAGCGTGCCGTCCAGGTGGCCGACCAGTTGCCACACCTGCTCGGGGAAGTCGCGCGCGTCGGGCATCTGGCCGCGACCGACCGCCTGCGCGGTACGCGCGTCGCCGCCCGGCGCGCGGCCAATGCCGAGGTCGATGCGTCCAGGATAGAGCGCTTCGAGCATCCTGAATACTTCGGCGGTCTTGAAGGCGCTGTAGTAGGGCAAGAGCACGCCGCCAGTGCCCACGCGGATGCGCCGCGTCTCGGCGCCGAGGCGTGCGAGCAGCACCTCGGGGCACGGGTCGGCGAGGGCGGCGATCGCGTGGTGCTCGGCGAGCCAGTAGCGCTCGTAGCCGAGCTCCTCCACGCGTCGCGCGAGCCGGAGCGTTTCGTCGAGCGCGCGCCGGGCACCCAGATTGGAAATGATCGGCGACTGATCCAGGACCGAGAGCTTCATGTGATCGATGTTAGCTCGTGTCCAATCCGTCGCCGTACGGCGACAGCGAAATTCCATGGCGCGTCAAGCACATCGCAGGAATGTGACTTCTGTCGTCGCCGCAGGCAGACGTTTTGACCGCACAAAAGGTCTGCGAACTTGTTCACGAATGCATCGCAATCGATTGTCGCGTAAGCCGATTCTTCGCTTGGCATGGCGATTGCAGAAGTGCTGGGCGATCGTCAAGCCGAGCAGAGGAGGAATCCATGTTGCAGGACCTGAAGCAGCTAAAGGACACGAGCGTACTTCTGCAGACCGTGGCCGGCTTTTGGCTGCTCACGCTGGTACTGATCGGCGTGTGCGGCTCGATCATGGAAATCATGGCTCCGCAGGGCTGGCTTGCGCGCACTCTTGGACCCGGTGTCTCGCTCGCGGCTGCGGCCATCATGTCGATGATGTTCGTGGCGTCCGTCGGATGGTTCGCGCGCGAGTGGACCTCGCCCGGCGAGAAGAACCGCATCACGGACATCGTGCTCTACGCGTTCGCCGGCGCCGGCTTGCTTTTCCTGTGGCAGATCGCCCGGGGCGGGTTCTGATCGGCATCGATTTCTGTCTCGGAAACGGAGGAACAACCGACTCGTAAACCCTTTGTCACTTCTCCCCTGGGCCCGCCACTTCCCCCTATCGGCGGGCCTTTTTTTTGCCCGAACGCTCCGCTCAACGCGGCCCGCCGAACCCCTCGCCCGCTTTGCGGTATTCCTCGCGCGGAGGGCTGAAGATGTCCAGAACGAGCGCGCCTTCCGCGCCCGTGCGGATGCCGTGCGCGACGCCGCCCGGCGTGTGCCAGAAGTCGCCGGCGCGCATCTCGATCTCTTCGCCCCCCTGAACGCGCACGCAGCGACCCTCGAGCAGCACGCCCCATTGCTCCTGGGGATGGCTGTGCACGGCGCCCGTCGAGTGAGGTGCGATGCGCACGACCGAGAGCATGGCGTGCTCGCCCGGAAAGATTCGCGTGACGATGCCTTCGCCGAGCTTGCGCTGGATGCCCTGCGTATCGTTTCGAAGATTGAAGACCCACTGCGGTTTGGCGTCGACTTTCATCTTGATCTCCTCAGACGGCAATCGGGGCTCTGATCGCCGGATGCGGGTCGTAGTCCTCGAGCGCAAAGTGCTCGTAGCGGAACGCGAACAGGTCGCGCACCGAAGGGTCGAGCCGCATGCGCGGGAACGTGCGCGGCGCGCGTGCGAGCTGCTCGCGCGCCTGCTCGAGGTGGTTGAGATACAGGTGCGCGTCGCCCAGCGTCAGCACGAACTCGCCCGGCGCCAGGCCCGCGACCTGCGCCATCATGAGCGTGAGCAGCGAGTATGAGGCGATATTGAACGGCACGCCCAGGAACACGTCCGCGCTCCTCTGGTACATCTGGCACGACAAGCGCCCCTCTGCGACGTAGAACTGGAACAGCGCGTGGCAGGGAGGCAGCGCCATGCGCTCGACGTCGCCCGGGTTCCAGGCGGTGACGATGTGGCGCCGCGAATCCGGGTTGTGGCGCAGCGAATCGACCACGCGCGCGATCTGGTCGATCTCGCGCCCGTCCGCCGTGCGCCAGTGCCGCCACTGGTAGCCATACACCGGTCCGAGCTCGCCGTTCGCGTCGGCCCACTCGTCCCAGATCGTGACGCCGCGCTCCTGCAGCCATTTCACGTTGGTGTCCCCGCGCAGAAACCACAGCAGCTCGTAGACGATCGACTTGACGTGCAGCTTCTTCGTAGTGAGCAGCGGAAAGCGCTCCTGCAGGTCGAAGCGCAGCTGGCGTCCGAACAGCGACAGCGTCCCCGTGCCCGTGCGGTCGGACTTGCGTGCGCCGCGTTGCAGGAGCTCCGCGAGCAAGTCGAGGTACTGCCGCTCTTCGGCGCCGGCGTTCATACCGCTATGGCAGCGAAGAGCTCGCGCGCGCTCTGGAAACGGTCTTCCGGGCGCTTGGCGAGCAGGCGGTCGAGGACCGGCTGGAAGCCGGCGATCGGCTGCGGCAACCTGGGCAGCGGACCCGACACGTGCATGCGCAGCAGCTGGGCATCCTTGTATTCCTCGTACAGCCTCTTGCCCGTGAGCATCTCGTAGAAGACCGCGCCCAGGCTGTACAGGTCGGAGCGGGCGTCCACGGCCAGGCGCAGTACCTGCTCGGGGCTCATGTAGCGGGCGGTGGCGTAAACCACCCCGCCGCGCGTCAGATCGGCGTCGGACAGCAGGTCCTTCGCCAGCCCGAAATCGACGATCGCGGGCCGCCCATCGGCGCGGAACAGGATGTTCTGCGGCTTGAGGTCGCGGTGCACGATGTTGTGGCTATGAATGGCGTCCAGCGCGCGCGCAATCTGCGCGGTAATGCGCACGGCCTCGAGCGGAGAGATGCCGCCCTGCATGCGCGCTCTCAGGTGGCCGCCCGGGAAGTACTCCATCGCGATGTATGGGTGACGCGCCGCGAACCCCTGGTCGTAGATGCGCGCCACGAATTCGTTCTGCAAGGCCGCGACGATCTTGTACTCCTGCACGAAGCGTTGCAGGAAGGTCTTGTCCTCCCACAGCGCCGGATCGAGCAGCTTGAGCACCAGCTCCACGCCGTCGTGCTCGCGCTCGGCGAGGTAGACGCGCGACATGCCGCCCTCGCCGATCTGTCCGAGGATGCGGTAGCCCGGCACCAGCTGCTCGTCGCCGCGCGCCGCGCCGCGCAGTTCGCGCGCGTCGAGCGGCAAAGTGGTGGTCCTCTCGCGCTCGGCCAGTTCGGCGGAGACGCGTGCGTGCGCGTCGTGCTCGGCGAGCGCGTCCTCGACCAGGCGACCGAGCAAGGCTCGCGTGAGGCCGCGCCGCGGAAGGAAATCCGCCGCTCCGGCCTTCATCGCGCGCACGGCCAGCTCTTCGTTGCCCTGGTCGGCCAGCAGCAGCAGCGGGGGCGCCTGCGGGTCCCTGCAAAGATTGCTTATCAGCGCCACCACGTCCTCGCCAGGAAACGGCGCCTGCAACAGCAACGCGGACACGCCACCCTTGCGCAGCGCCGCACGCCAGGCGTCGCGTTCGGCGGGGTCGAACAGGTCGATGTCCGCGTCCGGCCAATGCGCGCACAGCATGATGCCGAGCTCCGTACGCAGCTCGGGCGATTCGTCGACGATGAGAAAGTGCATGGTGCGCGGGGGGGCGTCAGCCCGCATTGTGCCAAGCAGGATCGCCTTAGACAACGCGGGCCTTCGGACGCAGAATTTGCCGTTCTCGGAAAAAAATAGGGGGAGGTGACGATGGGCTATGTCAGCAGCAATCTGATGCCGGGGGAGGAGATCGTCTACCAGGCGAAGATCCATTGGATCGTGTTCGTCCCCGGCGCCTTGCTGTTCGTGATCGGCGTCGCGCTCGCCAGCCTGAAGATACAGCACGGCGTCGGCGTCATTGCCGGCGGGATCGTGCTGCTCGCCTCGCTGTACCTGCTGCTCAAGGCGCTCGTGCACAAGCTCTCCACCGAGCTCGCGGTGACCTCGAGGCGCGTCATAGCCAAGTCGGGCCTGGTCATGCGCCACACGGTGGAGCTCAACCACAGTAAGGTGGAGAGCTTCACCGTCGATCAGGGCATCCTCGGCCGGATCTTCGATTTCGGGACGTTGGTGGTGAACGGCACCGGAGGCGGAAAGACGCCGATTCCCAATATCGATGCGCCGCTCGAGTTCAGGCGTCGCGCCATGCAAACGATCGACTCGAGCCAGGGCGGACGCGGCTGATCAGGACTTGGGGCGCACAGCCGATTTCGGGCGGAACGCCTTGACCACGGCCTCGTGGGTCTCGATGTACGGTCCGCCGATCAGGTCGATGCAATAGGGCACGGCAGCGAAGATGCCATGCACAAGCGTCTTGCCGGATTCGTCCTTCAGGCCTTCGAGCGTCTCCTTGATCGACTTGGGCTGCCCCGGGAGATTGATGACGAGCGCGCCCTTGCGGATGACGGCCACCTGGCGCGACAGTATCGCGGTCGGCACGAAGCGCAGGCTGATCTGGCGCATCTGCTCGCCGAATCCCGGCATCACCTTGTCGGCAATTGCGAGCGTGGCCTCCGGGGTGACGTCGCGCGCCGCGGGACCGGTGCCGCCGGTGGTCAGCACCAGATGGCAGCCCATCTCGTCGACCAGCGCCTTCAGCGTCGCCTCGATCAACGGCTGCTCGTCGGCGATCAGGCGCGTCTCGTCGCGCCACGCGGGCGAGGCGATCGCGCCCGCAAGCCACTCTCTGAGTGCCGGAATGCCTTCGTCGCGGTACACGCCCTTGGAGGCGCGGTCGCTGATCGAAACCAGGCCGACGAGGAGTTGTCCGCTAGCGCTCATGGCGCGTCATTGTACGGCGTAGAAATCGATCCTCACCGCGGCGGCGAGGCGCGCGCCGCTGCCGACGCACACGAGTCGGTTCAGCCAGGCGTAGCGCTCGTCACCGGTTTCGAAGCGCGGCGTGGTGCGCATGTAGTAGAGCGAAGGGTCGACGCTCTCGCCGCGCGCCAGGCGCGCGAGCACCTCGGGCGGGCCGTGTCGATAGCCGCGATTGCGCACGTACACGAGCGCACCGTCGTTCGTCCGGATCGTATAGCGCGCGTCGAGGTCGGCGACGCCGTCGGGGCGGATGACCTGCCAGTCGGCGCCGCCGGGCAGCACTTCGCCCGAAAGGCGCGCGCCGGATATCGTACCGCCGATGATTGGGATGATGCGTCGGCGACCGAGCGGCGTATCGCCGAGCTCTTGCGCGGGCGCGAGCGAGATCTCCGCGCGGAACAGCGGCTCGAGCCGAAGCATCGCTAATCCGCCTCGCGCAGCACGCGGTAGATCTCGCGGTAGGCGCGCGGCGGGCGGCCTGCGTCCTGCTCGCGGCGCGCGTTGCGGATGAGCGTGCGCAGGGCTTGCAGATCGACCGCCGGATGCGCGAGCGCGAAATCGGTGAGCGCCGCGTCGTCCTCCAGCAAGCGCGTCCTCCACTGTTCGAGCCGCCGATGGCGCGCGCTGTCCTCGGCCGAGTGGCCCGCGATGCGCTCCAGGCCGGCGCGAATCGGCTCGGGGTCGAGCGCGCGCATCAGCCGGCCGATGTACTGAAGCTGACGGCGCCTGCCCTCCCGGCTCGTGATGCGCTGCGCCTCGACGACAGCTTCGGCCAGCTCCTCGGGCAATTCGAGCGACGAGAGCTGCCCCTGGCGGAGCTCGACGAGTGCCGCGCCGAGCGCCTGCAACTCGTGCATCGCCTGCTTGCGTTGGGTCTTGCTCGGGGCGTCGTCGTGCATCGCGCTGTTATCATAGCGCGCCATGCCGAAGGTGCATCGCTTCACCCATTCCGCCGAGGAGCTGCGCGAGCTTGCCGCCGACATCCTCGCCCGGGCCGAACGCCTGGGTGCGAGCGCCTGCGAGTGCGACGTCTCCGAGGGCTACGGCCTGTCGGTCACGGTTCGCAAGGGCGGGATCGATACGCTCGAGCACAACCGCGACAAGGGCATCGGCGTCACGGTCTACCTGGGCGAGCGGCCGCACGTACGCCGCGGCCACGCCAGCACGTCCGACTTCTCCCCGACGGCGCGCGAGCAGACCGTCGCTGCCGCCCTGGCGATCGCGCGCCACACCGCGGAGGACGACTGCGCCGGCCTACCGGAGCCCGAGCTGCTCGCTCGCGAGCTGCCGGACCTGGACCTGTTCCACCCCTGGGACCTGGAAACCGAGCAGGCGATCGACATCGCGCGCCGCTGCGAGGCCGCCGCCTTCGCTTTGTCGCGCAAGCTGAAGAACTCCGAGGGCGCGTCGCTCGCCTCCCAGCATTCGCAGTTCGCATTCGCGAACAGCCTGGGCTTCATGGCGGGCTTTCCGACCTCGCGCCACTCGCTGTGGTGCTCGGTGATCGCCGAGGACAAGGGCCTGATGCAGCGCGACGACTGGTACAGCGCCGCCCGCGTGCCTGCCAAGGTGGCCGACGCCGCCGCGCTCGGCCGCTACGCGGGCGAGCGGGCGCTCGCGCGCCTCGGCGCACGCAAGATCAGCACACGCAAGGCGCCCGTGCTGTTCGAAGCGCCGATCGCCAGCCAGCTGATCGGGGCGTTCGTGTCCGCGGCGAGCGGCGGCAGCCTGTACCGCAAGACCTCGTTTCTCGTCGACAGCCTCGGCAAGCAGGTCTTCTCGCCGGTCGTCAGCATCGAGGAAAGCCCGCTCGAGCCGCAGGGCCTCGCCAGCTCGCCGTTCGACGAGGAGGGCGTCGCCACGCAGCGCCGCGCGGTGGTGCAGGACGGCGTGCTGCAGGGCTACTTCCTGGGCTGCTATTCGGCGCGCAAGCTGGGCCTGCGCAGCACGGGCAGTGCGGGCGGGCACCACAACCTGAGCGTGTCGCAGAACCGTGCGGCGCCGGATTTCGTCGGCATGCTGAAGACGATGGACACGGGCCTGCTCGTGACCGAGCTCATGGGGCAGGGGGTCAATTTGCTCACCGGCGACTATTCGCGCGGCGCCGCGGGCTACTGGGTCGAGGGCGGCGAGATCCGCTACCCGGTGGAGGAGATCACCATCGCGGGCAATCTCAAGGACATGTTGCGCGGGATCGTCGCGGTGGGCAGCGACGTGGTCGTGCGCGGAGCGCGTCGCTCGGGGTCGATCCTGGTCGACAACATGACGATCGCGGGGGACTGATGAGCGTGACGATCGAAGTCGTGTCGGACGTCATTTGCCCATGGTGCTTTATCGGCAAGCGACGGCTGGAGAAGGCGCTCGCGCAGCTCGCGCCGCAACTGTCGCCGAGCGTCACCTGGCTGCCGTTTCAGCTCAACCCGGAAATGCCGCGCGCGGGCGTGGCGCGCGCCGAGTACCGGCGCGCCAAGTTCGGTTCGGCCGAGCGCTCGGCCGAGCTCGACGCCAGGGTGGCGGCCGAGGGGCGCGGCGAGGGGATCGATTTCGCCTTCGCGCGCATGCAGCGCACGCCGAACACCTTTGCGGCCCATCAGATGATCGACCTCGCGCAAGAGGAGGGGGACGGCGCGCAGGTCGTCGAGGCGCTGTTCCGCGCCTATTTCGAGGAGGCGCGTGACACGGGCGACCCGGAAGTGCTCAAGGCGATCGCGATCGCCTGCGGGCTCGACGCCGGGAAGCTCGAGGCGCGCTGGGCCGACGAGGCAGAGGCGCAGCGTCTTGCGCGCCAGGAGGAGGAGCTGAAGGCGCTGGGAATCTCCGGCGTGCCGACATTCATCATCGCGCGCAGATACGCCTTGTCGGGCGCGCAGCCGCCGGACACGATCGCTGCGGCCATTCGGCAAGCGGCGGCCGAGGCGGCCTAGCCGCTCAGGTGAAGTCGAGCCGCGTGTCGAGCAAGACGCCGTAGATTTCGATCCGCTCGCGACGCGCGAGCTCGATCGGCGGCAGTTCGGTGGCGTCCAGCTCCATGTTCGACCCGGACAGCGCATCCATCAGCGCCTGGGAAAAGACGAATTCGCCGGCACGCGCGCGATGCACGAGGCGTTCCGCGATGGTGACGCATTCGCCGAACGCCACGTATTGCTCGGCGCCCTGCGGGCCGGCCATGCCGAATACCGCCTCGCCCAGGTGCAGCCCCATCGCGACCGCGGCGCGCAGCCCGTATTCGTCCTCCCAGGACTGCGCCAGGGCGCCGAATTCGCGCTGCACACGTTGCGCCGCAGTGACCGCTTGGCGAGCATCCTCGGCCAGGTCGCCGCTGCGAAACATCGCCATCTGCTCGTCATTGTGCACGGCGAGTAGCTCGCCACCGTGCTCCTCGACCGCGCTCGCCACCAGCGCGAAGAACTGGCTGGCCAGGGAGAGGACCTTCTCCGGAGGCAGCATGTCGGACATCCGCGTGAAGTTGCGCAGCCCGGCGAACAGGATCACCGCCGAGCGCCGTTCGGTCACGGCGCGCTCGCGCTGCCTCAACGCGGCCATTGGCATGTCCCCCATGTCGAACCTGTCCTCGCTTGAACGCCAGCGGTCATGATAGGTCCCGTAAAAAAGCGCAAATGAGGAAATAGTACCGGCGCAGAGGACCCGGGAGACGGGCGGGCCGAGGCGGCCGACGGGCGGGCCGGTGCGACGCGTGGTCTAGCGCGCAAACTCAAGCGTGACCCGCTTGTTGTGCCTGCCTTCGGAGCGGATGCGCGCGACGCGCAGCAGGCCGATCTCGCCGGTGTCGACGACATGCGTGCCGCCGCAGGCCTGCAAGTCCACCCCGGGGATCTCGAGCAGGCGCACGCGTCCTTCGCCGCGCGGGGGCGCGACCGACATCGTCCTGACCAGCTCCGGACTCGCGTCGAGCTCCGCGTCGCTCACCCAGCGCGTCCGGGTCGTTATGCCCCTCTGCACCAGGGTGTTCAGCTCGGCCTCAATCGACGCCTTGTCGAGCTTCTCCATCTCGATGTCGAAGTCCAGATGTGCCTTGTCTTCGCCGATGCGCCCGCCGGTGACCGGCGCCTTGACGACCGCGCACAGCAGGTGGAGCGCGGTGTGCAGGCGCATGTGCCGGTAGCGCGCTTCCCAGTCGATCTCGGCCCGAACGGCGGATCCGGGCACCGGCAGGGGGCTGCCCGGCGCCAGCAGGTGCAGCACCCGATCGGAGCCCTCGCCGCGGCGCGTATCGAGCACGTGCAGCGCGGTCCCGTCTTCGAAGCGCAGGACGCCGCGATCGCCGGGCTGGCCGCCGCCCGCGGGATAAAAGACCGTGCGATCCAGCTCGAGCGCGCCGTCCTGAGCGCCGACGACGCGCGCGTCGCAGGACTTGAGATACGCATCGTCGCGGTACAGCAGCGCGCTCATCCGTACAGCATGAACAGTGCGACGATCACCGCCACCAGCGCCACGGCCGCGATCAGGGCGACCGTCGCGCTCGAAATGGTTGGCATGTCGGGGTCAGCGGGCACCGGCTCGACGTGATGCTCGTCGTGCGCCTCGCCATGCTCCCCTTCCTGCGCGGCGGCGCCGTGCAGGGAGGCGACCTTGTCGTTGAACGCCTTGAAGAAGTCGTCCGCGATCTTGCGCGCGGCGGCGTCGACCAGGCGCGAGCCGATTTGCGCCAGCTTGCCGCCCACGCTGGCGTTGACCGTGTAGCCGAGCCGCGTGCCGCCGTCCTGCGTAGCGAGCGTCACGCGCGCGCTGCCCTTGCCGAAGCCCGCGGCGCCGCCCTGGCCTTCGAAGGCGATCGAATAGGAATTCGGCGGATCGAGATCCGAAAGCGAGAGCTTGCCCTTGAACTTGGCGCTCACCGGGCCGACGCGCGCGACCATCGCGACCTGGAATTCGTTCTGCGAGACGGGGTCGATCGCTTCGCAGCCCGGAACGCAGGCCTTCAGGATCTCGGGGTCGTTGAGCGCGTTCCACGTATCCTGCTGCGATGCCGGAATGAGCTGCTCGCCTGTCATTTCCATGCGCGGTTCTCCTGAGTCGTTCGCGTCATCGGTCCGTTCAGAATGCGGGCGAGGTCCAGCAGGCTCTTCAGATTATGCACCGGCAGGAACAGGTCGACGTGCGGCAGCATGGCCCGTACGCCCGCCGGCCGCGCCTCGAAGCGTTCGTAGCGCAAGAGGGGATTGAGCCATACGAGATAGCGGCAAGACTTCGCCAGCCGTTCCATTTCCTCGCCGAGTCCTTCGCCCGCTTCGCGGTCCAGCCCGTCGGAAACCAGCAGCACGCAGGCGTTCTGGCCGAGCACGCGCCGGCTCCAGCGCCAGTTGAATTCGCGCAGGCAGACGCCGATGCGGGTGCCTCCGGACCAGTCCTTGATCGCGTCGGCGACCTTGGCCATCGCCACGTCCACGTCGCGGTGGCGCAGCTGCCGCGTGATGTTGGTGAGGCGGGTGCCGAACACGAACACTGAAACGCGGTCGCGGTCGTTGGTGATCGCGTGCAGGAAGTGCAGGAACATCCTCGAGTAGGGGTTCATCGAGCCGGAGATGTCACACAGCACGACCAGCGGCGGATGCACCTCCTTGGGCGCCGCGCGCACGAGCGGAATCACGTCGCCGCCTTCGCGCAGGCTCTCGCGCAAGGTCGCACGCAGGTCGACCCGCCGCCCGCGCACGCTCGGAGCGAGGCGACGGGTGCGGATCTGGGGTAGCGGCAGCCGCAGGGCCGCGATCATCTTCTTGGCTTCGGCGAGCTCGGCCGCGGACATCGTGTCGAAGTCCAGGCGCTGCAGCACCTCCCGGGCGGAGAACGTGAGCTTCGCGTCGAGCTCGATCCTTTGCTCCTGCTGCTCGCGAAGCTCGGGCTTTTTCTGGCCGAACAGGGCGTCGGTGAGCCGCTGCGCCTGCTGTTCGTCCTCCTTGCCCGCCCGGCCGTATGTCTTCGGCAGCAGCATCTGCATCATCTTTTCGGTGAGCTTCGGATCGCGCCAGAAAATGCGGAAGGCCTGGTCGAATATCGGGCGCTGCTCCTCGCGCGAAAGCAGCACGCTCGACATCGTCCAATACCAGTCGTCGCGCCGTGATGCGCCCGCGATCTCCAGCGCCCGAACGCAGTCGATCACGCGGTCGGGCCCGATGCGCAGGCCCGCGGCGCGCAGCAGCCGCGCGAAGTGCATCACGTTCTGCGCGAGCCGGCCCGCGCCGCGCGTATCGGTATCGAGTCCGGGAAACACGTCAGGCGCTCGCTTTCTCTGGCGTGCGCGCTTCCGGCGAGCCCTCGCGCAGCAGCCGCTCGATTTGACGCGATGCGATTACCCGGTGTTCGTTCACGAACAGCTCGTGGTTGTGCTCGACCTGGTCGAGGCGATAGACGTAGTTCGCCATCATGCCGGCCGAGGAGTCGATCCCCGCCGGCGAGGTGTCGGCCAGCCAATGAACGCGCTCGAGCCGCGCGCCGTTGCCCAGGTGGAAACGCGCCACCGGATCGAGCGGGTCATCGCCGCGCTTGGCGTGCACCAGGTAGCGCGCGCAAAGCGGCATGAGCCGCGCCGCAACCGCGCCGGCGTCCTTCGCCTCGTGCCAGCCGGGCTCGCGGAGCCGCTCCAGCCCCGGCTGCTTCTGGGCGCGCAGCCACTTCACGAACCCGGGGATCGGGGACAGCGTGGCGAACACGCGCAATTGCGGCAGCTCGCGGCGCAGCTCCTCGGCGACCTGCTTGATCAGGAAGTTGCCGAAGGACACGCCGCGCAGGCCCTCCTGGCAGTTGGTGATGGAATAGAACATCGCGCAGCGTGCGCGCTGCGGATCGCCGAGCGGCGCGCCGACGTCGAGGAGCGGCTGCACGCGTCCGGCCATGCCGCGCGTGAGGGCCACCTCGATGAAGATCAGCGGCTCGTCGGGCAGCGCCGGGTGGAAGAACGCGAAGCAGCGTCGGTCGGACTCGAGCCGGCGGTGCAGATCAGGCCAGCCCTTGATCTCGTGCACCGCCTCGTACTGGATGAGCTTCTCCAGCACGATCGCCGAGCTGCGCCAGTCTATGCGCTTGAGCACGAGGAACCCGCGGTTGAACCAGGAGCGCAACAGGTGCAGCAGATCGGCGTCGAGGGCAACCCATTCCGGATGCTGCGGCAGCGCGGCGAGCAGCTGCCGCCGCAGCGCGACCAGCGCGGCCGTGCCCCCTGGGGCCATGTTCAGGCGCCGGAAGAGCTCCTGGCGCGGCGACTCTACCGCGCCCTGCAGGCGAACCTGGTTCGACGCGGAGGGATCGCGCCGGTAGGCTTCGGCCGCGCGCGCGACGCGCTCGGGGTCGGGCGAGTAGTCCCGCGCCAGTTCGTCGAACAGCCGCGCGCGGCCGGCATCGTCCAGCGACTCGCAGGCGTCCAGCGCTTCGCGCGCGAGCGCCGTGCCGGCGGCTTCGCCCCGCTCCGAAAGCAGCGCGCGGCACAGGTTTTCGGCCCTTTGTGTGCCGTTCGCGCCACGCCGCAGACCCGCGGCCATCAAGCGCCCGAGCAGGGTGGGTACGCGCATGGTCGTTCAGGCGGCGGCGGCCGTCTTCGCCTCGGCGACCAGTCGCGCGGCCTCGTCGCCGGCGATCTTCTCGATGTCGTCCTGGTATTTGAGCAGTACCCCGAGCGTGTTGTTCACGGTTTCGGGGTCGAGCGCGATTCGGTCGAGCGCCACGAGGCAGTTCACCCAGTCGATCGTTTCGGCCACGCCCGGCAGCTTGAACAGTTCCACGCCGCGCAAGCGCTGGACGAAGGCGACGACTTCCCTGGAGAGCGCGTCCGCGGCCCGGGGTGCCTTGCGCTTCAGGATCTCGAGCTCGCGCGCCGCGTCGGGATAATCGACCCAGTGGTAGAAGCAGCGCCGCTTCACCGCATCGTGAATTTCGCGGGTGCGGTTCGAGGTGATCACCACGATCGGAGGCTCGGTGGCGCGCAGCGTGCCGATCTCGGGGATCGAGATCTGCCAGTCGGAGAGCACTTCCAGCAGGTACGCCTCGAAGGGCTCGTCGGTGCGGTCGAGTTCGTCGATCAGCAGCACCGGAGCGCCGCCGGGCTTGCCCTCGAGCGCGCGCGCGAGCGGCCGCTTCACCAGGAATCGCTCGCTGAAGATGTCCTGGGAGAGCTTCTCGCGCGAAGTCTCGCCGGCCGCCTCGGCCAGGCGGATCTCGATCATCTGGCGCGAATAGTTCCACTCGTAGGCGGCCTGCGCGATGTCCAGGCCCTCGTAGCATTGCAACCGGATCAACTCGCGTCCGAGCGCCTGCGAGATCACCTTGGCGATCTCGGTCTTGCCCACGCCCGCTTCGCCTTCGAGGAACAGCGGGCGCTGCATGGCGAGCGCGAGGAATAGCGCGGTCGCGAGGCTGCGATCCGAGACATAGTCCGAGGAGGTGAGCAGCTGCTGCGTCTCGTCGATCGATTTCGGCAGGGGACGGGCCATGGTGGGACCTGCAAAAGCGCCATTGTAGAAAAGAAACGGCCCGCCGGGGGCGGGCCGTTCGCCGGGACCGCGGCGCGAGCGGCTATTTCATCGCCGCTTCCACCGCACGCTTGGTCATTACGGTGACCAGGTGCGCGCGGTATTCGGCGCTCGCATGCAAGTCGCTGTTGAGCCCGTCCGCTTTTTGCCTGACGTTGGCCACGGATGCGGGGTCGAACTTGGACGACAGCGCCCTTTCCATGTCAGCCTGCCTGAACACGCTCGGTGCCGCCCCGGTTACGGCCACGCGCACGCCATTGCCGGTGTCGGCGACGAACACGCCGACGATGGCGAAGCGCGAAGCCGGATTCTTGAACTTCACGTAGGCGGCACGCTTGGGTGCCGGAAACGAGACCTGCGTGATGATCTCGCCGGGCTCGAGCGCGGTCTCGAACATGCCCTTGAAGAACTTATCGGCCTCGATCCTGCGCTTGTTGGTGACGATCGTGGCGCCCAGACCGAGCACGGCAGCCGGATAATCGGCCGCTGGATCGTTGTTCGCGAGCGAGCCGCCGAGCGTCCCCTGGTTGCGCACCTGGCGGTCGCCGATCATGCTGGCGAGCGAAGCGAGCGCGGGAATCGCCTTCTTCACGTCGGCCGAACCCGCCACTTCCGCGTGGCGGGTCATCGCGCCGATGGTGACCGTCTTGCCGTCCGACTTGATGCCGCGCAGCTCGGCGACCGCGTTCAGGTCGACCAGGTC
>JBLMWT010000049.1:0-6961 GCA_050257375.1 Sphingomonadaceae bacterium
TGCGCCTGATCGCCGTAGGCTTGCTTGCGGCCCTGCCCGCTTACCTGGCCCCGCTGGCGCTCGCGCAAGTGCGTACTCTGCCGGCCGCCGCCAAGCGCGGCGAAATTCGGCACGTGCAGGACATGCTGGTGGAGATCGACGGCAAGCGCATGATGCTCGCGCCCGGCGCGCAGATCCGCAACAACGCGAACCTGCTGATCGTGCCGACGGCGCTCCCGCCGCAGGGCGCGTACGTCAAGTACCTCGTCGACGCTCAGGGCATGGTGTCGCGCGTTTGGATCCTGACTCCGCAGGAAGCGGCGCAGCCGGACCCGAAAGACTGAGCGGCGCGAATCACGCTTACATGGCCGGCAAGCTCTACATCCGCACGTTCGGCTGCCAGATGAACGAGTACGACTCCGCCAAGATGGCCGAGGTGCTCGCGAGCGCCGATGGGATGCAGAAGGCCGAACGCCCCGAGGACGCGGACCTGATCGTGTTCAATACCTGCTCGGTGCGCGAGAAGGCGCAGGAGAAGGTGTTCGCCGATCTGGGGCGCGCGCGCCAGCTGAAGCTCGCCAAGCCGGAATTGATGATCGCCGTGGGCGGCTGCGTCGCGAGCCAGGAGGGCGCCGCGCTGCTCGACCGGGCGCCGTATGTGGACGTCGTGTTCGGCCCGCAGACGCTGCATCGCCTGCCCGAGCTGCTCGCCCGCCGGCGCAGCGAGGGGTGCTCGCAGGTCGACGTGAGCTTTCCCGAGATCGAGAAGTTCGACGCGCTGCCGCCGGCGCGCGCCGAGGGCGCCGCGGCCTTCGTGTCGATCATGGAGGGCTGCAGCAAGTATTGCAGCTACTGCGTGGTGCCGTACACGCGCGGCGAGGAAGTTTCGCGTCCTTTCGACGACGTGATCGCCGAGATTGCCCAGCTCGCCGCGCAGGGCGTCAAGGAAGTGACGCTCCTCGGACAGAACGTGAATGCCTGGCGCGGCGAAGTCGAGGGCGACGAGGCCGATTTCGCCGAGCTGCTCGGCTACGTCGCGCACATCGACGGCATCGAGCGCATTCGCTACACGACCTCGCACCCACGCGAGTTCACGCGGCGGCTGATCGACGCGCATGCCGAGCTGCCGCAGCTCGCCGAGCACGTCCATCTGCCGGTGCAGTCCGGCTCGGACCGGGTGCTCGCGGCGATGAAGCGCGGCTACAGCGCGCTCGAATACCGCTCGATCGTGCGCCGGCTGCGCAAGGCGCGCCCGGGCCTGAGCCTCACGTCGGACTTCATCGTCGGCTTTCCCGGGGAGACGCGCGCCGACTTCGAGGCGACGCTGCGCCTCGCCGAGGAGCTCGAGTTCGACGGCTCGTTCTGCTTCGTGTACAGCGCGCGGCCGGGCACGCCCGCGGCCGAGCTGTCCGACGACACGCCGCACGAGGAGAAGCTCGAGCGGCTGCAGCGACTGCAGGCGCTCGTCGACGCCCAGGCGCACGCGGTGAGCACGCGCATGTGCGGCAGCGTGCAGCGCGTGCTGGTGCGCGGTAGCTCGCGCCGGGATCCTACCGAGCTCGCCGCCACGACAGCGAACAATCGCGTGGTGAACTTCCGCGGCGACGCGGATCTGGTGGGCGGATTCGCCGAGGTGACCATCACGGCGGCGATGGCGCATTCGCTGCGCGGCGAGCTCGTCTAGGGACGCCTCCACCCGGTGAGCCGCGGCGCCGCATCCAAACCCGTCGAAGTACGGCTCGAGCCCGTCGACAATTCGCGCCTGGCGAGGCTGTGCGGCGCGCTCGACGCCAATCTCCGGCAAATCGAATCCGCGCTCGACGTCGCGATCTCGCGGCGCGGCGCGCGCTTCACGGTGCGCGGCGAGCCCGAGCAGACGGCGCGCGCGGCGCGCGCCCTCGAGCATTTCTACGACAAGGCGGGCAGCGAGCTGTCGCTCGACGACGTGCAGCTCGGGCTCACCGAGCTCGCGCAGGGCAACGCGCCGGCGCCCGCCCAGGAGGGCCCGCAACTGCTCACGCGGCGCGCCGACCTGCACGGGCGCACGCCGAACCAGATCGCGTATCTGGAGAATATTCTCGCGCACGACATCACCTTCGGCATCGGTCCGGCGGGCACCGGCAAGACCTACCTGGCGGTCGCCTGCGCGGTCGACGCGCTGGAGCGCGACGCCGTCAAGCGCATCGTGCTGGTGCGGCCGGCGGTCGAAGCGGGCGAGCGGCTGGGCTTTTTGCCCGGCGACCTCGCGCAGAAGGTCGATCCCTACCTGCGGCCGCTGTACGACGCGCTGTACGACCTGATGGGCTTCGACAAGACCGCGAAGCTGCTCGAGCGCGGCACGATCGAGCTCGCGCCGCTCGCGTACATGCGCGGTCGCACGCTGAACCACGCCTTCATCATCCTGGACGAGGCGCAGAACACGACCCCCGAGCAGATGAAGATGTTCCTCACGCGCATCGGATTCGGCGCCAAGGCGGTGGTGACGGGCGACATCACGCAGATCGACCTGGCGCGCGGCCAGAAGAGCGGGCTGATCGAGGCGCGCCGCATCCTCGCCGAGGTGCGCGGCATCGCGTTCACCGAGTTCGGCGCGCATGACGTCGTGCGCCATCCGCTGGTAGCGCGCATCATCGATGCCTACGAGAAGCACTCCGAAGAGCCGCCCCCGAAGTAGCGTCACCGTGCAACGCACCGTGCGCGGCGCGCCGTCTGCGGCACGCTTGCGCGCCTGGGCGCTCGCCGCCGCCACTTCCGCAGTCGAAGTCACGCTGCGCGTGGTCGGCGCCGCCGAAGGTCGCGGCCTGAACCGGCGCTTTCGCGGCCGCGACTACGCCACCAACGTGCTCACTTTCGCTTACGGCGCGCGTCCGTGGCGCGGAGACATCGTTCTGTGCCATCCTGTGATCGCGCGCGAGGCCCGGGCGCAGCGCAAGCCGCTCGAGGCGCATTACGCGCACCTGGTCGTGCACGGCATGCTCCACCTGCGCGGCCTGGATCACGCCGAGAAGCGCGCGGCCGAGCGCATGGAGCGCGCCGAGATCCGCGTCCTGTCGCGCCTGGGATTCCGCAACCCCTACGCGGTAGAATGAAACGGCCGGCATGAACGACCCCTCGAGACCCAGCCTGCTCGAACGCCTCTCGGCGATGCTGCTGCGCGAGCCGGAGGATCGGGCGCAGCTGCTCGCGCTGCTGCGCTCGGCGTACCAGCGCAACCTGCTCGATGCCGACGCGCTGTCGATCATCGAGGGCGCGCTCACGGTATCGGAGACTCCGGTGCGCGACATCATGATCCCGCGCGCGCAGATGGACGTCATCGACATCCACGAGCCGGTCGAGAAGTTCATCCCGCACGTCATCTCGACCGCGCACTCGCGCTTCCCCGTGATCGACCAGAACCGCGACGACGTGATCGGCATCCTGCTCGCCAAGGACCTCCTGCGCCACTACGCCGGCGAGGAGGAGTTCAACGTGCGGGAGATGCTGCGTCCGGCGGTCTTCGTTCCCGAGTCCAAGCGCCTGAACGTGCTGCTCAGGGAATTCCGCGCCAGCCGCAACCACATGGCGATCGTGGTCGACGAGTACGGCGGGGTGGCCGGCCTGGTCACGATCGAGGACGTGCTCGAGCAGATCGTCGGCGACATCGAGGACGAGTACGACTTCGACGAGGCGAGCGACAATATCCTCGCCGAAGCGGGCGGACGCTTCCGCGTCAAGGCCACCACCCAGATCGCCGATTTCAACGCCGCCTTCGGCACGCATTTTTCCGATCAGGAGGTCGACACCGTCGGCGGGCTGGTCATCTCCGAGCTGGGGCGGCTGCCCAAGCGCGGCGAGACGCTCGCCATCGACGGACTGCGCTTCCAGGTGCTGCGCGCCGACAGCCGGCGCGTGTACACGCTGCTCGTGGACAAGCCTAGGTGACCCGGGCGTCCGTACCCGGGTCCCTGCGGCACCGCCGCTCGTTTCGCTTCGCGCTCGCCTTCGCGGCGGGCGCGACGCTCGTCCTCGCGCACGCTCCCTTCGGCCTGCACGCGATTGCGCTCGCGAGCCTGCTCGCGCTCACCGCGCTGTGGCTGAGCGCGGCCTCGCCGCGCGATGCGCTGTGGACGGGCTTTGCCTTCGGGCTCGGGCTTTTCGGGTTCGGCGTGTCCTGGGTGTACATCAGCATGCACCGCTTCGGCGGCATGCCTGCGCCGCTCGCCGCGTTCGTGACGCTCGGCTTCTGCGCCCTGCTCGCGCTCTTTCCTGCGTTCGCCGGCTGGCTGCAGGCGCGCATCGGCGGTCCGGCCGCGCTGCGCGCCTCGCTCGTGATTCCCGCGGCCTGGACGCTCGCCGAGTGGCTGCGCGGATGGGTCCTCACCGGCTTTCCTTGGCTCGCGACCGGCTATGCCGTGATCGGCACGCCGCTCGCGGGCCTCGCGCCCCTCGGCGGCGTGTACGCCATGTCCTTCGCAGCGTCGGCCTGCGCAGGCCTCATCTGGTGCGTGCTCGCCGGCCGCGCGCGCTGGGCGGCCGGCTTCGCCCTGCTCGGGCTGCTCGTCGCCGGCGCGGCGCTGCGCGCGGTGCAGTGGACCACGCCCGCAGGGGCGCCGGTCGCCGCCGCGCTGCTGCAGGGAAACGTTCCGCAGGACCTCAAGTTCTCGCCCGAACGCTACGCGCAGACGCTCGAAACCTACGCCGGGCTCGCCGAGCGGACGCGCGCGCGCCTGATCATCACGCCCGAGACGGCCGTGCCGCGGTTCCTGGACAGCGTCAGCCCGGCGTACATCGCGCGCCTCGAGGAGGCCGCGCGGCGCAACGACGGCGACCTGCTGCTCGGCGTGCCCTACCGCGCCGGACCCGACGAGTACTACAACAGCGTGATCAGCCTCGGCGTGTCGCCGCGCCAGCTCTACAGCAAGGTGCACCTGGTGCCGTTCGGCGAATTCGTGCCCGCGGGCTTTCACTGGATCGTGCGCTCGCTGTCGATTCCGCTGTCGGACTTTTCGCGCGGCCCCGAACACCAGGCGCCGCTCGCAGTGGCGGGCCAGAAGGTCGCGGTCGACATCTGCTACGAGGACGCCTACGGCGCGCAGATCGCGCGCGCGCTGCCGCGGGCCACGCTGCTCGTGAACGCGTCGAACGTCGCCTGGTTCGGCGATTCGCTCGCGCCGGCGCAGCACCTGGAAATCGCGCGCATGCGCGCGCTGGAGACCGGGCGCATGATGCTGACGGCGACCAACACCGGGATCACGGCGGCGATCGGTCCCCACGGGCGCGTGCTCGCGCGCCTGCCGGAGTTCGTCACCGGCACGCTCGAGGTGAACGCGCAGGGCTACACGGGCGCCACGCCCTACGTGCGCCTGCGCGACTGGCCCGCGGTCGGCTTCGCGCTCGCGCTGCTCGTCGCGTTTACGCTCGTCGCGCGCGTGCGGCAGAGCCGGTAAAATTCGGCATTTTCGCGCGCGCCGATGCTTACCTTCCAGCAACTGATCCTGCGGCTCGAGCAATTCTGGGACCGCCAGGGCTGCGCGCTGCTGCAACCCTACGACATGGAAGTGGGCGCCGGGACCTTCCACACCGCCACGTTCCTGCGCGCGATCGGCCCCGAGCCGTGGAAAGCCGCCTACGTGCAGCCCTCACGCCGCCCGAAGGACGGGCGCTACGGGGAGAACCCGAACCGCCTCCAGCACTACTACCAGTACCAGGTGGTGCTCAAGCCTTCGCCGCCGAACATCCAGGAGCTGTACCTCGAATCGCTCGCCGCGCTCGGCGTGGATCCGAAGGAGCACGACATCCGCTTCGTCGAGGACGACTGGGAGTCGCCGACGCTCGGCGCATGGGGACTGGGCTGGGAGGTGTGGCTGGACGGCATGGAGGTGACGCAGTTCACCTACTTCCAGGAGGTCGGCAGCCTCGCCTGCCGCCCGGTGCTCGGCGAGATCACCTACGGGCTGGAGCGCCTGGCGATGTACCTGCAGGGAAAGGAGAGCGTGTTCGACCTCGCCTGGACTCCCGGCGTGACCTACGGCGACGTGTACCACCAGAACGAGGTCGAGCAATCGCGCTACAACTTCGAGCTGTCGAACACGGAGATGCTCTTCCGGCAGTTCGGCGAATTCGAAGCCGAGGCGGCGAGGCTGACCGAGGCCCGCTGCGTGCTGCCGGCGTACGAAATGGTCATGAAGTGCTCGCACAGCTTCAACCTGCTGGATGCGCGCGGGGCGATCTCGGTCACCGAGCGCGCAGCCTACATCGGACGCGTGCGTGCGCTGGCGCGCGCCGTCGCCCAGGCGTATTACGAGTCGCGCGAGCGGCTCGGATTCCCGATGCTGCGGGAGCGCGCCTAGCGATGCCGGCGCCGCTGCTCGTCGAGCTGCTCACCGAGGAGCTGCCGCCCCGCTCGCTCGAGGCGCTTGCGGAGGCCTTCGCGACGAGCCTGCTGCTCGAGCTGCAGCGCGAGCGCCTCGTGTCGGACCGCAGCAGCGCGCGCGCTTTCGCCACCCCGCGCCGGCTCGCAACGCTCATCGGCGGCGTGCACGAGCGCGCGCCGGACGCCGAGCGCGACGTGCAGGGGCCGCCGGTCGGGGCGCCCGCGCAGGCGGTCGCGGGATTCGCGCGCAAGAACGGCGTCGCGCTCGAGGCCCTGCGCACCGCGCGCACGGCGAAGGGCGAGGTCTACGTGGCGCATGTCGCGAGCGAAGGGCGGCCGCTCGACGAGGTGCTCGCCGCCAGGGTGGATAGCGCGCTCAAGGGGCTGCCGATCGCCAAGCTGATGCGCTGGGGCGACGGCGACGCCCAGTTCGTGCGCCCCGTGCACGGGCTGGTCATGATGCACGGCACGCGCGTCGTTCCGGGATCCGTGCTCGGGATCTCCTCGAGCGGCACGACGCACGGGCATCGCTTCATGGCGCTCGGGCCGATCGCCCTGAATAGCGCCGACGAGTACGAGGCACGGCTGCGCGACGACGGCATGGTCATCGCCGACTTCGACGCGCGGCGC
>JBLMWT010000050.1:0-3642 GCA_050257375.1 Sphingomonadaceae bacterium
CGAAGTACACCTGCGACGGTAAGGACGTCTCGCCGCCGCTCGCCTGGTCGGGCGTGCCCGCGGGCGCGAAGAGCCTCGCGCTCATCGTCGACGACCCGGACGCGCCCGATCCCAAGGCGCCGAAGATGACCTGGGTGCACTGGGTGCTGTACGACATCCCGCCGGCGGCCGGCGGCCTCGCCGAAGGCGCGAAGGCGCCCGCGGGCGCGAAGGACGGCGCGAACGACTGGGGGCGCACCGGCTACGGCGGGCCCTGCCCGCCGATTGGCCGGCACCGCTACGTGCACAAGCTCTATGCGCTCGATATCGTGCTTACTGACCTGAAGCGCCCGGACAAGGCCGGGCTCGAAGCGGCGATGCGCGGCCACGTCATCGCCGAAGCGCGCTTGATCGGGACTTACCAGAAGCACCGCTGACCGCGGTGTCGAACCCCGGTTCGGCCTAACCGGTAATCCGCGTGTTGGCGAGCGTCAGCCGCTCGGCGAGGTTGCGCGCGAGCGCGCGCGTGAGCAGGAGCTGAGCCTCCAGGCTCATGCGATTCAGCGCGTCGGGCGCGAACTCGGCGATCACGCCGTCCTTGGTCGCCACGACGCTCGCCTGCCGGCGCTGCTGCCCGTCGAGGATGTAGGCCATCTCGCCGAAGAACTCTCCCGCCTTCACGAGGTTGAGCAGGCGCTCGCGGCGCACCACCTTCGCCGATCCCGCCGCGAGCAGGAAGAAATGCGAGCCGGTGTCGTCCTCGCTCACGAGGACATCGTCGGCCTTGACGCGCGACCAGCGGCCCGCCCGGGCGATTTCCCAGAGCTCTTCGTCGGAGAGGGATTCGAGCACCTCGACGCGCTTGAGCGCGTTGAGCTTGTCGGCTTCCGGCACCGCGTCGGGCGAGAGCACGTGCCGCGAGACCTCCGAGAGCTCGAACGCGAACTCCGCCCACGTCCGGTAGCGCTGCTCGGGTTTTTTCTTGAGCGCGTGCATCACCGCGCGGTCGATGATCGGCGACAGGTCCGGCCGCAGGCTGCTCGGCGGCGGCGGTTCCTCGTGCAGGATCTTCTCGACGAGCTCGTCGATATTGGCGGCGAGGAACGGGCGCCGTCCGGTGAGCAGCTCGTAGAGCACGACGCCGAGCGAGTACATGTCGCTGTGAAACGTGAGCTCCTCGCGCGTGATGCGCTCGGGCGCCGCGTAATGCGGTGAGCCCATGGCCGCGGCCTGCACGACCTTGCTCTTGTGCAGCACCGCGGCGCCGAAGTCGGTGATGCGCACGTCGGTTCCGTCGGCGATCATGATGTTCGCCGGCTTGATGTCGCAATGGATGATGCCCGCGCGCGTGGTGTAGTCGAGCGCGCTGCAGCAGTGGTAGCAGATCTCGATCACGTCCGCGACGGGCAGCAGCGTGTCGGGCTTGACGTGCTGGGAGAGATCGCCGCCGGTGATCAGCTCCATCGCGATGTAGGCCCTGTCCTGCTCCACCACCGCGTCGAGCAGCGTCACCACGTGCGGGTGGATCAGCATGCCCGCGAGCGAGGCCTCGGCCAGGAACTGGGCGTGGCGCGCGCTGCCGAAATCCGGATCCTCGAAGATCGCCGGGTCGACGATCTTCAGTGCGACTTCCTTGCCGGTGAAGGTGTCGTACGCCCGGTACACGGTGCCCGAAGTCCCTCGGCCGAGAGACTTGACGAGCTTGTACTTTCCGACCTGCTGTCCCGGGCCGACGCCGGCAGGCTTTTCAGTCATCTGTGTTCAGAGCGCAGGCAGGAGGTAACCTAGGTTAGCAGGACCCGAGCGGGCCGGGACGGCGAACAACCGACGGCTCAAACTTTTTGACGCGCCTCCGGTTCTGGTACAAGCTGGCCGAATGACCGAGCTCGCGCTTTCGCTCACGACCAAGCTGCGTCGCCACACGATGGCGGCGAGCGCGGTCGTCGTGCTCGGCGCCGCGTGGGCCTGGCAGCTTGCTGCGTTGCAGCAACCGCGCGATCTCATCTGGCTCGCGCTCACCGCCGTCTCGGTGCTCACCGGCTTCGCCGCGCTCGGCTGGCTGCGTCCGGCGCGCGTCGGCATCACCGCGCCGCAGGCGATGATGCTGCTCGGCACGCTCGGCATGCTCGCGGGCCTGACGATCGACGCGCGCAACTTCGGCCTGGATGCGATCGCGACGATGTGCCAGGCGCGCGCGCCCGATTTCCTCGCGGTCGCGCGGCTGCACCTCGAGTGGCTGCCGGCGATGCACCTCGGCATGTTCGCGGGCGGGCTCGGCGCGCTGGCGTGGCTGCGCCGCGCGCGCCCGGGGTGCCGGCGCCAGTTCTGCGCGCGCGTCATGCAGAACTTCGCCTGCTCGGGCTGGATGATGCTCGGCATGGTCGCCGGCGTGATGGTGTACTACCGCATCGCCGCCTGGATCGGCGCGGTGGGCGGGGTGCCCGAGATGCTCGGCGGCATGATCGGCGGCATGGTGTGGGGCATGGTGGTGAGCGTGTCGATCTACCGGGTCTGGATCGGACTGCGCGGCCCGCGCTGATGAACGAGGAGATCCGCGCGGTCCAGCAGGCGATGGAGCGCTGCGGCTACATCGCCGAGCCGGAGATCGCGACCGCCGTATTCCTCGCGCGCGAAATGCGCCGCCCCCTGCTCGTCGAAGGCGAGGCGGGCGTCGGCAAGACCGAGATCGCCAAGGTGCTCGCGCGCATGCAGAACACCGAGCTCGTGCGGCTGCAGTGCTACGAAGGCCTGGACACGCACACGGCGCTCTACGAATGGAACTACCAGCGCCAGATCCTGCGGCTGAAAATTGCGGAACGGGAGGGGCGCGAGCCCGACGAGCTCGAGGAGCTCATCTTCGGGCGCGACTACCTGCTCGAGCGGCCGCTGCTGCGCGCGATCACGCGGCGCGAGGGACCCGCGGTGCTGCTCATCGACGAAGTCGACCGCGCGGACGAGGGCTTCGAGGCGTTTCTGCTCGAGCTCTTGTCGGACTTCCAGGTCACGATCCCCGAGCTCGGCACGATCCGCGCCGAGCACGTGCCGATCGTGCTGCTCACCTCGAACCGCTCGCGCGAGCTGAGCGACGCGCTCAGGCGGCGCTGCCTCTATCTTTACGTCGAGCATCCCGGGATGGAGAAGGAGCTGCGCATCCTGCGCGCCAAGGTCCCGGGGATCTCCGAGCAGCTGGCGACGAGCGTCGCGCGCTTCGTCGAGCAACTGCGCGCGCGCGGGCCGCGAAAGCTGCCGGGCGTCGCCGAGACGATCGACTGGGCGCAGGCGCTCATCCGGCTGCACCGCGACACGCTCGACGCGCCGACGGTGGCTGCGACGCTCGGCTGCCTGCTCAAGGACGCGCACGACCTGCGCGCCACCGGCGCGCAGGCGATCGCGGAGCTCGTCGCCGAGGCGCAAAGCTGACGAAGATGTAGGTATTTCTTTTTGACGCTGCGCGGGACGCCTCCTAGCATGCGCGCACAGAAGCAAAAGAAAATCACGCGCGCTTTCAGGAGGAGGAGATCATGTCGCAAGCCGCCAGCATGCCGGCCGGGGCGTGGCACGCCCGGCTCACCCCGCAGCACTGGAAAATCCTCGTCGCCAGCTTTCTCGGCTGGATCTTCGACGGCTACGAGACCTACGCGCTGATCAGCGTGCTCGGGCCGG
>JBLMWT010000051.1:0-15529 GCA_050257375.1 Sphingomonadaceae bacterium
TCGTCTGCGCCCGGATCGATGTGAGCTCCTCGCGTATGCCGTCGCGCGCGAGCATGGCGCACGGCAGCGAGCCGAGGCCACCGGCCTCCGAGACCGCGATGGCGAGCTTGCTGCCCTGGACGCCCGCCATCGGGGCCTGGATGACGGGATGATCGATGCCGAGCAAGCGGGTGAGGTCCATCGCGCACGTCCTTTCCGCGTCGTCGAGCGGTGCCGAACGTCGTTTATACCGTAGGCCATTCGACCCGCGCACCGGACGCGCTCATCGCGCTCCTCGAGGCGCACGGCGTGACGCATCTCGCCGACGTACGCACGGTTCCGCGCTCGCGGCACAACCCGCAGTACAACGCCGACGCGCTCGCGCGCACGCTGGCGGCACACGGCATCGCCTACACGCACCTGCCGGGGCTGGGCGGATTCCGCAAGGCGGGCGCGGACGCGTCGAACGCGGCCTGGCGCAACGCCTCGTTCCGTGGCTATGCCGACTACATGCAGACGCCGGCGTTCGCGGAGAACCTGGAGCGGCTGCTGGCGCTAGCCGGGCAGGACACGGTCGCGATCATGTGCGCGGAAGCGGTCCCCTGGCGCTGCCATCGCTCGCTCATCGCCGACGCCCTCGTCGTGCGCGGCGTGCGCGTCGAGGAGATCGTGAGCGAGCTCAAGACGACCGTCCACAAGGTGACGTCGTTCGCTCGGATCGAAGGCACGACGATCACCTACCCCGCGTTGAGCTGACGCCGTCAACCGCGCGCTGCGGGGCGCAGAGCCGTCGCCGTGGTACGCTTGCCCGCGCCGCCCACCACCGCATCCGCCCTTGTCGCGCCAGAAGATCACGACGCAGGCCTTTCTTTCGCGCCTGCCGCTGTTCGAGGAGCTCGCTCCCGACGAGATCGATCGCATCGCCGCGGGCACGACCGAGCTGCACGTGCCGCGCGGCGAAATCGTCGTGAACCGCGGCGATCCGTGCGTCGGCTTCCACCTCGTCGTCTACGGGCAGGTCAAGCTCGCGTTCCTGTCGCCGCAGGGCGGCGAGAAGGTGGTCGAGATCGTCGGGCCGGGCTATTCGTTCGGCGAGGCGCTGATGTTCATGGGCAAGCCGTACATCGTCATGGCGCAGACGCTTTCGGACTCGCTGCTCATGCACGTGTCCCGAAAGGTGGTATTCGAGGAGCTCGAGCGCGACCCGGCGTTTGCCCGCAAGATGCTCGCGGGCCTGTCGCGGCGGCTGCACTCGCTCATCAGCGACGTCGAGGCGTATTCGATGCAGTCCGGCACCGAGCGCGTGATCGGCTACCTGCTGCGCCAGGACGAGACGCACTCGAGCGCGAACGAGCCGTACGCGGTGACGCTGCCGACGTCGAAGGCGGTGGTCGCCTCGCGGCTCAACGTGACGCCCGAGCATTTCTCGCGCATCCTGCACGACCTCTCGGAGAAGGGCTTGATCGCGGTCGAGGGGCGGGAGATCCGCATCCTCGACGCCGGGAAGCTGCGGGCGTTTCACGGGTAGGCATCACCCGCCGATGTTCCGAATCGGGCGACACGACGGCGTCGAGCTGGCGCGCCAGCACTGATCCTCATCGCGGGTCGAGCGGACAGTACCCCCCGCCGGCGCGGGTGTGCGCCACCGTTGTGGTGACCATAGAAACCGGAGCAAACGATTGCCGCGCGCCATCCGCTGCGACAACGGTTCCGAGCTCACGAGAAGCCTGCCGCGGGCGCCGTATCGCGAGCAGTTTGAGTTAACCGGCTTGCAACGGTGGTGCGTAGCAGGCCGAGAATGAAATGACGGCCTGCGCAGCAAAGCCGTTGCAAGTCCGGTTGAACGAAGGTTAAGCGGCATCTCGCGGCAAGCGCTCAGTCAAGGAATTTCCAGGTATCCGCTCCATCGAAGCGCCTGACGACTACGGACTCCAAGAGCGCTGGTTCGAAATTCCGTAGGTTCACTCCGTGGCGAGCGCCGGGCTCGGCTTTAAGCGGCTCCCAATGGGTGACGATACCGCAAATTTTGCAGCGCACGTTCCTCAGGGTTCGATCGCCCCAGATGTAGCTTTCCGTGTTCTCAGGGTGGCCTTGGACAGACACTGTCCCAAATTGATAGTAGGCCCATATTCCTCCCGTGCGCCGGCACAACGAACAGTTGCAGGTCGTGGCCTTGTCGGGCGCAGTCGGTAACGTAAGGCGCACCGCTCCGCAGTGGCAGGAACCTTGCAGCGATGGTGTTGGCTGTTCGTGGTTCATGGGTGTACCGCTGGTTGTTGTGCCGCCTAGCTTTCACTTGAACGTTTCGGGGCAGAAAGACGGCGTCAAGAGCTGGCTTGGCGACGCATGATTCTATGCTGACCTTCCTGCCTAGATCGACACCTTTGCCTGCCAGCCTTAGACTCTGGCAGTGCGTGGCGGAATACGTCATTCCTAATGCTCAGGATGTGGGATGGATACCGCCTCGAAGGGTTCCGCTGCGTCGACGTGATAGAACCTGTTGGAGCAACTGCCTGTGGCGGACGATATCGCGCGGTGGCTCGAAGGGCTTGGCCTTGGCCAGTACGCACCAGTCTTCGCCGATAACGCGGTCAGCCTGGGCGATCTGCCCTACCTGACCGACGAGGATCTGACGACCTTGGGGCTGCCACTCGGGCCTCGGAGGAGACTAGAAGCGGCTATCAAGACGTTGGCCGAAACCTCCAATCGATCGACCGAGCGACAAACCGGAGCGCAGCCGGACTCGTCCGCGGAAGCAGTGGAGAAACGGTCCGCGGCTGAACGCCGCCAGCTCACCGTGTTGTTTTGCGACCTTGTCGGATCGACCGAACTCTCACGGCGACTCGACCCCGAGGTCATGGCCGGAGTGATCGGAACGTATCAAGACCAGGTAGCGCGCGAAGTGGCGTGCTACGAAGGCCATGTCGCGAAGTTCATGGGTGACGGAGTCCTGGTCTATTTCGGATGGCCGCGCGCGCACGAAGACGATGAGGAGCGGGCGGTTCGCGCGGGTTTGGCGGTGACAGAAGCGGTATCGCGCCTGCGAACACCGGCTGACGAACCGCTGACAGCGCGGGTTGGGATTGCAACGGGCCTCGTCGTTGTCGGCGACATGACCGGCGATAGCGGGACAGAAAGGGACGCTGTCGTCGGCGAAACACCCAACCTGGCCGCGCGCCTGCAGTCCATCGCCAGCCCGGGCAGCGTCGTAGTCAGTCGAGACACCCGCCGTCTGCTCGGCGAATTATTCGACCTCGAGAATCTCGGCAGCCATGACCTAAAGGGCTTCCGGGAGCCCGTGAGCATTTGGCGGGTCCTTGGCGAAAGCCGCGCCGAGAGCCGCTTCGATGCCCTGCACGGTACCGGCCTTACCCCACTCGCCGGACGCGAGCAGGAACTCGCGATGCTGCTTTATCGCTGGCAGGTCGCGAAGGCGGGTGAGGGCCAAGTCGTCCTCATTGCCAGCGAAGCGGGGGTGGGCAAGTCACGCATGGTCCGCACGTTGCGCGAGCGGCTCGGTGACGCCTACATGCCGGTCAGTCATTACGGCTCACCCCACCATACGAACAGCGCGCTTCATCCGGTCATCAGGCTCCTTGAGCGTGCTGCGAGATTCGAGCGCGCGGACCCGCCCGAGACACGACTCAGGAAGCTCGAATCCCTCCTCGCGCTCGGGAGCGCAAACCTGCGCGACGTGATACCGCTGATTGCCGCGCTGTTGTCACTCCCGCTGGACGCTCGCTACACGACCCTCGATCTCAATCCGCGGCAGCAGAAGCAAAGGACACTGGAAGCCCTTGTCGATCAATTGCAGGGCCTGGCAACGCGCCGGCCGGTGCTTGCCGTTTTCGAGGACGCGCACTGGATGGACCCGACGACGCTCGAGCTCCTGGACATGATCGTTCAGCGCGTGCCAACGCTGCCGATATTGGTGATGGTCACCTTTCGCCCGGAATTCGTTCCACCGTGGACCGGCTATCCGCACGTTGTGACACTCACCCTCTCCAGGCTGACCCGCCGCCACGGCGCAGAGATTATCGAGAAGGTCACCAACGGCAAATCCCTGCCACCGGACGTCCTCGACCAGATCCTGATGAAGACCGATGGCATTCCGTTATTCGTCGAGGAACTGACCAAGACGGTCATGGAGTGCGGCCTGCTGATCGACGCGGGCGACCATTTCGAGCTTTCCGGCCCGCTTCCACTGCTGGCCATTCCGGCCACGCTGCATGACTCCTTGCTCGCGCGCCTGGACCGCCTGGGACCGGTGAAGGAGGTGGCCCAGATCGGCGCGGTAATGGGTCGCACGTTCTCCTATGAGCTCCTCGCCGCCGTTTCCCTCCAGCCCGCGCCCGCGCTATGGGCTTCTCTCGAAGAACTGGTGCGATCCGAGTTGGTTTTCCGCCGGGGTACGCTGCCCGAGGCAATTTACAGCTTCAAGCACGCGCTCGTGCAGGACGTCGCCTACGAGAGCCTGCTCAAGAGTCGCCGCCACCAACTGCACGCTCGCATTGCTGCGGTCCTCGAAGAACGTTTCCCAGAGACAGTTGCGACCGAGCCGGAAGTTCTCGCGCATCATCTCTCCGAAGCAGGGTTGTACGGAAATGCCGTCGAATACTGGCGCAAGGCAGGAGAAATCGCAGTCCGCCGATCGGCGAGCGTCGAGGCAATTGCCCATTTCTCGAAGGCGCTCGAAGCTCTTGTGACGCAGCCGGATAGTCAAGCACGCTCGGAACAGGAGCTCGCGCTGCAGATGGCACTCGCCGTTCCTCTCGTCGCGGCGAAGGGGCATTCGGGGATCGACGTCGAGCGCGTGTACAGTCGCGCGCAGGCTTTGTGCGAGGAAGTGGGCACGCTGGACGAGCTTTTCCCGGTTCTGCGCGGCCTTTGGAACCACTACCTGGCTCGCGGTGAAATGCAACGGGCACACGAGCTCGCCGTCCGTATCTCGGCCGTGGCCGAGGAGCATCGAGGACCGCTTCAGCGCGCTCTTGCCAGCCGAGCCCTCGGGTCAACCCTGTTCTTCCTTGGTCGGTTCGCCGAGGCTTTACACGAAACGGATCGAGCCATCGCCATCGATGAGGCGCTCGAAGGCGCGGATAGCGACCGTACGCACTTGTTTCTATATGGCGAGCGGCCTGGCCTCATCTCGCGACTGTATGCGGGCTGGGCATCATGGTTTCTGGGTTTCCCCGATCGTGCTGTGGCACGCTTCGACGAGGCGCTCGCTCGCGCCGAAAGACTGGGGCACGCATACACCCTGGCATTTGCCATGACGTTTGCGGCCGACATGCGCAACGATCGGCGCGACTTCGCCACAGCGCTGGAATACGCTAACGCGGCCTCCCGCATCGCCGCCAAGCACGACTTGCCGCTGTGGTTGGGCGAGAGCGCCGTGGCCAAGGGATATGCGGAGGCCTGTCTCGGTTTCCATGCGGAAGGGATCGGGCAACTTCGCTTGGGCATCTCCGGTCTGCACAGCATCGGCGATTGGCACCATCGAAGTCACTGGCTTGGTCTGTTGGCAGCTGCATGTCTGGAGGCCGGCGCCTATCGCGATGCACTAATCGCGCTCGACGAGGCGCTGGAAGCTGTTGCCGCAACGCAGGAGCGTTATTACGCGCCGGAGCTCGAGCGGCTGAGAGGCGTTCTGTCGGGGCGGCAAGGTGAACCGGACGAAGCCGCCGCCTGCTTTCAGAAAGCGCTTCGTACGGCGGCCGGGATGGGAGCGAAGTCGCTTGAGCTGCGCGCCGCCGTGAGCCTCGCTCGACTATGGAGCGACCAGGGCAGACATGCCGCCGCATTCGAGCTGCTCGCCCCCGTCTACGGCTGGTTTACCGAAGGATTCGACACCGCCGATCTCAGGGAAGCAAGGACGCTGCTCGATCAGCTCGCGTAGGCATTGGCGTCAGCGGTGCCGCCCGCCCAACCCCGCTGCACGCCCCCACTTACACTGAATTCCTTCGCCTTGAGATTTCCGACTTCGAGCGCCTCTCGAGTCGACATAGGAATGGTGATAGACGCAGCGCCTCGCCAATAAGGCGCAAAGACTGCTCGAACGAGGTCGGCATCGCGCCGCGATGGCGACCACGCACCCGCAAGAAGACGAAGGCCCGGCGATCTCTCGCCAAGCCCTTAAGTGGTTGGTAGGCCGTGTTGATCGAACCTACGAGCAACGGATTAAGAGGACGCTATCCTGTTGCTGCCGGCACCCGCGGCACATGCGCCCCGCGCAGGCAGCACGCGAGCTCGTTGACGATCGGCTCGGGAATCGGCATCTCGCCTGCGATCGCCGCCGCGGTCCATGCGGCCGTCGTCGGCGCGTCGATCGTCGCCGGCAGCGGCGGAGCATTCCGCTCGGTATCGGCTTCGAACAGCACCTCGGCGACGCCGTTCTCGAACGCCTCGAGCCGCGGCTGGCGGCGCGGATTGGCAAACGGCTCGCCTTCGGTGCCGCGCATGAGCAAGGCGTTCGCGCTCGTGGCCGCGAGGTACTCATGCATCCGCGCAAGATAGTCGGGATGCGTGACGGCGACGACGCGCAAGCCGCGGCCCCCGAACGGGTCGATCAGCTTGGCGAGCGTGTGCGCGACGCTGCGCACGCCCATCCGTTCGCGCAGCAACAAGAGCGAGGCGAGCTCCGGCGAGAGCAATTCCGTGGGCACGTACGCGAGCGCATCGCGCGACAGGCGCCGCTCCGCGTCTTCGAGCGACGAGGCCGGCTCGATGCCGAGCTCCCACAGGATGGACGCGGTCGTGACGCGCCCGGACCCCTGGGTGTCGTCGACCATGCCGTGCAGAAGCACCGGCACGCCGTAACGGCGCAACAGCAACGCGAGGAGCGGCGTCAGGTTCGGCAGCCTCCGCGCGCCGTTGTAGCTCGGCAGCACGACCGGGCGGACGCCCTCGCCGGGCGTCTCCAGCCGGGCAACGCGCGCGTCGATCGCCGTCATGAAGCCCGTGAGCTCGGCGAGCGTCTCGCCCTTCATGCGGTACGCGAGCAGGATGGCGCCGAGCTCGAGCGGCGGCACGCTGCCTTCGAGCATCGCGCCGCAGAGCGCCCGCGCGTCCTCGGCGGGGAGGTCGCGGGCCGCGCGCGCGCCGCGGCCGATTTCCCGGATCCAGCGCGCGAGATCGGACGGCGGCGCCTGCACGGGCATCACGCGCCGGGACCCTTGCGAATCGCGATCTCGAGCAGCGAATCGGACCCGGGCCATTCCTCGTGCGTGTAGCCGTTACGCTCGAGGATGCGGAAGAGCGGCACCGGCCGGCAGTCGATCTTCACGCGCAGCTCGTCGTCCGCGCCGAGCCGGTCCAGTGCGGACAGCACGCGCTCGAGCGGCTCGGGCGCCTCCAGTCCGCGCACGTCCAGTTCGATCGTCGCCATATCGTTCGTCCTCGACGGAGATCGTGCCCGTCGTTCAATTGCGCAAGGCATGCGCGGCATTCAGCGCAGCCGCGAACAGCAGCACGGCACCGGCCTGATGCGCGGCCGCGAGCGGCACCGGCACGCGCAGCAGCAGCGTGGCGATGCCGAGCGCCACCTGCACGGCAAGCATCGCGAGCAGCAGATCGGCGCCGACGCGCATCGCGCGCGTCGTAGCCGGATGGCGTCGCACGCGCCACCAGAACAGCGGCACGGCGAGCGCCAGCGTCCACGCGAGCAGGCGATGGTCGAACTGCACGGTCGCCATGTTGTAGAAGAAATTGCGATACCACGGCTCGAGCATGAGGATCTCGGGCGGCACGACGTGCCCGTTCATCGACGGGAACGTGTTGTACGCGAAGCCGGCGCGGATCCCGGCGACCAGGCCGCCGGTCAGCGCCATCACGAACACGAGCACGGCGAGCGCAAGGCCGGCGCGGCGCAAGCCGGCGTGCCGCGCATCGTACGCGACGGCCCGCCGCCGCAAGAGCCCGAGGGCGATCCAGAACATCGCCGCGAAGATCGCGAGCGCGAGTGCCAGATGCGCCGTCAGACGGAAGTGCGACACGCGCGGATCGTCGACGAGGCCGCTTTGCACCATGTACCAGCCCATCGCGCCCTGCGCGCCGCCAAGCGCGAAGATGGCCGCGAGCTTCGGCGCGAGCCCGGGCGGCAGGCGCCGCCGCAGCGCGAACCATGCGAGCGGGACCAGGAACGCGACCCCGATCAGGCGCCCGAGAAGCCGGTGGAAGTACTCCCACCAGAAGATGCCCTTGAACGCCGCGACGTCCATCGCGTGATTGACGAGGCGGTACTCCGGCGTCAGTCGATATTTCGCAAACGCCTCCTGCCATTGCGCGTCGGTGAGCGGCGGCAACGTGCCGACGATCGGCTGCCACTCGACGATCGACAAGCCCGAGTGCGTAAGACGCGTCACGCCGCCGACGACCACCATCGAGAAGACCAGCGCACAGCACGCGAACAGCCACGCGGCCACGGCGCCCGCCGGCGCGGCATGACGCACGAACGCGGGCTCGAAGATCGTCGCGGGGGGGCTGGCGCGAAGGCCGAGTGCTCCAGTGGGCATGGCGTGAGGCAGGAACCGACGAGACGCCATTTGACACGCGTCGGGCGCGTCTTTGCTTGATACGCGTCAAGTGCAACCCGCGCCGTCTTCCCTAAATTGGCCGGCACCGCGCGCGGCAGGCACTCCGCCCGTCTGCGCGGCAAATCGGGAATTCAAGGAGCCCAGCATGATCGACAAGGTCGCAAGTCCTCCGCTCGAGCCGATGGACGATGGTGAATTCGACGAACCGATACCGGCGATGCAGCAGCTGCTGGACAACCCGTTCCTGCTGCTCTTCATCGGCGTCGCGATGCCAACCGTGCTCTACATCATCTGGGGTGTAATGGAGATCGTCGGCATCCCGATCGCGAAGTGACCGAGGGAGCATCGAGACCATGAGCGCCATCGAACCCCCCACCGAGCGTTTGTGGTGGAAGCAGCCGCTCGACCGTGTCGAAGGGACGTGGATCGTCATCGCCTTCGTCTGGTGCCTGATCATGTTCTTCATGATGCCGTACTGGCACGTGTACGGTAAGCAGAACCTGTCCAACGAGGCCTACAAGACGACGGCCGAGACGTTCGCAAAGAAGACGCAGGAGTTCGTCGACAAGAACACCGTGCGCACCGAGACCGATCTCAAGATCCCGGTCGTGCATCCGCAACCGGGCGGCGACGCCTACCTGATCGCGCGGCTATGGCAATGGTGGCCGATGCTCGAGCTCGAGGAAGGCAAGACGTACCGCCTGCACCTCTCGTCGATGGATTTCCTGCACGGCTTCTCGCTGCAACCGGAGAACATCAACATCGAGGTGCACCCCGGCTACGAGCACGTCGTGACGGTTACCCCGACGAAGGCGGGCGTCTACTCGATCATCTGCAACGAGTATTGCGGGATCAATCATCACACGATGTCGAGCAAGCTCTACGTCGTGAAAAAACAGTGAGGGGACGGCAATCGTGATCAACCGGAACTTCCGTACGGACCCGGCGACCGGCCTGGTCTTCCACGAGCAGGGCGAGAAGCTCATCCGCTGGAATGCGGTCGCGGGCGTGGTGTCGCTGTTGGTCGGCGGCATCCTCGCGCTTCTCGTGATCCTCACGCGCTGGCCCGCCGTCCACCTGCTGCCCGCCGACTGGTTCTACCTGGTGCTGACGGCGCACGGCGTGGACATGCTCGTCGTGTGGATCATCTTCTTCGAGATCGCGGTCCTGTATTTCTGCGCGACGGTCCTGTTACGCTGCCGGATCGCGGCGCCGCGATGGGCCTGGACGGCCTTCTGGCTCATGGTCATCGGCGCGCTCGTCAACAACGTCGCGGTGTTCCGCGGCGATTCGAGCGTGATGTTCACCTCCTATGCGCCGATGGGCGCGCACCCGGCGTTCTACCTGGGGCTGATCCTGTTCGCCGTGGGCGCGCTGATCGGATGCTTCGTGTTTCTCGGCACGCTCGTCGTCGCGAGGAGCGAAGGCACGTACCACGGCTCGCTGCCGCTCGTGACGTTCGGCGCGGTCACCGCCTGCGTCATCGCGATCTTCACGATCGCCTCGGGGGCGATCATCCTCATTCCGACGTTCCTCTGGTCGATCGGGCTCGTGCCCTACATCGACTCGCTCATGTACAAGACGGTCTGGTGGGCGTTCGGGCACAGCTCGCAGCAGATCAACGTCGCCGCGCACGTGTCGATCTGGTACGCGATCGCCGCGATCGTCTTCGGCGCGAAGCCCATGTCCGAGAAGGTGTCGCGCACGGCGTTCCTGCTCTACATCTTCTTCCTGCAGCTCGCCTCCGCGCACCACCTCCTCGCCGATCCGGGCCTCACGTCGAACTGGAAGATCTTCAACACGAGCTATGCGATGTATCTCGCCGTACTGGCGTCGATGGTCCACGGGCTGACGGTGCCCGGCGCGATCGAAGTCGCGCAGCGGAAGAAGGGCTTCGACCGTGGCCTCTTCGAGTGGCTGCGCAAGGCCCCTTGGGGCAACCCGGTGTTCTCGGGGATGTTCATCTCGCTGATCGGCTTCGGCTTTCTCGGCGGCATCTCGGGCGTGATGATGGGCACCGAGCAGCTCAACCTCATCATCCACAACACGATCTACGTGCCTGGGCATTTCCATGCCACGGTCGTCGTCGGCACGACGCTCGCCTTCATGTCGATGACGTACTTCCTGATCCCGGCGCTGTTCCAGCGCGAACTGATGTTTCCTCGCCTGGCGAAATGGCAGCCGTACCTGTTCGGGCTCGGCATGGCCGGATTCGCCCTGTTCATGATGGGCGCGGGAACGCTCGGCGTGCCGCGCCGGCACTGGGACATGACGTTCGCGGGCAATCCGCTCCCCTACGAGTTCGCCGGGACGGCCTACCTGATGATGGGCCTCATGGCGCTATCCGGGCTCGTGGCGATCGTGGGCGGCGCGTCCTATCTGCTGATCACCGTCGGGAGCGTGTTCTTCGGAAGGAAGATCCCGAATCCGGGCTACAGGACGATCAGCATGCGCGAGGGACGCGCCGCACGCCCGCCGCGCCAGCCGGTGGCGGCCGCGATCACGGGCCACGGCAACATCGGCATCGGCGGCTTCGTGGCGCCCGGAACGTTCACTCTGGCGATGGTGTTCCTGGTCGCGTTCGTCCTCTACTACTTCGTCAACTGGAAGTACCTGTCGACCGTGTGGCCGCTCTCGTGACGACGCAACGCGCGGCGGCCGTGCGCGTGCCCGGCCGCCGCCTCGTCCAGTTCGCGTAACCCGACACCCGGGACCTGACGATGAACGCGCCGATCGCCCTCTTCTTCGATCTCTTCAAGCTGCGCATCGGCCTCGTGATCGGCTTCACCGCGTTCGCCGGCCTCGCCGTCACGCCGGGCGACGCTCCGGCGGCATGGCGCGCCGCGTTGCTCGTCGTCGCCGTCGTCGTGTCGTCCGCGGCGGCGGGCGCATTCAATCAATACGTCGAGCGCGACATCGACGCGCGCATGGCGCGCACGAAGCGCCGGCCGTTCGTCACCGGACGGCTCGTCCATTCGCGCCGCTGGCTCGCCGTCATTGCGCTCATGTGCGCCGGCTCGGTCGCCGTCGCCGCGCTCGCCACCAACACGCTGGCCGCGCTCTACACGTTCCTCGGCGCCTTCGTCTATGGAGTCGTCTACACGGTATGGCTCAAGCGGCGCACGTGGCTCAACATCGTCGTCGGCGGGCTGGCGGGAAGCTTCGCCGTCATGGCGGGTGCCGCGGCCGTGACACCCGGCGGTCTCGAGGCCACGCCGCTATGGCTCGCCGTCGTGCTGTTCCTGTGGACGCCGCCGCATTTCTGGAGCCTCGCCATCGCCTGCCGCGCCGACTACGAGGCGGCGGGCGTGCCGATGCTGCCCGCCGTCGTCGGCGAGGCGCGGGCGGCGCGCGCCGTGCTCGCGGGAACGATCCTCCTCGTGGCGGCGTCGCTCGTCCCGGCGTTCACCGGACTGTCCTGGCCCTACGCGATCACGGCGATCGCCAGCGGCGCGTACTTCCTGCGCAAGAGCGTGGCGCTGGTGCGCGCGCCGTCCCGGCAGACCGCCATGGCGAACTTCCACGCGTCGCTCGTCCAACTCACGCTGCTTTTGACGGCGGCGATCGTCGATGCGACGTT
Source organism: Sphingomonadaceae bacterium (assembly GCA_050257375.1). Taxonomy (GTDB): domain Bacteria; phylum Pseudomonadota; class Gammaproteobacteria; order Burkholderiales; family SG8-39; genus DAHVFK01. Next base: position 12,094 of record JBLMWT010000051.1, read on the forward strand.
TCTCGCCTGACGCGCTGCGCGCGCTGGCCGCCATCGCCCTCGCTCTCGCCCTGGCAACGCCGGCGTCCGCGCTCGACTTCCCGTCGGCCATGAAGCAGAGCCAGGCGGCGATCGGCCGCGTGGTCGACGATTACGCGTTCACCAGCGCGGATGGCCGGCGCGTGCGCATGAGCGACTTCCGCGGGAAGCCGCTCGTCGAGAGCTTCGTGTACACCGGCTGCAGCCAGATCTGCCCGGCGACGACGCGCTTTCTCGCCACGGCCGTCAAGGAAGCCAACCGCGCGCTCGGGACCGACGCGTTCAACGTCGCCACGATCGGCTTCAACCTCCCGTTCGACAATCCGGCGGCGATGCGGCAGTTCGCGCGGCAGCAAGGCGTCGACGATCCCCGGTGGACGTTCCTCTCGCCCGACGCCGGCAGCGTCGAGGCACTGACGCGCGCGTTCGGCTTCGTCTATGCACCGAGCCCGGGCGGTTTCGACCACATCGCGCAGGTGACGATCGTGGATGCGAACGGGCGCATCGCGCGACAGATCTACGGCGACACGTTCGATCCGCAATTGCTGGTCGGCGCGGTGCGCGAGGTGACGACCGGCGCGCCGGGTGCCCTGCAGGATCTTTCCGGCCTGCTCGATCGCGTGCGCGTGCTCTGCAGCGTCTACGATCCCGCCACCGGCAGGTACCGGTTGGATTATTCGCTCTTCATCGAGATCTTCGCCGGGCTGACCGTCCTCGGCGCCATCGGGTATTACCTCGGCGGCGAATGGCGGCGGCAGCGCCGCGCGCGGCGCGACCACGTCGCGGCCTGAGACCTCGGCGCGGCAACGCGCCGCGTCGCTTGATGTAAGTCATGTCGTCGGTGCCACTGCACCGCTAGCATCGCCGCATGCACGATCTTGCTCATCCCGGCGGCGGCGTAGCGAGTGCGCTCGCCGCCGGGCTCTTTTCGCCCTTCGCGAGCGTCGCGCGATGCTGAGACTCGTCCAGCGCGGCGGGCAGTGGCTGTTCATGCACGTCGAGCGCCTTTTCAACCACGCGTTCGGCGAGGCCAACAACCCGCTCTACTACCTCGGCGCCATCACGTATTTTCTGTTCTGGATCGTCGTCGCGAGCGGCCTCTACCTCTACATCTTCTTCAAGACGGGCGTCGAGGAAGCGAATGCGTCGGTCGAGTACCTGACACGCGACCAGTGGTATCTCGGCGGCGTCATGCGCAGCCTGCACCGCTACGCGTCGGACGGCATGGTGCTCGGCATGCTGCTGCATCTGACCCGTCACTTCGTGTTCGACCACTACCGCAGCTTCCGCTGGTTCTCGTGGATCTCGGGTGTCGTCGTGCTGTGGCTCGTCTACGTCTCCGGCATCAACGGCTACATGCTGCCGTGGGACCGGCTCGCGCAGTTCGTCACCGTCGGGACCGCCGAATGGCTCGACTGGCTGCCGATGTTCAACGGCACGCTCGTGCGCAACTTCATCTTCGAAGGCGCGGTCAACGACCGACTCTTCTCGCTGCTGTCGTTCCTGCACATCGGCTTCCCGCTCGGCGTGCTCGCGCTGCTCTGGGTCCACACGCAGCGCGTCCCCGGGGCGAAGACCAATCCGCCGCGGCGCATCATGGGCTGGCTCGTCGCCTCGCTCGTGATCCTCTCGCTCGTCAAGCCCGCCGTAAGCCAGGGGGTTGCGGACCTCGGCACGGTGGCTTCGCGGCTCGATCTCGACTGGTTCTACCTGCCGATCTTCCCGTTGTTCTACAAGTGGTCGGTGCGCGCCGTCTGGTTCCTCGTCGGCGGCGGCACGCTGCTCTTCGTCCTGTTGCCGTGGCTGCCGCCCAAGCGCACGGCGCACAAGGGCGAATTCCACCTGATGGTCCATCCCGACAACCGGATCATTGCCGGGCATGCGGGCGAGACGCTGCTCGAATCGGCGCTGCGCGAGGACATTCCGTTCCCGTTCGACTGCCGCAACGGCGGCTGCGGCGTCTGCAAGTGCACGATCCTCTCCGGCCGCGTCGACTACGGCATCCACCAGCCCGAGGTCCTGACGGCGGAAGAGATTGCGGCCGGCAAGGCCCTCGCCTGCTGCGCCGTGCCGCTCTCCGACGTCGAGCTCGAATACGTGCCCGTCAGCATGCCGGGTGGCATCAAGGTGCGCCGCCATCGTGCGCGCGTCGTGTCGATGACGCGCCTCGCCGACGACGTGATGCAGGTGCGGCTGAAAGTAGAGGGCGAGGAGCCGCTGCGCTTCTACGCCGGCCAGTACATCAACATCATCCTCGACGACGGCGAGAAGCGGAGCTTCTCGTTCGCCACCGCACCGCACGAGCGCGAAACCATCGAACTGCAGATCCGGCTCATCCCCGGGGGCAAGTTCACGGCGCACGTGTTCAACACGATGAAAGTCGGCGACATCGTCGAGTTCGAGGGGCCGCTCGGCTCGTTCTTCCTGCGCGAGGATTCTGAGAAGCCGATCATCTTCGTTGCGGGCGCGACCGGCTTCGCGCCGGTGAAGAGCATGCTCGAGCACGCATTCCACACGGGCGTCAAGCGCGAGATGGCGCTGTACTGGGGCGTGCGCGCGAAAAAGGACCTCTACCTCGGCGACCTGCCCGCGCGCTGGGCCGAGGAGCATCCGAACTTTCGTTTCGTCCCCGTGCTCTCGCAGCCGCGGCCCGAGGACGACTGGAAAGGCCGCACCGGCCTCGTGCACGAGGCGATCCTCGCCGACTTTCCGGATCTCTCGCGCTATCAGCTCTATGCGTGCGGTTCGGTGCAGATGGTCGAGGCGGCGCATCCGGCGTTCGCCGCGCACGGCTTGTCGCAGGACGACTGCTTCTCGGACGCGTTCCGGCTCGCGCCGCATCGCGAGCGCACGACGCCCGCCGCCGAGATGGTGTCGCTCGGAGGCGCCTAGATCGTGCGCAACGTCGCCCGCTACGTCGCGCAGGCGGTCCTCTACGCCGCGTTCGTCGCGTTCATCGGCTACTTCTCGGACTCACCGACGTACGAGCATCTCGCCGCCGGCGATGCGCTGCTCAAGGTGTCGCTGACGCATGCGGGTGCGCGCAAGCAGGCGTGCCGCGAGCGCACGCCCGAGGAGCTCGCGAAGCTCGCGCCGAACATGCGCGCGCAATCGGTGTGCCCGCGCGAGCGCGTGCCGATCACCGTCGAGGTGACGCTGGACGGCGCGCCGCTCTTTCGCGTCGTCGCTCTGCCGTCGGGCCTCGCGAAGGACGGCGCCGCGACCGTCTACCGGCGCGTTCCGATCGCGGCGGGGTCGCATCGCATCGGCGCGCGTCTCGCCGACGATCCGAGCGGCGCGTTCACCTTCACGAAGGACGCGACGATCGACCTCGCGCCGGGCCGCGTCGTCGTCATCGACTTCGATCCGGCGAAGGGCGGCTTCGTCTTCCACGGATGATCGATGCGGCCTACGCTGC
>JBLMWT010000052.1:0-9639 GCA_050257375.1 Sphingomonadaceae bacterium
GAATAGCGGTTGTACGCCACCACCGCGGGGATCGCGGCGAACAGGCCGATCGCCGTGGCGACCAGCGCCTCGGCGATCCCCGGCGCGACCAGCGCGAGCGTCGCCTGCTGCATGTTAGCGAGGCTGCGGAACGCGTGCATGATGCCCCACACCGTGCCGAACAGGCCGACGTAGGGGCTCACCGATCCGGTCGAAGCGAGGAACGCGAGGTGGCGCTCCAGGTGGTCCATCTCGCGCTGGAAGGTCGCGCGCATCGCGCGGCGCGCGCCGTCCACCATGTCGGACGCGTCGCTCGCGCGCTGCCCTCTCAGCTTGGTGAATTCGCGAAAACCCGATTCGAAGATGCGCTCCAGGCTGCCGATCGAGTTCCGGTCGTGCAGCGCCTTCTGGTACAGCGTGTTGAGGTCGCTGCCGCTCCAGAAGCTGCGCTCGAACTGGTCGGTCTCCACGCGCGCGCGGCGGATCGAGAACAGCTTGCGGAAGATGAACATCCAGGACATGAAGGACACCGCGAGCAGCAGCGCCATCACGATCTTGACCACCCAGCTCGCGTGCGCCACGAGCGTCCATATTTCCATATCCGAAGTGACCGTCATGTCGTTGCCAGCACCTTCCTCAGTTCGTCGGGTATGCGCGCCGGCCGCATGCGCTCGGTGTCGACCACGGCAAGGGTCACCTCCGCTTCGACCAGCAGCTCGTCGTCGCGTTCCACTGTCTGGCGGAACACGACGCTCGCGCGCCCCATTTTAACCACTTCGGCGCTGACCGCGACGAGCTCGTTCAGGCGCGCAGGCTTGTGATAACGAACCGCGAGCTCGTGCACGAAGAACATTACGCGCCGCTCGGCGGCGAGCCGCGCGAGGTCGATTCCCGCCGCATTCAGGAGCTCGGTGCGCGCGCGCTCCATGAACGCGAGGTACTGGGCGTGGAACACGACGCCGCCGGCGTCGGTGTCCTGGTAATACACGCGCAGCGGTAGGCGGAAGGAGTCGATGGCGATGATCTAGCCGGCCTCGTTGCGCGGCTCGGAGAGCAGGTCCTGCGCGCCGGCCGGCGCGACGATGCCGAAATGACGATAGGCGCTCAGCGTGGCCATGCGCCCGCGCGGCGTGCGCTGCAGGTAGCCCTGCTGGATGAGGTAGGGCTCGAGCACGTCTTCGATCGTGTCGCGCTCCTCGCCGATTGCGGCGGCCAGGTTCTCGACGCCGACCGGGCCGCCCGCGAACTTCTCGATCACCGCGAGCAACAGCTTCCTGTCCATCAGGTCGAGCCCCAGCACGTCGACGTCGAGCATGCGCAGCGCCGCATCCGCGACGCTCTTCGAGACCGTGCCGTCGGCCTTCACTTGCGCGTAGTCGCGCACGCGGCGCAAGAGGCGATTGGCGACGCGCGGCGTGCCTCGCGAGCGGCGCGCGATCTCCAGCGCGCCTTCCTCCGCCAGCTTCACCTCGAGCAACCGCGCCGAGCGGTGCACGATCGACGAGAGCTCCCTCTCGTCGTAGAACTCGAGGCGCGCCACGATGCCGAAGCGGTCGCGCAGGGGATTGGTGAGCATCCCGGCGCGCGTCGTCGCGCCCACCAGCGTGAACGGCGGCAGGTCGAGCTTGATCGAGCGTGCCGCCGGCCCTTCGCCGATCATGATGTCGATCTGATAGTCCTCGAGCGCGGGGTAGAGGATCTCCTCGACCACCGGCGAGAGGCGGTGGATCTCGTCGATGAACAACACGTCCCTCGGCTCGAGGTTGGTGAGCAGCGCCGCGAGGTCGCCCGGCCGCTCGAGCACCGGGCCCGAGGTCTGGCGCAGGTTGACGCCCATCTCGCGCGCGATGATGTGCGCAAGCGTGGTCTTGCCCAGCCCCGGAGGCCCGAACAGCAGCACGTGATCGAGTGCCTCGCCGCGCGCGCGCGCCGCCTGGATGAAGATCTCGAGCTGTCCCCTCACCTTCGCCTGGCCGACGTACTCGGCGAGCGTCGCCGGCCGCAGCGAGCGTTCGACCTGCTCCTCCTGCTGGGAGGCTGGCTTGGCGGAAATCAGCCGGTCGGTCTCGACGCTCACTTCAGGATTTTGCCAGAGCCTTGAGCGCGGCGCGGATGCCCTCGGCGACGGTCACGCCCGGCGGCAGGGTCTTGGCGGCAGCCGCGGCCTCTTTCTCGCTGTAGCCGAGCGCGAGGAGCGCGTTCAGGATGTCGGTCGCAGTGCCCCCGGGCGCCGCGCCGGCCGCTCCGGGCAGCGCCTCGGCGAGCTTGCCCTTCAGCTCGAGCAGCAGCCGCTCGGCGGTTTTCTTGCCGATGCCCGGCACCTTGGTCAGGCGCGCGCTGTCCTGCGTCGCGACGGCCTGCGCGAGCTCGGCCACCGACAGCCCGGACAGCAGCGCGAGCGCGGTGCGCGCGCCGATGCCCGAGATGCGGATCAGCTGCCGAAAGACGCTGCGCTCCTCGAGGCTGGCGAAGCCATAGAGCGTATGCGCGTCCTCGCGCACCACCAGGTGCGTGTACAGGGTCGCGGTGTCGCCCGCCGGCGGCAGGTTGTAGAAGGTGCTCATCGGCACGTCGAGCTCGTAGCCCACGCCGCCCACGTCGAGCGTCACCTGAGGCGGGTGCTTCGCGATCAATCGCCCGACCAGCCGTCCGATCACGCGAGCCGGCCCCTTTTCATGCGCAGTCGGCCGATCGGCATGCTGCCGAGCGCCGAGCCGTGCGCGTGGCAGATGGCGCAGGCGAGCGCGTCTGCCGCGTCCGGGCTGGGATCGCCGGGCAGATCGAGCAGCCGCCTCACCATGTGCTGGACCTGCTCCTTGCCCGCGTGGCCGTTGCCGACCACCGCCTGTTTGACCTGCAGGGCAGTGTACTCTGCGACCGGCAACCGGGCGAGCACCGCGGCGCAGATCGCCGTGCCGCGCGCCTGGCCGAGCGCGAGCGTCGACTGGGGATTCGCGTTCACGAACACCTTCTCGACCGCCGCCACCTGCGGGCTGTTCGCGGCGATCACCTCGGCGAGTCCGTCGAGGATCACCTTGAGCCGCTCGGCGAGTTCGCCCGCAGGCGTGCGCACGCAGCCGCTCGTCACGTAGGCGAGCCGCGGGCCGCGCTTTTCGATGACGCCGAACCCGGTGACCTGCAGGCCGGGATCGATGCCGAGAATGCGCACGGCCGCGCTCAGGCGTCGTCCAGCGTCGCGGTGGTGTAGACCTGCTGGACGTCGTCCAGCGCCTCGAGCGCCTCGAGCAGGCGGCGGATGCGCGCCGCGTCGTCTCCCGTGGGCGCGACCTCGGTGGTCGGCTTCATGGTGATCTCCGCGAGCTCGGGCTTGAGGCCCGCTTTCTCGAGCGCCGCCTTGACCGCCGGGAAATCGTTCGGCGCGCAGACCACTTCGATCGAGCCATCGTCGTTCGCGATCACGTCGTCGGCCCCGGCCTCGAGTGCGACCTCCATGACCTTGTCCTCGCTCGTGCCAGGAGCGAATATGAATTGCCCGCAGTGCTTGAACAGGTACGCGACCGAGCCGTCGGAGCCGAGATTGCCGCCGTTCTTGGTGAAGGCGTGGCGCACGTCGGCCACCGTGCGCGTGCGGTTGTCGGTCATGCAGTCGACGAGCACCGCGGCGCCGCCCGGACCGTAGCCCTCGTAGCGGATCTCCTCGTAGGCGACGCCCTCGAGCTCGCCCGTGCCACGCTGGACGGCGCGCTGGATGTTGTCACCGGGCATGTTGTTCTCGCGCGCCTTGTCGATCGCGAGCCGCAGCCGCGGGTTGCTCGTCGGATCGCCTCCGCCCAAGCGCGCCGCGACCGTGACCTCCTTGATCAGGCGGGTGAAGACCTTGCCCCGCTTGGCGTCCTGGCGCCCCTTGCGGTGCTGGATGTTCGCCCACTTGCTGTGACCGGCCATGCGTTAGTATCCGCGCTGGAAAACGCGAGATTTTACCGCCATGGCCAAGCCGTTGCTCGTCGCGAAGAACAAGGATACCGAGCTCGTGCTGCTGCCCGCGCTCGCGAACCGGCACGGTCTGATCGCCGGCGCCACCGGCACCGGAAAGACGGTCACGCTGCAGTCGCTCGCGCAGTCGTTCAGCTCGATCGGCGTGCCGGTGTTCATGGCCGACGTGAAGGGCGACCTCGCGGGTATGGCCAAGCCCGGCGGAAGCAACCCCAAGGTCGCCGAGCGCGCCAAGCTCCTCGGCATCGATCTGAAGTACGAGGCCTGCCCGGTCGTCCTTTGGGACGTGTTCGGCGAGTCCGGCCACCCGGTGCGCGCCACCGCCTCCGACATGGGACCGCTGCTCCTTTCCCGCATGCTCGGCCTGAACGACACGCAGGAGGGAGTGCTCAACCTCGTGTTCAAGATCGCCGACGACTCGGGCCTGCTGCTGCTCGACGCGAAAGACCTGCGCGCCATGCTGCAGTTCGTCGGCGAGAACGCCGCGCAGTTCACCACCCAGTACGGCAACGTCTCGACGGCCTCGATCGGCGCGATCCAGCGCGGGCTGCTCACGCTCGAAAACCAGGGCGCGGACAAGTTCTTCGGCGAGCCGATGCTCGACATCGCCGACCTGATGCAGACCGCCGAGGGCGGGCGCGGGGTGATCAACATCCTGGCGGCCGACCGGCTCATGAACTCGCCCAAGCTCTACGGCACGTTCCTGCTATGGATGCTTGCCGAGCTGTTCGAGCACCTGCCCGAGGTGGGCGACCCGGACAAGCCGAAGCTCGTCTTCTTCTTCGACGAGGCGCACCTGCTCTTCGACGACGCGCCCAAAGCGTTGCTGGACAAGATCGAGCAGGTCGTGCGCCTGATTCGCTCCAAGGGCGTCGGCGTGTACTTCGCGACGCAGAATCCGCTCGACATCCCGGAGTCGGTGCTCGGGCAGCTCGGCAACCGCGTCCAGCACGCGCTGCGCGCGTTCACGCCCAAGGATCAGAAGGCGGTGCAGGCGGCCGCCGAGACGCTGCGTCCCAACCCGAAGCTCAAGGTGGCGCAGGCGATCACCGAGCTCGGCGTCGGCGAGGCGCTGGTGTCGCTGCTCGACGAGAAAGGCCGCCCGGGTGTGGTGGAGCGCGCGTATGTCGTGCCGCCGGGCAGCCGGCTCGGCCCTCTCGATGACTCCGAACGCAAGGCGGTAATCACATCCTCCACCGTCTACGGACACTACGAGAAGGCCGTGGACCGCGAATCGGCCTACGAGAAGCTCAAGGCGCGCGCCGCGGAGAAGCAACCCGAGGCCCAGGCGAGCACGGGCGCGAGCGTCGGCGGCGTGTTGAACGACCTGCTGTTCGGCAAGACCGGCCCGCGCGGCGGCAAGCAATCGCGCGGCATCGTCGAAGCCATGGCCACGAGCGCCGCACGCTCGATCGGCTCGGGGGTTGGGCGCGAGATCCTGCGCGGCGTTCTCGGCTCCATCCTCGGCAAGAAGCGCTGACCCGTTGAGCGCCGCCGGCTACCGCGCCTGGGGCATCGGCTTTGCCCTCGCCGGCGTGGTCGCCTTCTCCTTTCGCCCGATCCTCATCAAGCTCGCCTACGCAGCGGCGCCGGTCGCGCCGGTGACGCTGCTCTTTCTGCGCATGGCGATCGCGCTGCCGTTCTTCGCCGCGATCGCCTGGTGGCTCGGGTCGCGCGAGCCGCGCCTTGCCGCGCGCGACTGGGGCGCGATCGCCGCCCTGGGCTTCATCGGCTACTACATGGCGAGCTTCCTCGACTTCCTGGGGTTGCAGTGGGTCGGCGCGGGGATCGGACGGCTGATCCTGTTTCTCTACCCGACGCTCGTGCTCCTGCTGTCGCTCGTGTTCCTGAAGAAGCGCCCGAGCCGCCGACAGCTCGCGGCGCTCGTGCTGAGCTACGCGGGCATCGCACTGGTCGTGTCCGACACCTTCGGCGGAGGCGCCGAGGGCGGGCGCTTCCTCGCCGGAGTCGCGCTCGTGTTCGGCTCGAGCCTGTGCTACGCGATCTACCTCGTGGCGGGCAGTCAGCTGGTGCAGCGCGTCGGTTCGACGCGCTTCACCGCGTACACCATGATCGTCGCCACGGTTCCCGCGGTGGCGCAATTCCTCGCGCTCGAGCCGCTCTCCGCGCTCGCGCTGCCGGGCGCGGTGTGGTGGTACGCGGTCATCATGGCGACGTTCAGCACCGTGCTGCCCGTGTTCCTGGTCGCGGAGGCGCTCAGGCGCATCGGCGCCAACCACTTCGCGCTGATCGGCGCCGTCGGCCCCGTGACCACGGCGCTCGCCGGCGCGATCGGGCTGGAGGAGCCGCTCAATTGGCCGCAGGCGGCCGGCGGCGCGCTGGTAATCTTCGGGGTTCTGCTCGTTTCGATGAAGAGGGGCTAGGCATGGATCTGGGAATCAAGGGCCGGACCGCGCTCGTGTGCGCGGCCTCCAAGGGGCTGGGCAAGGGCTGCGCCATGTCGCTCGCCCGGGAAGGCGTCAACCTCGTGATCACCGCGCGCGGCAAGGAAGCGCTCGAGGCCACCGCCGCGGAGATCCGCAAGGCGAGCGGCGTGACGGTGACCGCGGTCGCGGGCGACATCACCACCCCCGAGGGGCGCGCGGCGGCGCTCGCCGCCTGCCCGCAGCCCGACATCCTGGTGAACAACGCCGGCGGGCCTCCGCCGGGCGACTTCCGCAACTGGACGCGCGAGGACTGGGTGAAGGCGCTGGAGGCGAACATGCTCACGCCGATCGAGCTCATCAAGGCGGTGATCGACGGCATGATCGCGCGCAAGTTCGGGCGGATCGTAAACATCACCTCGGGCGCGGTGAAGATGCCCATCCCCGAGCTCGGCATGTCGAATGGCGCGCGCACCGGTTTGACGGGCTTCGTCGCAGGCCTGTCGCGCGCGGTGGCGCAGCACAACGTCACCATCAACAACCTGCTCCCGGGGCCCTTCGATACCGACCGCCTGCGCTCGAACATGGTGTTCAACGCGAAAAAGCTGGGCAAGACGGCCGAGGAGCTCGCCAGGGCCCGGATGGACGCCAATCCCGCGCGGCGCTTCGGCACCGTGGAGGAATTCGGCGACGCCTGCGCGTTCCTGTGCGGCGCGCAAGCCGGCTACATCGTCGGCCAGAACGTGCTGCTCGACGGAGGGGCGTTCCCCGGCACTTTCTGACAGCAGTAGAATTTCAGGCCCACCGTACCGGAGGACTTATGAACGCTCCGTCCCGCGCGGGCCTGCCGGCCCTCGACCTGAAAGACCCCAAGCTTTTCCGCGAACAGTGCTATATCGACGGCGCCTGGGTTGCCGCCGACTCGAAGAAGACGTTCTCCGTCGATAATCCCGCCACGGGCGAGACGATCGGCGCCGTGCCCGACATGGGCGCGGCCGAAACCCGGCGCGCGATCGAGGCGGCCGACCGGGCGTGGCCCGCGTGGCGCGCCAAGACCGCGAAGGAGCGCGCGGCGATCCTGCGCAAGTGGTTCGACCTGATGATGGCGAACCAGGACGACCTGGGCCTCATCCTCACCACCGAGCAGGGCAAGCCGCTCGCCGAAGCGAAGGGCGAAATTGCCTACGGCGCCTCGTTCGTCGAGTGGTTCGCCGAGGAAGCGAAGCGCGTGTACGGCGATGTCATCCCGCCGCATCAGGCCGACAAGCGGATCCTGGTGCTCAAGCAGCCGATCGGCGTGTCGGCAATGATCACGCCCTGGAATTTCCCCAACGCGATGATCACGCGCAAGGCGGCGCCCGCGCTCGCCGCGGGCTGCACCGTGGTCATCAAGCCCGCCGAGCAGACGCCGTTCTCCGCGCTCGCCATGGCGGAGCTCGCCGAGCGCGCCGGCATCCCGAAGGGCGTGTTCAACGTGCTCACCGGCGACGCGCCGACGATCGGCAAGGAGATGTGCGCCAATCCGACGGTGCGCAAGCTCTCGTTCACCGGCTCGACCGAGGTTGGCCGCATCCTCATGCGCCAGTCGGCCGACACGATCAAGAAGCTGTCGCTCGAGCTGGGCGGCAACGCGCCGTTCATCGTCTTCGACGACGCCGATCTCGACGCCGCGGTCGAAGGCGCGATCGCTAGCAAGTACCGCAACGCCGGCCAGACCTGCGTGTGCGCGAACCGCATCTACGTGCAGGACAAGGTGTACGACGCCTTCGCCGCCAAGCTCGCCGAGAAGGTCAAGGAGTTCAAGGTCGGGGCCGGCACCGAGACGGGCGTGGTGATCGGGCCGCTCATCGACCAGCAGGGCATGAAGAAGGTCGAGGAGCACGTGGCGGACGCGACCGCCAAGGGCGCGAAAGTCATGCTCGGCGGCAAGCCGCACAGCCGTGGGGGTCTCTTCTTCGAGCCGACCATCCTCACCGGCGTCACGCAGGCGATGCGCGTCTCGAACGAGGAGACCTTCGGCCCGGTCGCGCCGCTTTACCGCTTCAGGACCGACGACGAGGCGATCGCGATGGCGAACGCCACGGAGTTCGGTCTCGCCGGCTACTTCTACAGCCGCGACATCGGCCGCATCTTCCGCGCCGCCGAGCAGATGGAGACCGGCATGGTCTGCGTCAACAGCGGCATCCTGTCGACTGAGATTGCGCCCTTCGGCGGAGTGAAGCAGTCCGGCCTCGGTCGCGAGGGCTCGAAGTACGGCATCGAGGAGTACCTCGAGGTCAAGTACCTGCTGCTCGGCGGCATCTGAGGTTGAGCGCGGCCGCCTACGCCTGGTCGCCCGACGCGCGCACGGTCGACCAGGCGAACGCGACCGCGCTGATGCGCAGGCTCGGCGTCGCGCGCTACGAGGACCTGCTCGCGATCGCCGACCGCGAGCCCGAGCGCTTCTACCGCGCCCTGCTCGCGGCGGTCGACTTCCGCTTCTATCGCCCCTACACGCGCGCGCTGGACGAATCGCGCGGCATCGCCTGGCCGCGCTGGTGCGTCGGCGGCGCGACGAACGTGGTGCTCAACGCGCTCGATCGCTGGCGCGGCACGCCGACCTGGGACAAGCCGGCGCTCGTCTGGGAAGGCGAGGACGGCGCGCGCAAAGATCTCTCCTACGCCGAGCTCGACCGCGAGGTCTGCCGCTTCGCGGGCGGCCTGCGCGCACTGGGCCTCGGGCGCGGAGACGTGATCGCGGTGTACATGCCGAACGTGCCGGAAGCGGTCGTCGCGATGCTCGCCGCCGCCAAGATCGGCGCCATCGTGATGCCGCTCTTTTCCGGCTTCGGCGCCGACGCCCTCGCCGCGCGGCTGCGGCTCGGTGAAGCGAAGGCCCTCGTCACCGTCGACGGCAGCGCCCGGCGCGGCAAGCTGGTAGACGCCAAGTCGGTCGCCGACGAGGCCGCTGCGGCGAACCCGGCCCTCGAGCACGTGATCGTGCTGCGCCGCGCCGGCAATGCCGTCGCCTGGAACAGCCGGCGCGATCGCTGGTGGCACGAGCTCGTCGCCGGCAAGCCCGATGCGTCGCCGACCGAGGAGATGGAGGCCGACACGCCGTTTCTGCTCATCTTCACCTCGGGTACGACTGGCAAACCGAAGGGCGTGGTGCTCACCCACGTCGGCTTCCCGATGAAGGTGGTCGTCGACCTGTGGCTGACGATGGACTTCAAGCCCGAGGACCGCCTGCTGTGGATGAGCGACATGGGCTGGGTGGTCGGCCCGATCATCGTCTACGGCGCGCCGGTGATGGGCGGCACGCTCGTGCTCGCCGAGGGAGCGC
>JBLMWT010000053.1:0-11020 GCA_050257375.1 Sphingomonadaceae bacterium
TACAGCGCCACGCCGAGCAGGCCGCACATGGGCAAGGCGACGAGCGCGACCACCCGCAGGAGCTCCGACCGTACGCCTTGCAGTGTCCTCGGCCTCATGCGGCCATTGGGCTTCCTTTGACTAAGCGGATTCTGCAGTGTTGCCGGATCACTGGCCAATCAAGGATTCCCCGGCGGCCATAACGACCGGCGGTCGTGCCGGGCGGCGCACAGCGAGAATTGGGGATTTCGTCGCACACCGGGACGCCACTACAATTGCGCTTGGCTATAATTTCCTCGGCTCCTGGCTGCGTGGCTGCACGAGGACTACTACTGGGGGGGGCGCAGCCCCTTCTCCCAAGGGGGGAGACCAAGAATGTCTATTCGAAGCGCAGCGGCGGTGCTCATGGCGTGCTTTGCGTTGCTGGCGGTCGGTTGCCGCATCGCGCCCATCTACGACGTGAGCGGCGATGCCATTGTCTCGAGCAAGCCGGACCTCACGATGAACGACGTGAGCAAGGCGATTCAACGCGCCGGAGCGGGGCTCGGCTGGCAGATGCAGCAGGACGGCCCGGGACACATGATCGGGACATTGCATCTGCGCGATCACGTCGCGGTGGTTGATATCACCTACGATACCAAGTCGTACTCGATCAAGTACAAGGACAGCAGCAACCTCCAATACAACGCCGAGAAGCGCGAAATCCACAAGAATTACAACGGATGGATACAGAACCTGGAAAACGGGATACGTACTCAGCTGCTGCACATGTAGCGCGCAGCGCCCGATCGATTCTTTTGGTGAGCGGACCGGCGGGCGCGACCAGACCGGGGAGGAGGTCGTTCAGTGTCTAAAATGGAACACGTGTCGCCCATGACGCATCTCGAGCATGAGGTGGCGGCGCTGATCGTAGAGGCCGTCAACCTCGACTGCGCGCCGGACGAAATCGATCCGGAGGCGCCGCTCTTCGGCAAAGGACTGGGGCTCGACTCGATCGACCTGCTCGAGGTCGCGTTGGCGATCTCGCAAAAGTACGGCTTCAAGCTGCGCTCGGACGACGAGAACAACAAGGTCACTTTCTCCTGCCTGCGCGCGCTGAGCGGGTACATTGAAAAGCACCGCAAGCGGTAGCGGCGCGCCGTGATGCGACGCACCGGCTTCCTGGTCGCGGCCGCATGCTGCGCATTTCCTGCCACGTCGCACCTGGCGGCGCTCACCGGGGACGTCCGCTGGGCGGCGTTCGGGCTGGCGCTGCTCGCGTGGAGCGCGCTGGCGGCGCACCGGCGCCCCGCGCAAAGCGCCCTGCTCGCCCTGCTGTTTTCCGGGCTTGCGCTCGCGCTGAGCATGCTCTGGCCGGCGGCGGTCCTGTTTGCGCCGCCGCTCGCCATCTACCTCGCGCTCGCCGCGACGTTCGCCGCTACGCTGCGTCCCGGCGACGAACCCCTGGTCAGCCGATTCGCGCGCCTCGAGCGGGGCGCGGAGCTTCCGCCCGAGCTCACCCGCTATACGTGCGCACTCACCGGCCTGTGGGTGCTGTTCTTCGTCACGATGGCGTCCGTTTCCTTCGCCCTCGCGCTCGCCGGGCCGCGCGAGCTCTGGTCGCTGTTCACGAACCTCCTCAGCTACGTTCTGCTCGCGCTGTTCTTCGTCTGCGAGTACCTCTATCGCAGGATCCGCTTCCGCCACCTTCGGCACGCCGGGCTGGTGGAGTTCCTGCGCCGTCTGCCGAGCTACAGGCCGTGGGCCAAACCGCCGCCCGGCCGATTGGCCGATGGCTCCTGAATTCGCCCTGATCGAGCGCTTTCGCGCCGGCGACCCGATCGGCTGGCGAGGGGGCGAGGCGATCGACGCGGGGCGCTTTTGCAGTTCCGCGATCGCGCTCGCAGCGACACTGCCGCGCAAGCGTCATATGCTCAACTTGTGCGAGGACAGGCTGAGCTTCATGCTTGGATTCGCGGCAGCGATGCTCGCGGGGCAGGTCAGCCTGCTGCCGTACTCGCGGGCGCTGGGCGCCCTGCTCGACCTGTTCGCCAGCCAGCCGGACACGTACTGCCTGTCCGATGGGCAGGTACCGCCTTCGGGTCTTCCGGTCGTCCTGACGCCGGATTTCCTGGAAGCGGGCGGTACGTTCGAAGTGCCGCGCTTCGATGCCGACCGGCTCGCGCTGATCGCCTACACCTCCGGCAGCACGGGTCGTCCGCAGCCGCATGCGCAGACCTGGGGCTCGCTGGTCGCCGACGCGCGCGCGCTCGGCGCCTACCTGGGGCTGACCGCGCGCGGCGCATGCTCGATCGTCGGCACGGTTCCGCCGCAGCACATCTACGGCATGGAGACGACCGTCATGCTGCCGATGCAAAACGGCGTACCGGTGCACCCCGGTCGCCCTCTGCTACCCAGCGACATCGCGGCGGCGCTGGCCGCGGCGCCGGGTGAACGCTGGCTGGTGACGACGCCGGCCCACTTGCGCGCCTGCGTGGAGGAAGCCGTGCATCTGCCGCCGCTCGCCGGACTGCTGAGCGCGACCATGCCTCTCCCCGCAGATCTCGCGCAGCGGGCTGAGCAGCGCTGGTCGGCGCCCGTGCACGAGATCTACGGCTGCACCGAAGGCGGCGCGCTCGCGCTGCGCCGCCCCGCGCTCGAGGAGAACTGGCGGGTGCGCGCGGGCATGCGGCTGCGGCGCGGCGGCGGCGAAACCTGGATCGAGGGCGGCCATCTGGCCCAAGCGCTCAGGATTCCAGACCGGGTGGAAGTCCTGAGCGAGACGCAGTTCAGGCTGCTCGGGCGTCCCGAGGACATGGCCAAGATCGCAGGCAAGCGCGCATCGATCGAGGCGCTCAATCGCGAGCTGCTGCGCGTGCCGGGAGTCAAGGATGGGGTGTTCTTCGATCCCGGCACTGCAGCGGGGCGCACCCCGCGCCTCGCCGCGGTGGTCGTTGCACCTGGGATCGAGTCAGAAGCCATCCTGCGCGCGCTGCGTGCGCGGATCGACCCCGCTTTCCTGCCGCGGCCTTTGATCATGGTCGAGGCGCTCCCGCGCACGGCGACCGGAAAGGTGTCCCGCACCGAGCTCCTCGCGCTGCTCGAAGGTGCCACGACGCGCAGCCGGAACCTCGCCTGATGCGCGTGAGCGACTGCATCGTCGAAACGCATCCTTCCCTCGCGGGCCATTTTCCCGGCGATCCCGTCGTTCCCGGCGTCTTGCTCCTCGCGCGCGTCGCGCGCGCCGCGGCGCCACTCCTGGATGCGCCGCTCGCGGCGATCCCCACGGCGAAGTTCCACGCGCCACTGCGGCCGGGCGAGCATTTCGACATCGAATTGACGGCCGAGGGCGAGACTTCGATCGGCTTTCGAGTGCGCCGCTCCGACCTGCTGGTCGCCTCGGGCACGCTTCGCTTCGGAGCGCGCGGCGCTGCCTAAGTACGCCCCTACGACGGCTTGGGACGTCGAGCAGGAGCGTGGGGGCTCATTCGCCATCACGCTCATCGCCTGGCTGAGTCTCGCGCTCGGGCGGGGCGCCACGCGCTGGCTGCTTCATCCCATCAGCTGGTACTTCGTCGCCTTCTCGGCACGCGCGCGGCGTGCGTCCAGAGCGTTCCTGCGCCGCGCGCTCGGCCGCGAACCGCGCCTGGCCGACGTGCTGCGCCACTTCCATACCTTCGCCTCGACGATTCACGATCGAGTGTTCCTGCTGACGGGGCGAGGGGGATTGTTCGACGTGGAGGTGCACGGCGTCGAGCGCCTGACCCAGCTGCTTCATTCGGGGCGGGGCTGCATCCTGCTCGGCTCGCATCTCGGCAGCTTCGACCTTCTGCGCGCGCTTGGCAGGAACGCCGGGCTTCGAGCGATCAACGTCGTCATGCGCCCGCCGAATGACTCCCACACCACGCGGGCGTTCTCGCGCATGGCGCCCGAGCTGAGCGAGCGCGTGATCGCGCCCGGCCGACCCGATACCATGCTCAAGGTGACCGAATGCCTGGAGCGCGGCGAGATTGTCGGAATCCTCGGCGACCGGCCGTTGCGCGGCGCGCGCGCGCACGCGCGAGATTTCCTTGGCGCACCCGCGCAGTTTCCGCTCGGTCCATTGCTGATCGCGGGCGCCGTCGGCGCGCCCGTAGTCACGTTCTTCGGCGTGTGCGAGGGTGGGGCGCGCTACGAGGTGTTCCTCGAAGAGCTGACCGACGGGACCGCCGTGCCGAAAGCCGATCGCGAGGCTTGGTCGCTGCGCTGCCTCGCCCGCTATGTCGAGCGGCTCGAGCGGTACGCACGCCGCTCGCCCTACAACTGGTTCAATTTCTATGACTACTGGAACGAGGATTCTCGCTGAGGGCGCGGCGGCAGTGCTCGCGGCGGGCCTGCTCTCGGTCGCGGCAGCCGCGCCACGACTGGACGCGACACGGTTGATGCAGACATTGGCCGCCGTGCGCAGCGCGAGCGCGAGCTTCGTCGAGACGCGCTACAGCCCATTGCTCAAGGCCCCGCTGGTGTCGCGCGGCACGTTGACGTACCGACGGCCGGACCGGCTCGAAAAAGTCGTCGAGTCGCCGCACAAGGAGCGCATTGCGCTGCAGGGCGATCGATTGACGATCGACAGCGTGGCGGCCGGTCGCAGGGAGATCGAACTCGGGGCCGGTGCCTCGGGCATCGCGGCGCTGATCGAGGCGGTGCGCGCGACGCGCGCGGGCGATCTCGCGCGCCTGGAGAGGGATTTCGATGTCGTCGTATCCGGGACACTCGACGACTGGCAGTTGCGGCTCAAGCCGCGCGCAGCCGACGTCGGGCAGTACGTCAGCGCGGTCGGCGTCTGGGGCTCGGGCCCGCGCCTGCGGCGCGTCGAAGTGTGGGAAGCGGCCGGCGACCGCACCGTGATGGACATCGACGAGGCGACAGATTGACCCGCGCCGCGCGCGTGCTCGTAGCCGCCTGGCTATTGTTGCTCGGCGCCTGCGGTGCCTGGCTGTACGGACACCTGAGGCTCACGACCGATCTGTCCGCTTTCCTGCCGCCCTCGGCGACTCCGGCGCAGCGGATTCTCCTCGGACAGCTGCGCGACGGCGCAGCCTCGCGCCTCGTCCTGATCGGCCTGGAGGGCGCGCCTGAGGACGCGCTCGCGCGGGCGAGCAATGAGCTCGCCCGGCGCCTCGGCGCGAGTCGCGAGTTTGCTTACGTGAACAACGGCGCGGCCGGCGCGAGCCGCCGAGAGCAGGCCGTGCTGTTCGAGCACCGCTACCTGCTCAGTCCTGCGGTCGATCCCGAGCGCTTTTCGGTCCGGGGTCTCGAGGAAGCGCTCGCCGAGACCTATCGCCTGCTCGGCAGCTCGGTGGGAGTGCTGGTACGCGCCACGCTACAGGAGGACCCGACCGGGGAGATGGCGCAGGTACTGCGCCAGATGGCGCCCACCGGCGGACCCGACACCCGGCGAGGAGTCTGGTTCTCGCGCGACGGGCGCCGGGCACTGCTCGTCGCGCAGAGCCGTGCGCCAGCCTTCGACGCCGATGCGCAACGCCGCGTGGTGCGGACAATCGAGCAGGCCTACGCCGCGACACGCCCGGCGGCGGGCCGCCTGCTGCTCTCGGGTCCGGGCGTATTCGCCGCGAACATTCGCGCCACGGTGGACTCGGACGTCTGGCGCCTGTCGCTGCTCGGCGCCGCACTCGTGCTCGGGATCCTGTACGCGGCTTACCGCTCCGCGGCGATCCTCGCGGTGAGCTTTCTTCCGGTCGCGACGGGGCTGGTGGTCGGCGTGACAGCCGTCGCCCTCGGCTTCGACCAGCTGCAGGGGATCACGCTCGGCTTCGGCGTGACCCTGCTGGGGGAAGCGGTCGATTATCCGACCTACCTCCTCATGCAAGCGCGTCCGGGCGAGCCGCTCGGCGACGCGCTCGCGCGAATCGCTCCGACGCTCAGGCTCGCCGTGCTGACCACCGTGCTCGGTGCTCTGGCCATGGCCATGTCCAGTTTCGCGGGCCTCGCCCAGCTCGGCGTGTTCACGGTGGCCGGCGTAGCCGCCGCCGGCCTCGCGACGCGCTGGATCGTTCCGGCCGTGGTCCGCGCGCGGCCCGACTTGCCCGCCGCGGCAACGGCGCTGCCGCGGCTCGATCGCTTCGCCGACGCCGCTCGCCGCGCGCGCTGGCCCGTGGCCGCGCTGGTGCTAGTCGCGCTCGCGTTCGTCGCATGGCGGCACGACCGGCTGTGGGACGACGATCTCGCCAACCTGACTCCGGTTTCCGCATCGGCCAAACAGCTCGACAGCGCACTGCGCGCAGAGCTTGGCGCGCCCGACTTGCGCTACCTGCTCGTCGCCCGCGGCGATACGCGCGAAGCCGCTCTGCAGGCGAGCGCGTCCATGGCCGCGTGGCTGGGCGGGGCGGTCCGCCGCGGCTGGCTTTCCGGCTTCGACGTTCCCTCGACCTATCTGCCCAGCGAAAGGACGCAGGAAGCGCGGCGCGCGGCGCTGCCCGGTCGGGGCGTGCTCGCGGAGCGGCTCGACCAGGCGCTCAGGGATTCGCCGTTTCGTGCAGGAGCCTTTGCGCCGTTTCTCGACGCCGTCGCGCGTGCCCGCAACGCCCCGCTGCTCGACGTGCGCGACCTGGAGGGCACCGCCCTCGCCTTCAAGGTCGACTCGCTGCTCGTGCGCAACGAAGACGGCTGGAACGCGCTCGCCACGCTGCGTTCCGTGAGCGCCCCTGCCGAGCTGGCGCGCGAAGCGTCCGCGCATGGCGACGAGTTCATCGACCTGAAGGCCGAGTCGAACGCGCTCGTCGGGACGTACAAGAATCAGGCGCTGCGTAACATCGCGCTGGGACTTGGGTGCATTACCGCCCTGCTCGCCTTCGCGCTCGGCGGTCTGAGAGGCGCCGCGCGCGTCGTCGCCCCGACGCTGGCGGCGGTGGCGATCGACGTGGCACTGCTCCTGCTGCTCGGCAAGAAGCTCTCGCTTTTCAATCTCGTCGCGCTGCTGCTGGTCGTGGGCGTCGGCCTGAATTACGCGCTGTTCTTTGCCAGGCGTCACGTGGACGACGAGGACAAGCGGCGCGCGCAGCGCTCGGTCGTCGTATGCGCGGGCACGACGCTGTCGGCGTTCGGCTGCCTCGCGCTCTCGCGCATTCCTGTTCTGCACGAAATCGGCGTGACGGTCGCGCTCGGGGCCCTGCTGTCGCTGCTGTGCGCCGCCGCCTTCTCCGGCCGGCCCGAATGAATCCCGCCTCCGGTATAGTCCGAGCGATCTGTCGGAGCAGCGCGTGCGGCCATTGTTCATGACTCACTACTCGACGGCGAATCCGCTCGGGCTCGGCTGTGCTGCAACGCTCGCGGGGCTGCGCGAGCGCCGGGGCGGTCTGCGGCCCATGGATCTCGAGGGCGTCGCACTCGACACCTGGATCGGGCGGGTCGGCGGCGTCGAGGAACAGCCGGTCGTGCCGCGCCTCACCGAGTTCGATTGCCGCAACAATCGCCTTGCGCAGCTCGGCTTGCGGCAGGACGGCTTCGACGCCGCGGTCGCGCAAGCGCGCGCGCACTACGGCCCCGAACGCATCGCCGTCCTGGTCGGAACCAGCACCTCGGGCATGGGGCACTGCGAGCGTGCCTATCGGCAGCGCGACCCGCGCAACGGAGCCTTGCCCGGATGGTTCACGGAGCGATACTCCATGAACCTCTTCTCGGTGGCCGATTTCGTGCAGCGCTATCTCGAGCTCAGCGGACCGGCGGCGGCGATTTCGACGGCATGCTCATCGAGCGCCAAAGTGTTCGCGAGCGCGGCCCGCATGATCGAAGCGGGGTACGCCGACGCCGCGGTCGTCGGCGGCGTCGACAGCCTGTGCCTGACGACGCTGTATGGCTTCAATTCCCTCGACCTGCTGTCGCGCGAGCCGTGCCGGCCGTGCGACGCGGCCCGCGACGGCATTTCGATCGGAGAGGCCGCGGGCTTCGCCCTGCTCGAGCGCCCGGGCCGTGCGCCGAGCGGCGTCGCCCTGGTCGGCTACGGCGAGAGCTCGGACGCGTTCCACATGTCCTCGCCCGATCCGAGCGGAGACGGCGCGTACGCGGCGATGCAGTTCGCCCTGCAGCGCGCCGGCATCGACCCGCGCGAGGTGCACTACGTCAACATGCACGGCACCGGCACTCCGGCGAACGACCGCATCGAGGATCGCGCCATTTTCCGCCTGTTCGGCGCCGCGGTGCCGTGCAGCTCGACCAAGGGCTGGACCGGCCATACGCTCGGCGCTGCCGGCATCGTCGAGGCGATCATTTGCGCGCTGTGCCTGGATGCGCGTTTGATTCCCGGCACCCTGAATCTCGAGCGCGTCGACCCGGCTTTCGAGAGCCGCGTAGCCGCCGCTCCCGAGACGCGCGACCTGCGGTACGTGTTGAGCAACTCGTTCGGCTTCGGCGGCAGCAACTGCAGTCTGCTGCTCGCCAGCCTCGCATGAGCGCCGTCTACCTCGAGTCGGTAGGCGTGATCGGTCCGGGCCTGCCCGACTGGAAGACGACGTGCCGAGTCCTGGACGGCGAGCTGCCGCATCGCCCGGAAGTTCGCGGCGACCCGGACCTGCCGCAGCTGCCGGCCAACGAGCGGCGTCGCGTTCCCAGGCTGGCTCGCTGGGCGCTGGCCGTGGCACACGAGGCGCTCGCGGGCGCCGCGCGCGCGGCAGGAGACGTCGCCATGGTGTTTTCCTCGAGCTCCGGGGACGGCGAGATCGTGCACAGGCTGTGCGAGGCGGTGACCTCGCCCGAGCGCGAGGTCTCGCCGACGATGTTCCACAATTCCGTGCACAACGCGGCCCCCGGGTATTGGAGCATCAGCACCGGTTCGCGGCAGCGCTCGGTGGCGCTTTGCGGCTACGACGCGTCGTTCGCCGTGGGCCTGCTCGAGGCCGTCGGGCTGGTGCTCTCGGAGCAGGTGTCCGTGATGCTCGTCGCCTGCGACCTGCCTTTTCCCGAGCCTTTGGCCGCGCTGCGCGATATCCGGGCACCATTCGCGGTGGCGCTGCTGCTTTCGCCCGCCTCCGGCCAGCACGCGCTCGCGCGATGGAAGGTCTCGCTCGGTGCGGGCCCCGTGTCCGCGCGCTTTCCCCACATGGTGTCGGCGGCGCTCGCGACGAATCCGGCCGCGCAGGCCTTGCCGCTGCTTGCGGCGTCGCGCGGCAGCGTCGCGCAATCCGTCTCGCTCGTCTACGCAGGCGAGCGGCACATGACGGTCGAAACCTCGCCATGCCCCTGACCGGCACTGATTTCCGCGATCTCATTCCGCACCGCGGGACCATGAGCCTGCTCGCCGAGGTCGTCCGCTTCGACGAGGAAACCATCACCTGCCGCGCCGTCAGCCATCGCGATCCGGCGCACCCCTTGCGCGAGCAAGGCGTCCTGCCTGCGCTGTGCGCGATCGAGTACGCGGCCCAGGCGATGGCGGTGCACGGCGCACTCACTGAAGCGCGCGCCCCGCGCGCCGGCGTGCTGGCGGCGGTCAGGGACGTCGCGCTGAACGTGGAGCGCCTGGACGACATCGCCGACGATCTCCTCCTCACGGCCCGCAGGCTCATCGGCGGGCATCGGCAGATTCTCTACGAGTTCGTCGTCCATGCAGGCGGGAGGGAGTTGGTGCACGGGCGGGCAGCTGTCGTTCTCGCGCCGGAGGT
This sequence comes from Sphingomonadaceae bacterium, assembly GCA_050257375.1. Taxonomy (GTDB): domain Bacteria; phylum Pseudomonadota; class Gammaproteobacteria; order Burkholderiales; family SG8-39; genus DAHVFK01. Next base: position 9,612 of record JBLMWT010000053.1, read on the forward strand.
GGGCGCATGAAACGCGCCCTGGTGACCGGCGGCGCGGGAACCCTCGGCGCGGCGATCTGCGGAGCGCTTGCCGGGAGCGGCCTGCACGTGATCGTGCACGCGCACCGCGATCCGGCGCGCGCCCAGCATCTGGTCGAGGCGCTGCGCGCCCAAGGCGGCAGCGCGGAAAGCGCGGCGTTCGACGTCTCGGATCCCGTCGCCTCGACGACCGGCGTCGAGCGCCTGCTCGAGGGCGGCGCGATCCAGGTTTTCGTGCACAACGCCGGCATCACGGCGGACGCGCCCATGGCCGGCATGAGCGACGAGCAATGGTCGAGCGTCATCGGGGTTTCGCTGAACGGCTTTTTCAATACTGCCCGCCCTCTGCTGCTGCCGATGCTGCGCACGCGCTGGGGGCGCATCGTCGCCGTCACCTCGGTGGCCGGCATCATGGGCAATCGCGGACAAACCAACTACGCCGCCGCAAAGGCGGGCCTGCACGGGGCGGTGAGATCCCTCGCCATAGAGATCGCCAGCCGCGGCGTGACGGTGAACGCCGTGGCGCCCGGGATCATCGCGTCGGCCATGGCGCACAAGGCTTTCGACGATGAGCGCGTCGCGCGCATGGTGCCGATGGGGCGCGCGGGAACGCCGCAGGAGGTTGCCGGCGCAGTGGCGTTTCTGTGCTCGGATGAGGCATCCTACGTGTCGGGCCAGGTGCTGGCGGTCGACGGAGCGATGGCGTGAACGCAGTCGCGGCGGTCATTCCCGCATTCAACGAAGCAGCGACGATCCGGGCCGTCGTGGAGCGCGCCCTGCGCCAGGTGGCGCGGGTGATCGTCGTGGACGACGGCTCCTGCGACGGAACCTCTGCGACGCTCGGCGGATTGCCGGTCACCGTTCTGCGCAACGAGCGCAACCGCGGCAAGGCGCACAGCCTGATGCGCGGCATGGAGGAGGCATTTCGGCACGGCGCCGTCGCGGTGGTCACTCTGGACGGCGACGGCCAGCACGCCCCCGAGGAGATTCCCCGCCTGCTGTCCGTCCTTACGGCAGATCCGCGCTCGATCGCGATCGGCAGCCGGCTGCACGAGGCGCCGAACATTCCCCTGGATCGCTATCTCGCGAACCGCTTCGCGAATTTCTGGATCGGATGGGCCGCGGGGCAGCGTATCGACGACAGCCAGTCGGGATTCAGGGTTTATTCCGAGGCCGCATGGCGCGAAGTGCTGCAGCGCTGCGGTACGCAGGGTTTCGTGCTCGAGAGCGAAGCGCTGATCGAGGCCGGGCGCGCCGGCTTCCGGCTGACCGCGGTCCCCGTTTCCGCGATCTACGCGACGCGCGCACGCCGCAGCCACTTCCATCCGGTGCTCGACATCGTGCGCATCACGCGCATGGTGTCCTGGAAACTTCTATCGCGAGGCCTCTAT
>JBLMWT010000054.1:0-2879 GCA_050257375.1 Sphingomonadaceae bacterium
AAAATCTCCGGCGGCATCCCGACGCCGTCGACCGTGTGACCGGCATCCATCCAGCGGCTCGCCTCGTGATAGCTCGCAGTCAGCTGCAGCGGGCGCGCGCGGCCCTCCTCCGCGAGCCACAGCACGAACACCTTGGGACGCTCGCTCGACACGTTGAGGTAGTAGCCATCCAGCTCGTCGCGGTGCAGGACGAGCTCGAAGCCGGGGTGCAGCCACTGCTGCACGCCGCCCCCGTCGACGAGCAGCCTCGGTTCGCCCGCCAGCGAGTCGCCGGCGACCACGCCCCACGGCTCCCACGCCTCGCTCTCCCATCGGTTCGCGAGCTCGCGCCGCTGCATGATCACCGCGAGCGCCCGAGTCGGCTTCTGCATTCCGCCGAATATACCCTCTGCTATGATTTTGGGGAGACAAGTCACCATGAGCGAAAAGGTTATTCCCATCCGCAGCGCGGTACCCGTGCGCGCTCCCGCGCCGGCCTACGACGGCGCGCCGCTCGCCGACACGCTCGGGCGCGGGCTGCGCGACCTGCGCATCTCGGTGACCGACCGCTGCAACTTCCGCTGCGTGTACTGCATGCCGCGCGAAGTGTTCGACTCCGAGCACAAGTTTCTGCCGCACAGCGCGATCCTCACTTTCGAGGAGATCGCGCGCCTGGCGCGCGTGTTCGTCGGCCTCGGCGTGAAGAAGATTCGCCTCACGGGCGGCGAGCCGCTCGTTCGCCGCGACCTCGACCGGCTGATCGCGATGCTCGCCGAGCTCGACGTCGATCTGACGCTCACCACCAACGGCTCGCTGCTCGCCAAGCAGGCCGGGCGGCTCGCCGCCGCCGGCTTGAAGCGCCTCACCGTCAGCCTCGACGCGCTCGACGACGCGGTGTTCAAGGCGATGAACGACTCCGACTTCCCCGTCGCCAGGGTGCTCGAAGGCATCGACGCTGCCGCGGCGGCCGGCCTCGGGCCGGTCAAGATCAACATGGTGGTCAAGCGCGGTACCAACGATCAGGAGATCGTTCCGCTCGCGCGGCGCTTCCGCGGCACGGGCCACATCGTGCGCTTCATCGAGTACATGGACGTCGGCAGCACGAACGGCTGGCGCATGGACGAGGTGCTGCCCTCGGCCGAAGTGCTCGAGCGCATCCGCCCGCACTTCCCGCTCGAGCCGATCGAGCCGGATTACCGCGGCGAAGTCGCCGAGCGCTGGCGCTACGCGGACGGCGCCGGCGAGATCGGCGTGATTTCGTCGGTGACGCAGGCCTTCTGCCGCGACTGCAATCGCCTGCGCCTGTCGACCGAAGGCTCGCTGTACACCTGCCTGTTCGCGCAAAGCGGGCACGACCTGAAGTCGCTCGTGCGCGGCGGGGCAAGCGACGACGAGCTGCGCAACGAGATCGCCGCGGTGTGGCGCGCGCGCGGCGACCGCTACTCCGAGATCCGCACCGCCGAGACCGCGCGCCTGCCGAAGGTCGAGATGTCGTACATAGGTGGTTAAGCTCACGAACGCGGCGCGGCCGGCGACCTTCGAGGTCGAGGCCTACAACGAGCGCGGAGAGATGGTGCCCACCGCCATCGCCGGCGAGCACCCCCTGACCCTGTACCTCGACAAGCGCGAGATCGTCACCCTGATGACGCTCGGCCACGCTCCCGAGGCGCTCGCCATCGGCTACCTGCGCAACCAGCGCCTGGTCGGCTCGATCGACGAGATCGAAGCGGTGCAGGTCGACTGGGAAACGGATTCAGTTGCCGTGACCACGCGGAAGAAGAACAAACAACTCACCAAGAAACTCGGAAAGCGCACCGTCACCACCGGCTGCGGGCAGGGCACGGTGTTCGGCGACCTGATGGACGAGATCGACTCGATCCGCCTGCCCGCGGAGGCGCGTCTCTCGGACGCGCAGCTGTTCGACCTGATCGAGCAGGTGCGCAAGCACGAGACCATCTACAAGCAGGCGGGCGCGGTGCACGGCTGCGCGCTCGCGCGCGCCACCGGCCCGGTCTCGGCCGAGATCATGATGTTCGTCGAGGACGTCGGCCGGCACAACGCGGTCGACGCGATCGCCGGGTTCATGTGGCTGCAGGGCCTCGACGGCGGCGACAAGATCTTCTACACCACCGGACGCCTCACCAGCGAGATGGTGATCAAGTGCGCGCAGATGGGCATCCCCTTCCTCGTGTCGCGCTCGGGGCTCACGCACATGGGCCACCAGATCGCGCAGAAGGTCGGCCTCACGATGCTCGGGCGCGCGAGCGGCCGGCACTACCTGCTCTTCACCGGCGGACAGCGCCTGCAGCGCACCGCCCTACGACCTACGGAGCTCGCATGAAACGACGCGCATTCCTGCAAGCCGGGGCGGCGGTGTCCGTCGCCGGCGCCGTGCCCCGCTACGCCCGCGCAACGGCGTTCGATCCCGAGCCGGGCGCCTGGCGGAAATTCGAAGTCACCACTCGGGTCGAGATCCTGCGGCCCGCGGGCACGACGCGCGCCTGGATTCCGCTGCCCTCCGTGAACAGCGACTTCCAGCGCGTGCTCGGCAACGAGTGGTCCGGCAATGCCGCCTCGGCGCGGCGGGCGACCGACGGCACGTACGGCGCGCAGATGGTCGTCGCGGAGTGGCACGAGGGAACCGCGCCGCAGCTCGAGGTCGTCAGCCGCATCGAGACGCGCAATCGCGCGATCGACTTTGCGCGGCCGAACCCGGCGCTGCGCTTGACCGCCGCGGACGCCCGCTTCAACACCGCGCCGACCGAGCTCATCCCGACCGACGGCATCGTGCGCCAGACCGCGCGCGAGATCGTGCGCGGCGAGAAGACCGAGCTGGGCAAGGCGCGCGCCATCTACGCGTGGATCGTGGACAACACCTTCCGCGACCCGAAGGTGCAGGG
>JBLMWT010000055.1:0-12714 GCA_050257375.1 Sphingomonadaceae bacterium
CCCGTGCTGATGCTGCACGGCTACCCCGAGACGCACGCCATGTGGCACAAGGTCGCGCCGCGCCTCGCGCGCCGCTACACGGTGGTGTGTCCCGACCTGCGCGGCTACGGCGACTCGTCCAAGCCGAAGGGTCTTCCCGACCATTCGAACTATTCCAAGCGTGCGATGGCGCTCGACATGGCCGAAGTGATGACTCGGCTCGGTCACGAGCGCTTCCACCTGGTCGGCCACGACCGCGGGGCGCGCGTCGCGCACCGCCTGGCGCGCGACCATGGCGAGCGCGTGCGCAGCCTCACGGTGATGGACATCTCGCCGACGCTCAAGATGTACGAGTCGACCGACATGGCGTTCGCGCGCGCCTACTACCACTGGTTCTTCCTGATCCAGCCGGCGCCGCTGCCCGAGACGATGCTGCGCGCGGTCGGGCCGAAATACGTGCTCGGACGGATCGGACGCGGCAAGTCCGGCCTCAAGCCCTTCTCCCAGACCGCGCAGCGCGAGTACGCGCGCTGCTTTCGCGATGCGCGCACGATCCACGCGACTTGCGAGGACTACCGCGCGTCCGCGGGCATCGACCTCGAGCACGACCGGCGCGACCGGAAGCGCAAGCTCGCGATGCCGGTGCTCGCGCTGTGGGGCAAGCTGGGCGTGATCGAAGCGCAGTTCGACTGCCTGGCCGACTGGCGCGAGGTAGCCAGGGACGTCCGGGGGCGCGCGCTCGACTGCGGCCACTTTCTGCCGGAGGAGAAAGCGGTCGAGGTGCTGCGCGAGCTCGAGCGCTTCCTCGCGCAGTGCGCGAGCTGAGCCGCCGCGGCCTGCTCGGCCCCGAGGAGGACTGGTCGCTCGCGCCCGTGGCGGCCTGGCTGGTGATCGAAGGGCGACGGCTGGCCGAGCCCGCCGCGCTGCTCGACGGGCTGGCGGCGCAACTGGACAAGGCCGGCGCCCGCATCGACCGGATGGGCTTCACCTGCGCGACCATCCACCCGCAGCAGCTCGCCTGGGGTTGCCTGTGGCAGCGCGGCGAGGGCGCCGCGCCATTCACCGGCCGGCACGGCATCGAGGCGAGCGACGCCTTCGTCGGCAGCCCGGTGCAGCATGTTTTCGAGCGACGCAGCGCGTTTCGCCGCCGGCTCGCCGCACTGGAAGAGGAGCGCGACCACCCGCTGCTGCACGAGCTGCGCGCGGCCGGGATGACCGACTACTACGCGCTGCCGATGGAATTCGGCACGGACGAGGTCAACTTCTTCGGCGCGGCGACCGCGGCGCCGGCGGGCTACTCCGACGCCGACCTCGAGCGGCTCGACGCGCTCGCCAACCTGCTCGCACCGCTCATCGAGATCATTCACGGGCGCAGATTGACCCTCGGGCTGCTCGACACCTTCGTCGGGCCGCGGATCGGCGAGCGCATCCTGCGCGGCCAGGTGAAGCGCGGAGACGGCGACCGCATCGAGGCAGCGTTCTGGTATTCCGACCTGCGCGGCTTCACGGCCCTGAGCGAATCGCTGCCCGCGCCGCAGCTGCTGCAGCTGCTGAACGAGTATTTCGAGAACTGCGCCGCTGCCTGCGCGGCGCGCGGCGGCGAGATCCTGCAGTTCATCGGCGACGCGATCCTGATCGTGTTCGAGATCGCACGGCCGCAGGACGAGGCGGCGGTGTGCGAGGCCGCGCTCGATGCCGCGATCGACGCGCTCGCCCAGCTCGCGGTGGTGAACCACCGCCGGCGCCACGCCGCGCTGCCCGAAATCGACTTCGGCCTCGGCCTGCACCTCGGCACGGTGACGCACGCCAACGTCGGCGCCCCGGACCGGCTCGCGTTCAACGTGGTCGGCCCGGCGGTCAACCGCACCGCGCGCCTCGCCTCGCTCGCCAAGCGCGCCGGCGTGCCGCTCGCCGTGTCGCAGGAGTTCGCCGCGCGCGTGCGCCGGCCGCTGCGCGCGCTCGGCCGCTTCGAGCTGGCCGGCATCGGCGGCGCGCACGAGGTGTTCACGCCCGCCAAATAGCGTTGTTCATCAGGCCTCTGAGCCGCTACTTGCGGCTGTCATGAAAAACATGTTCAATGAACGCGTCGCAAAGAACCGCCAGGACGCCCTGAACAAGCCAGGCATGGTTGGCAAAGCGGTCAAGGATTTCATCCTCCCCTCGACCAGTGGCCACGCGTTCAAGCTGTCCGAACACCGGGGCAGCAAGCTGGTGCTGTACTTCTACCCCAAGGACAACACGCCCGGCTGCACCACGGAAGGCGCCGACTTTCGCGACCGCCACGCGGAGTTCAGGCGCGCCGGTTGCGAGGTCTTCGGCGTCTCGCGCGACTCGGTGAAGTCGCACGAGGGCTTCAAGGCCAAGATGAAATTCCCGTTCGAGCTGCTCTCCGACGCCGAGGAGCAGGCATGCAGCCAGTTCGGCGTCATCAAGCAGAAGAACCTGTACGGCAGGAAAGTGCGCGGCATCGAGCGCAGCACGTTCGTCATCGGCAAGGACGGCGTGCTCGCGCGCGAATGGCGCGGCGTCAAGGTCCCAGGCCACGTCGAGGAGGTATTGAGCTTTGTTAAGACCCTCTGAGCGTCCCGCGCAGGCGCGCGACGACGCGAGCAGCGAACCCGCGGCAGAATCTTCCCTCCCATCCCTCCACTCCATGTCGAAACGCCCGCGCCGGCAAGCGAAGCGCGCCACCAAGCTGTTCGTGCTCGACACCAACGTTCTGATGCACGACCCGACGTGCCTGTTCCGCTTCGAGGAGCACGACGTCTACCTGCCCATCGGGACCCTGGAGGAGCTCGACAATCACAAGAAGGGGCTCTCGGACGTGGCGCGCAACGCGCGCCAGGCGAGCCGTTTCCTGGACGAGATCGTCTCGGCCACGGTGACCGACATCGCCGCGGGCCTGCCGATCCGCACCACGGACGGCAAGCCCACCGGAGGACGCCTGTTCCTGCAGACCGAAGCGATCGACGGCGGGCTACCGGCGACGCTCGCCATCGGCCGCACCGACAACCAGATCCTGTCGGTGGTGCGCCACCTGCAAAAGCGCGAGCCGCAGCGCAGCGTGATCCTGGTGTCCAAGGACATCAACATGCGCATCAAGGCGCGCGCGCTCGGGCTCGCCGCCGAGGACTATTTCAACGACAAGGTGCTCGAGGACACCGATCTCCTCTACACCGGCGTGCGCAAGCTGCCGCCCGACTTCTGGGACGCGCACGGGCGCGAGATGGAGTCCTGGAAAAAAGAAGGGCACACCTACTACCGCGTACGCGGCCCGCTGGTGGCGGGCCTGCAATTGAACGAGTTCGTGTATGACGAATCGGGCGAACGGCCGCTGTATGCGCTGGTCAAGGAAAAGGCCGGGCGCGCGGCGGTGCTCGAAACGCTGCGCGACTACACGCACGCCAAGAATGCGGTGTGGGGCATCACTGCGCGCAACCGCGAGCAGAACTTCGCATTGAACCTGCTCATGAACCCGGCGATCGACTTCGTGTCGCTGCTCGGGCAGGCGGGCACCGGCAAGACGCTGCTCGCGCTCGCCGCGGGCCTCACCCAGGCGCTCGACGACAAGCGCTATTCGGAGATCATCATGACCCGGGTCACGGTGCCGCTCGGCGAGGACATCGGCTTCCTGCCCGGCACCGAGGAGGAGAAGATGCAGCCCTGGATGGGCGCGCTCGAGGACAACCTGGACGTGCTGAACGCCTCGGAGGAGCCGGGCGGCGAGTGGGGACGAGCGGCGACGCGCGACCTGGTGCGTTCCAGGATCAAGGTGAAATCGCTCAACTTCATGCGCGGGCGCACCTTCATCAAGAAGTGGCTGATCATCGACGAGGCGCAGAACCTGACGCCCAAGCAGATGAAGACCCTGGTGACGCGCGCCGGGCCGGGCACCAAAGTGGTGCTGCTCGGCAACATCGCTCAGATCGACACGCCCTACCTCACCGAGGGCAGCTCGGGCCTCACGTACGTGGTCGACCGCATGAAGGGCTGGGCGCACGCCGGGCACGTCACGCTCGCGCGCGGCGAGCGCTCGCGCCTGGCCGATTACGCCGCCGAGGTGCTGTAGCGTAGGGTGTCCGCGTGAAGCTGCTGCGCGCGCTGCGCGGGGTCTTCCGCTTGGTGAAGTACGCGGCGGTGTTCGCGCTCGGCGCGCTCGTCGTTCTCGTGCTCGGCGACGTGCTGTACTCCAGCGGACTGCGCGACCTGCGCCCCTGGGAGACAACCGAGCTGGCGAACGAATTCCACGCCGGCATGCCGAACGCGCCGCGCACGTTTGCCGAGTACATGGCGCTCGAAGACCGGCTGTTCGCCGAGGTGAAGGCGCTCGAGCAGCGCGACTACGACGCCCGGCTGGACGCGCCGCTCAGCCGCTACAACCCGGCGGGCAGCATGCTCGCCGCGCGCCTGAAGCGCGACTGGAACCGCAGCTACGTGCTCGAGGCGCAGCCGGCGCGCGCTGTCGCGCTGCTCGTGCACGGCCTGTCGGACTCGCCCTACTCGCTGCGCTCGGTGGCGCTCGCGCTGCAGGCCGAAGGCGTCACGGTGTACGGCCTGCGCCTGCCCGGGCACGGCACGATTCCGGCCGGCCTCGACCAGGTGCGCTGGCAGGACTGGATGGCGGCAACCGAGATGGCCTTCGGCGACATCCGTGCGCGCCACCCGTCGCTGCCGCTGTACTTCGTCGGCTACTCCACCGGCGCCGCGCTGGGGCTCAAGTACGCGGCCGATGCGATCGAGGGCGGTCACGACGAGCGCCTGCCGAAGCGCATGTTCCTCGTCTCGCCCGCCGTCGGCGTCGCGCCGGTCGCGATGCTGGCCAACCTGCAGCGCCTGGTCACCGACCTCGGCATCGCGCCCAAGTCGCGCTGGACCAACGTCGACCTCGAGGTCGATCCGTACAAGTACGGGTCCTTTGCCAAGAATGCCGGCGCACAGGTCTACTACCTCACCAAGGTACTCGGCGCCCGACTGCAGGCGCTGGAGCACTCCGCGCTCTCCACCCGCCTGCCGCCGATCATGAGCTTCCAGTCGGTGGTCGACGACACGGTGAACTCGGACGCCGTGGTGAACCGGCTCTACGGGGCGCTGCGCGGCGGTACGAGCGAGCTGGTGCTGTTCGACGTCAACCGCCTCGAGGGCCTTCGACCGTTCCTCGAATTCTCCGAGAAGCCGCTCCTGGACGCGACGCGCTGCGGCGCGCGCTGCGACTACCGCCTGACGCTGATCACTAATGCGAACCCGGAATCGAGCGACGTGGTCGAGCGGATCTGGGCCCCCGGGGCCCGCGCTCCGGATACGCGCCCTCTGCCTTATGCGTGGCCGCAGGGCGTCTACTCGCTGTCGCACGTCGCGCTGCCCTTCGCGCCGGACGACCCGGTCTACGGCCTGCAGGCGCAGGGACCTGACGGACCATTGCGCACGCTGGGCAACATCGAGCTGCGCGGCGAGCGCAAAGTGATGGTCGTTCCGGCGGCCGACCGGCTGCGGCTGCGCTCCAACCCGTTCCACACCTACCTGCTGGGGCGCATCACCGCGCGCATCGACGAAGACTTGAAGCCGTAGCGAGCCGCGCTCAGCGCGGCACCCAGGGCCGGCCGATCGCCAGCCAGACCGCCCGATTGTTTCCTTCCCCCTGCCCGTACGCGAGGAACATCGGGCCGATGAGCGTGTCGGCGCCGACGTAAAGCGAGCCGGAATAGTAGGTGCCGTCGGGCGTAAGCGGATCGACGCTCTGGCGGATCCGGCCCGCCTCGATCGAGGCGCCGGCGTACATGCGATCGAGAATGCCGCCCAGCTGCAGGCCGAGCGGCGGGCGAATCACGCGCCGGTAGCCGAGCGAGCCGAAAGCGACGTTGAGCGCGCGGAAGCGGTCCCGATCGTAGCCCGAGAGTTTCTGGAAACCGCCCAGCGTAAAGCTGTCGAAGAACGGCAGCTCGGCGTCGCCCAGGCTGCGGCCAATGAGCGCGTTGGCCGTGAAGGTGTTGTTATTCCACGTGGTCGCGCCGGTCCAGTCGAGCTGCAGGCGGTTGTAAGTCAGGTCGCTGCCGAGCGACCTGCGCGGGGCGAAAAGGTCCACCCGGCCGCGCTGGCCTTCGTTTGGAAAGTTGTAGTCGTCGAGCTTGTCGAACTCCACGCGCGCGGTCCACGCGTCGAGGCGCACCTTCTCGCTCGGCAGGACAGGCGGACCGACATTCATGTTCGAATCCAGGCGCCCGCCGATCAGCCCGATCCGCGCCTCCCCGAGCGTGCCGATGCTGCGGCCCAGATCGAAGCCGAGCTGCGACGACTGCCTGCGGTACAGGGCGATCCTGTCGTCGCCAAGGTAGACGTTGCTTTGCATGCGGTACAGGGTCACGCGCGGTGCCGCGAACCACAGGCTGCCGGGCGCGAACGGCTGGTAGAACTCGCTCAGAAAGCCCGCGATCTCGCCGATCTGCAGCTGGTTGATCCATTCCCCGCCGTTCGCGTTCAGCCAGCGCCGGTCGGAACGCCCGACGATCGTGAAGCCGGTATCGTGTCCGACGTTCGCGCTCAGGCTGAGGCCGAAGCGCAGGTAATGCGGTCCCCAGGACTTCTCCTTCGGCTCGAACAGCGCGATCGTGCGGTCGCCGTCGCGCAATGTGCGCACACCGACACTCTCGAAGTCGCCGGTCGCGTACACCCGCTGCACGTCCTGGTCGATCTGCCTGCGGGTGACGGTCGCGCCGGGCTTGACCTTGATCTCGTTCTCGATCGCCTGCGGGTTGACGTGCTCCATCGGCGCGACGCGCACCTCGTCGATGCGATAGGACTTCTGCGCCACCGTGCGCCGCTCGCGCAGCTGCGCGCGGTACTCGTCGGGCGGCAGGCTGAAGCGGCGCAGCTCGGCCTCGTGTGCGAGTGCCGCCTTCTCGCCGATCGCGATCGCGTCGGCTGCGCGATCGAAGCTGCCGGCGCCGATGTCGCCGAGCTCGGGCGAGATCAGGACGTCGCCGGGCCGCAATTGCGCGAGCGAGGCGCGCACGTTCTGCTCGGTGAGGATGTTGATCATCTGCTCGCTGACCGAGAAGATCGAAGTGATCTCCGAAGCCTTGAGCAGGGGGGTGCCGAGGTTCACCGCGATCACCACGTCGGCGCACATCTTGCGCACCAGCTCCACCGGCAGGTTCTCGACCAGGCCGCCGTCGACCAGCAGATGGCCGTCGATCTCGACCGGCGCCATCACGCCCGGCACAGACATCGTTGCGCGCATCGCCTGGGCGAGCGGGCCCTTGTCGAGCACGTACGGGGTGCCGGTCGCGATGTCGGTCGCCACCGCCTTGAAGGGAAAGGGCAACCGGGAGAAGTCGCTCACGTCCTCGCCGCGGTAGGCGAGATCGGCGAATTCGCGCTCGATGTTCTGGCCGTAGAGCACGCCCTGCGGGAACTGCACTGCGCCGTTGCGGAAACCCACCTCGGGACGCGCCAGGTAGCCGGTTTCCTCGCGCTTGCGGCGCTCGGTCATCAGGCGGCGATCAGGCCGGTCCTGGAACACGGCCTTCCAGTCGATCGCCTTCACCTTCGTCTCCATCTCGCTCACTGGCGCGCCGCTCGCGTAGACGGCGCCGACGATGCCGCCCATACTGGTGCCGGCGATGCAGTCGACCGGCACGCGCAGGTCGCGCAGCACCTTGAGCACGCCGATGTGCGCCAGCCCGCGCGCCCCGCCGCCGGAGAGCACCAGCCCGATGCGCGGCCGCGCCGCGGGCGCCGCGAGAGAGAAGCACAGCATGGCGAGGCCGATCCACCTCGCGCAGCGACGTAGCAGCCGCCGCTCCCGCATGAAGGCGCCTAGCTCACGACCTGCGCGCCGACGATGATGCCCGCAGGCAGCGCCTCCGGCGCGGGCGAAACCTGGACGTACTTCAGATTGCGCACCTGGACGATGTACAGGCTGCCCTCCACCTCGAACACTAGGCGGTCGGCGTCGATCGCCTTCTTGACGTTCGCCGCGAGGGTCGCCGCATCCTTTCCGCCTTGCTTGGGGAACGACAGTTTGAGGTTCGTGCCGTCGTTGAAGAACAGGGTCACGAATCTGCGTCCGGTCATGCGTTCCTCCTGGCTCACTTGCTCGAAATCCTTCGATATGCCTTCACGCAGTCCTCGCTACCGTCTGCGGGCATCGAGCCGCTGAAAAATGCATCGTACAGATACACCGGCACGAAGTAAAAGGTGCGCACCGCGGCGCGCGGGATGCCCGCTACGTCGACTCCGACCTCGGGCTTTTCCAACGTGCCACCGATGCCGACCGGCACCAGCGGACTCACCAGACGCGGCGTTTTCGGCTTCGGCGCCATGAACCCCTTCAAGCGGTAATCGCGCAGATCCACCTCGAGCTCACCCGCCGCGCGCATCGACGTGCTGTCCAGCATCAGCGCCTCGCTCCTGGCGACGCCGCCAGAGACGGCGAAGGCAGCCACGGCGCAGTTGATGTGCGCGCCCTGCTCCTTGTCGAGCACCGCGCCGAGTGTGCGCATCAGCCCTCCGCCCCAGAGCTCGAGCGCGCGGGAGCTGTAGTCGGTGGGGAATACCGCGATGTCCGCCGTGCCCGCGACGGTGGGGGCGAGTGCGTCCAGCGGCCCGTGCGCAGCGAGGTCGAACTTCATGTTCAGGCTACCTTCGGCCTTGCTTGACGCCGCCGTGCCCTTGAGGAGCGCACCATATCTGAAACTGTCCAGCTCGCCGTCCAGCAGGTAGCGCGCGGTCTCGGTCGACAGGTCCGCGTCCAGCGCGAGCGAGAGCTTGCCTTTCGGCGAATCGAGCTTGAGCGGCGCCACGCGCAGCCGCCCCTGCTCGAGCGTCGCGTCCAGCTGGCCGCTCCCGAGGTTCGCGGCGCCCGCCGTGACGCGCTCGGCGTTGAGCGCGAGGCGGCCGTCGAGCTCGCGCAACGCGCGGCGCAGCGCGACTACCTGCGCTTCGGCGCGCTTGAGCTGTTGTGCCACCTTCGCTTCCATGCCCCCGGTTACGCCGCCGGTTGCTCGCCCGGGCTCCTTCTCGCTCTGCTGCAGGCCGAAATCCTGCAGCCGCAGCAACGGCGACTCGAGCGCGATGTCGACGCGGCCGCGGCCGTTCACGCTTGCTTCCGCGACACGCCCGTTCAGGCGGCTCTCGCCGAGCGCGAACGCGATCTCGGCCGAGCGCTGTGCTTCGCCCAGCCCGTGCAGCGTCGCCGCGAGCGAGACCGGCCCAACCGAAGGAAGACTGCGCGCGAGCAACGCGTCGAAGGCGTCCAGCCGCGGCGCGTCGAGCTTCACGCGCAACGGTGCGTCGCGTTGCCACGCCGCGCTCACTGCGACCTCGCCGAGGCGGCCCGAGACGTCGAACTCGCCGCCGGCGGCGGGCAGCAGCGTAGCGAGCGGGGCCGCGCTTGCCCGCAGGTCGAAAGGCGAATCGACGAAAGTGCCCGCCGCGCTCAAGGTCGTGCGCGCGCCCGGCGTGGCCTCGAGATGCGCCTGGGCGATCGACGCTTCCAGCGGCGTAGCCCCGAAGCGCGTCACGACGCGCCCGGCGTGCGCCTCCAGCGCGAGCCTGCCGTCCGCCGCCATCTCGGCGAGCGTCGCGCCGCGCGCCGTGGCTTCGAGCGTCGCGCGGCCGACGGTCGCGCCGGACTGCGGCAGCGAGAGATCCCGCGCTTCGAGCGCCGCGGCGACGCGCCCGTCGTGCAGGCTCGCCGTGCCTCTCGCCCGCAGGCTCGCGTTCTGCGGCAGCACGACGCGCGCCGCCTCGATCGCGAGGTCGGCGTCCGGCAACCGCGCACCGCGCGGTAGCAGTTCGCGCGTCCAAAGCGCAGCGTCTGCCTTCGGCGCCCCTTGCGCCAACTCGGCGAGATCGAGCAGCTCGAAATCGGCGCGCGCCTGGATCGGCGCTCCGCCCGATGGCCGCGAAGCCTCGAAGCGGCCGCGCGTACGGCCCATGCTGCCCGCGCCGCTCACCCGCAGCGTTCCGTCCCCGCGCCACTCGGCGCGCGCGGTGGCGAGCGCGAACGGCGGAAAACGGCCTCCCGCGAATGGAAGGCGCAGCCGCGCGTCGCGCAGCTCCAGAGTGCCGCGCGCCGCCTGCGCGAGCGCCGCCGGCGCCGCGCGCGTGGCGAGCTTCGCGCTCGCCTCTCCGATCGATCCCGCGACGCCCGCCTCCTTGGGAAGCCCGAGTGCCTTGGCCCGTGCCTCGAGCACGATCGCCGGTTCTTCGGCGCGCATGTCGGCCTCGAGCGATCCGTCCACCGGGGATTTTCCGTAGCGCGCCGCGAGCTTCGCGCGCAGCACGCCGTTTGCCCAGTCGCCTCGGGCGCCGACCTCCCCCAGAGCGACCGGTCCCGCGTCGAGGCGCACGACCTGCAGCGACAACCGTCCGTCGCTCGCGCGCACCGCTTCCATGACCTTGCGCACCAGCCTGCCCGGCCGCAGGCGCGGCCGGTCGAGCGACGCGCCGAGCCAGCGCTGCAGCGTGGCGGCGCTCAGCGCGTCCGCGTGCAGCTCTATCCCCGCGCGCGGGCGCGCGCCGCTGTGCTCGAGCGTCAATCGCCCCGTAAACGACGCGGGCTCGAAGTGCGCCTCGTCCAGGCGCAGGTCGATGTGCGCGGCGTCCGCTGCGAGCTGCGCGCGTGCATGCAGCGGGCCAAAGCCCTTGAACGGCGCATCGACGAGGCGCATCAGCGGAAGAAGGTCGTCCGCGTCGAGCGTGAACTGTGCGCGCAGGGGCGCCTGCGACGAAGCGGGCTGCAACGTGCCCCGCAGCCGCGCGTCCGCCAGCTCCGCGGCGAGCTCGAACGGCGCCGCGCCGGACTCGGCGAGCGCGGCCCACGGCGGGCCGCGCAGCTCGACGCGCCACGGCGCCGCCTTTACGCTACCGGAGGCCGTCAGGCGCAGCGGACGCGCCGCGAGCAGGCTCGCCTCGAGCGAATCGATGCTCGCCAGCGGCTCGCCCGCGCAGGAAGCGTTCGCCACGACGCTGACGCTCCGCGCGCGCAGCCGCTCGATGCCTGCGAAGCGCCAGTCGCCGCCGGCGCGCGCACCGCGCGCTTCGCCGCTTGCCCCGGACGGCGTCACGCAGAGCTGCACGCCGTCGAGATCGACGGCCGAGATCTCGATCCGCCGTGCGAGCAGCGCCCGGAGGTCGAGCCGCAGACGCCCTTCGCGCGCGCGCCCGCTCCAGCGCACCGGGCCTGCCGCCCCCGAGAGCCGCAGGCCTTCGACCTCGATGCCGGGGCGGATGCCCGTCAGCAGACGCAGCGGCCCGTCGAGGTGCGCCTCGGCGTGCAGCGCGCGCCCCAGCACTGCGGCGACCCGCCCGCGCAATTCGTCGAGCCGTAGCGAGCGCTCGACGACGAGCAGCGCCGCCGCAAGGCCGAGTACGAGCGCAAGGAGCAGTCCCAGGCCCGCGAGCAGACGGCGGCGCAGACTCGTCATCCTGACGCGAACTGTAAGTCAAACCACTGCGCGGGTATAATCCGCCCGCGCCTGAGCTTCCGGCGCACATCCGACTGCAGCATCCCCTCCTTTACCCGAACCTCAACGGAGTATCCAGATGAAGAAACTGATGGCGCTTCTGTCGCTCTTCGCCGCGTTCGCGCTCGCCGCGCCGGCGATCGCGCAGTCGCAGAGCTCTTCCGACACCAACATGCAGATCCTGCGCGACAAGATCAAGGCCGACAAGAAGGCGCTGGTCGCCGCGAACATGGATCTGACCGACGCCGAAGCGAAGGTCTTCTGGCCGCTGTACGACAGCTACCAGAAGGAGCTCGAGGCGCTGAACAAGCGCACCGCCAACGTGATCGTCGAATACGCCAACGCCTGGAACGAAAAAAAGCTGACCGACGCGCTCGCGAGCAAGTTGATCAAGGAAACCATCGCGATCGAGCAGGCCGAGGCCGCCATGCGCAAGCGCGAGGCCGCCAAGCTGCTCAAGGCCTTGCCGCCGAGGAAGGCTGCGCGCTACCTGCAGATCGAGTCGAAGATCCGCGCCATCGTCAAGTACGAGCTCGCGAGCCAGATTCCGCTCGTGGAGTAAGCCTGCGGACGGGCCCTGCGGCCCGTCCTACTTGCAGTTCCCTGTGCAGCGGATCACCCGCTCCGCGCAGGTGATGCGCCCGAAATCGCGCGCCAGCTCCGGCTGATTCTCACCGCCGGACTGGCGCACGGTCGCGTTGTTGCACTGGCGCTCGGCGGTGACGTAGCGGGTTGCGCCGAGCCACTGCACGTTCGTGCAGCCCGGCTCGCCCGAGCCGAAGCGCACGCCGAGCTCGTAGGTCGCGCACAGCAGGCCGCGGTGCGTGACGTCCGCCGACACTCTCCAGGTCCCGTCGGAATCGAGCCAGCCGCGGGTATCGCCGAAAAGGAAATCGAGCCGCGCCGGGCCTGCGGCCCCCGCCTGCGCGGCGGGATAGGCGCGCGCCTGAACGCTGCGCGTGGTCGTTTCGTCGGCGTGGGCGCCCCGCGCGACCAGCGACAGCAGCAAGACGACCAGCGAACCGCTCCGCAGGGTTTTCATCTCAGTCGAAACTGTACCTGAAGCGCAGCCCGACGTCGCTCTGCTGTCCGGTCGACGCGCTGAGCGACCACAGGCGCGACAGCTCGTAGTCCAGCCGCAGCACGCTTGCGGTGCCGCCCAGGCCCTGCTCGAACAGGACCATCGCGCGATCGCTGATGCGCTTGCCGACCGTGACGAAGCGGCCGCCGAGGTCGCCGCCGCCGCCGACCGAGATCGAGTCGACGCCCA
>JBLMWT010000056.1:0-13043 GCA_050257375.1 Sphingomonadaceae bacterium
CCCTTTCCCTTCCAGGTTCGAGTCAATGAGCGATAACCAGCAACCCGACAAGACGCGCCGTACCCTGATCGTCGCCACCTCAGCCGTCGGCGGCGCGGCGGCCGCGGGCGCCGCCGTTCCGTTCGTCGCCAGCATGCTGCCCTCCGAGCGCGCGAAGGCCGCCGGAGCACCGGTCGAGATCGACATCTCGAAGCTCGCGCCGGGCGAGCTCGGCATCTTCGACTGGCGCGGCAAGCCGGTGTGGGTGATGAAGCGCACGCCGGCGATGCTCGAGGACATCAAGAAGGACGATTCGCTGGTCTCCGATCCGAACTCCGAGGTCGACCATCAGCCCGAATACGCGAAGAACGAGTACCGCTCGCGCAAGCCGGAGGTCATGGTGCTGGTAGGCGTGTGCACGCATCTCGGCTGCTCGCCCGAGATGAAGCAGGCCAAGGCGCCGGACATGGGCAGCGAATGGAACGGCGGGTTCTATTGTCCGTGCCACGGCTCGAAGTTCGACTTTGCGGGGCGCGTCTACAAGGGCGTGCCGGCGCCGACCAACCTGATCGTGCCGCCGTACGCGTTCCTGTCGGACAACACCATCCTCATCGGCGAAGACAAGAAAGGGGCATAACCGATGGCTAGCCGTCTGATGTCGCTCAGGCAGTGGGTCGACTCCCGCATGCCGACGCTCGGCCAGGAGTACCGCAAGCACCTGACCGAATACTACGCGCCGAAGAACTTCAACTTCTGGTACTTCTTCGGCTCGCTCGCGCTGCTGGTGCTGGTGATGCAGATCGTGACCGGCATCTTCCTGACCATGAACTACAAGCCCGACTCGGCGCTCGCCTTCGGCTCGGTCGAGTACATCATGCGCGATGTGCCGGGCGGCTGGATCATCCGCTACATGCATTCGACCGGCGCCTCGGCGTTCTTCATCGTCGTCTATCTGCACATGTTCCGCGCGCTGCTGTACGGCTCGCACCGCGAGCCGCGCGAGCTGGTGTGGATCTTCGGCGTGCTCATCTACCTCTGCCTGATGGCGGAGGCTTTCATGGGCTACCTGCTGCCGTGGGGCCAGATGTCCTATTGGGGCGCGCAGGTGATCGTCAACCTGTTCGGCACGATCCCCTTCGTGGGGCCGGACCTGGCGCTCTGGATCCGCGGCGACTACGTGGTCTCCGACGCCACGCTCAACCGCTTCTTCGCCTTCCACGTGATCGCGGTGCCGCTGGTGCTGCTCGGCCTGGTGGTGTTCCACCTGCTCGCGCTGCACGACGTGGGCTCGAACAACCCGGACGGCATCGAAATCAAGAAGAAGAAGGATGCGAACGGCAAGCCGCTCGACGGCATTCCGTTCCACCCGTACTACACGGTGAAGGACATCGTCGGCGCGGTGGTGTTCCTCGCGATCTTCGCCGTTGTGATGTTCTTCATTCCGAATATGGGCGGGTACTTCCTCGAAGAGAACAACTTCATCCCGGCCAATCCGCTGCAGACGCCGGCGCACATTGCGCCGCTGTGGTACTTCACGCCCTTCTATACGATGCTGCGCGCGGTGCCGCCGGTGCTCAACTCGCAGTTTCCGGGGGTGATGGTCATGGGCCTCGCGGTGCTGATCCTGTTTGCGCTGCCGTGGCTCGACCGCAGCCCGGTCAAGTCGATCCGCTACCGGAGTCCGATCTACAAGGTCGCGCTCGCCATCTTCGTCGTGTCGTTCGCGGTGCTTGCCTACCTCGGCACGGTGCCGACGAACGTCTGGGGACAATTCGGGGACTGGCTGGGCGGCGTGGAGCGCGCCACCATCATCGCGCGCGTCGCCACGATCCTGTATTTCGCGTTCTTCCTGCTGATGCCGTGGTATTCCAGGATCGGCAAGACCAAGCCGGTGCCCGAGCGGGTGACGAAGTGAGGATCGCGCACATGAAGAAACTGCTCATCGCCCTGCTGTTCACGCCGCTCGCCGTCTGGGCTTCGGAAGGCGGCTACCGCCTGGATCACGCGCCGATCGACCCGACGGACCTGGTGAGCCTGCAGGCCGGAGCGCGCACCTTCGTCAATTACTGCATGGGCTGCCACAGCGCAAATTTCATGCGCTACAACCGGCTGACCGACCTGGGCCTGACCGAGGCGGAGATCAAGGACAACCTGATCTTCACCGGCGAGAAGGTGGGCGAGACGATGAAGATCGCCATGACGCCCAAGGAAGGCAAGGCCTGGTTCGGCGTGGCGCCGCCCGATTTGTCGGTCGAAGCGCGCGCGCGCGGCGCGGACTGGCTGTACACCTACCTGCGCACCTTCTACCGGGATCCGAAGAGCACGACCGGCTGGAACAATCTGGTGTTTCCGCACGTCGGCATGCCGAACGTGCTGTGGACGCTGCAGGGCGAGAAGGGGCTCAAGGTCGTGAAGACTCCCGAGGAGGGCGGCCACGAGCGCGTCGAGTACCAGTTGACCGATATCTCCAAGGGCTCGCAGAACGCGGTCGAGTACGACACGACCGTGCGCGACCTGGTCAATTTCCTGGTCTACATGGGCGAGCCGGCGGCCACCAGCCGCGAGCGCATCGGCATCGTGGTGCTGTTCGTGCTGCTGATCCTGTTCGTGCTCACCTACGCGCTCAAGAAGGAGTACTGGAAAGACGTGAAGTGACGGCGCGCGACGTCGCGACTTCGAGCCGGGCGGGGCGACCGTCCGGCTTTTTTCTCTGCACCGAGGTCTAGCATCATGATGCAACTGTATTCCGGCACTACCTGTCCGTTCAGCCACCGCTGCCGCTTCGTGCTGTACGAGAAGGGCATGGACTTCCAGGTGATCGATGTCGACATGTACAACAAGCCGGAAGACATCGCGGTGATGAATCCGTACAACCGCCTGCCCGTGCTCGTCGAGCGCGACCTGGTGCTGTACGAATCCAACATCATCAACGAGTACATCGACGAGCGCTTCCCGCATCCGCAGCTCATGCCGGCCGACCCGGTCATGCGCGCGCGCGCGCGGCTGATGCTGTTCAACATGGAGGTGGAGCTCTTTTCCCACATCGACGCGCTCGATTCGGGAAAGGAAAAGCAGGTCGACAAGGCACGCCAGCACGTCGCCGACCGGCTGATCGAGCTCTCGCCCGTGTTCACGCGCACCAAACACATGCTGGGCGACGACTTTACGATGCTCGACGTGGCGATCGCGCCGCTCCTGTGGCGCCTCGACCACTACGGCATCCGGCTCGGCAAGACTGCCGCGCCGCTCATGAAGTACGCCGAGCGAATCTTCTCGCGCCCCGCCTTCATCGAGGCGCTCACCCCCTCGGAAAAGGTGATGCGCAAGTAGGCGCGATGGCGGAGATCCCGAATAAGCCCTACCTCCTGCGCGCCCTGTACGAGTGGTGCGTGGACAACGGCTACACGCCGCATCTCGCCGTCAAGGTCGATTCGCGCACCCAGGTGCCGACCGAACACGTGAGGAACGGCGAGATCACGTTGAACATCGGCCCGAGCGCGGTGCACAAGCTGCAAATGGGCAACGAAGTGATCGAGTTCTCGGCGCGCTTCGGGGGCGTAGCGCGCCACCTGTCGGTGCCCGTGGCGAACGTGTATGCGCTCTATGCGCGCGAGACGGGGCACGGCATGACCTTCGAAGTCGAGGTCGGCGCGTCGCCGGTGCAGGCGCACGGCGAGCTCGAGCCGATCGCGGGCGACGCGACCCCCGCGCTTCCCGTGCCGGCCGACGAAGGCACGCCCAAGCCGCCCAAGCCGACCGCGGGCAAGCCGACACTGCGGCGCGTGAAGTAGACTTCGAGCCGGGCCGGCTTAGCTCAGTCGGTAGAGCAGCGGTTTTGTAAACCGAAGGTCGCGGGTTCGATTCCTGCAGCCGGCACCAGTCGACGGGTCCGCATGAATCTGCGCAACTTCGGCGCCTCGCTGCTGGCGGGGTTCGGTGCGACGACGGTTCACGTCGTCCTGATGTGGCTCAAGCATCGCACCGGCGTTCTGCCCGCGTTCGAGCCCTACGCGGACATGCAGCGGCTTCTCTCGGCCATGATCGGCCGGCCTCTTGAGCCGGCCCTGTCGTGGCTCATCTCGTACGTCAACGGCGCGTTGATCCTGGGTTTCGTATTCGGCAGGCTCTACACGCGCCTGCCCGGGGCGGGCGCGCTCGCCAAGGGCGCCCTGTTCGGCCTCGCGGCGTGGCTGGCGATGGGTTTGGCCTTTTTTCCGCTCGCCGGCCGGGGGATTTTTGCGCGCGCGCTCGGTCTCGGTGCTCTGCCGGCGGCGCTGATGCTCGCGATGCTGATGAGCTACGCGATCGTCATGAGCCTGCTGTACGCCTGGCTGAGAGCGCCGCCTCGACAGACGTCTCCGTGATGGTTCAAGAAAATTCCGTGATTGGCTTTGCCCGGGCGCACCCGATAGATTGGCAGGTCGGTGCAAGAACGCAGTGAGGGTGCGGTGAAACAGTCACGAAATGCGATATTCGCCGGGGCGTTTGCGCTCGCGGCGGCCGCGGCGGCCGCGGCGGCGCAGGCCGCGCCGCTGATGATGTCGGCCGAGTGGGCGAAAGACGCCTGCGCGGCGTGGAACCGGGAGGCGACGCTGACCAACGGCCTGAAGGCTTCGGGCTGGACGGCGAACGACGGAAACCGCGGCTACAAGGTGATCCACGTGTACCGCACCGACTGCAAGGGCAGCGCGCCGGTCGAGCTGCGCATCGCCACCAAGCAGGAGAAGGCGACCTGCGAGTACGGCGGCGCAATCGAGCACGCGAAGCTCGACGGCGGAGCCGACTACCTGATGCACGCCGAAACGACGCGCTGGGTGGAGATGGGCAAGGGCGAATACGGCCCGATGCGGGCGATGCTGTTCGGGCGCCTGAAGTTCGAAGGCCCGAAGATGGAGGCGATGGCGAACATGGATCCGTTCGCGAGCTTCCTGCTGCTGGTCGGCAAAGTGCCGTCGGACAGCGCCTCGTGCCCGAAGTAGACTGACGCCACGCGACAGTACGGCGCGCGTCGCATTCGCTACACTGCGGGCGAATGAAATTCCTGCTGCGCGCTGCGCTCGGCTGCGCGCTCCTCCTCGATGTTTCGGTCGCGCTCGCCGGCGGCGGGCCGCTCGGCATCGATCACAAGCTCCCGTACGACGATAGCGGCATCTGGAGGCGCAGCAACCAGCTCGCGCTGGAGGACCTGACGATCGCGGCCGTGCTCGGCGGCTCGCTGTGGGAGGGCGGCGAGAGCCGGATTGGGAACACGTTCTGGCGATCGCTCGATGCTTCGGCGCTTGGTGCAGTGTCCTCGCAGGCGTTGAAATACGCGTTCACCCGCTCCAGGCCGAGCCAGACGGACAGTCCGGACCAGTGGTTTCAGGGCAAGGGGCATTACAGCTTCCCGAGCGGGGAGGTGACTCTCATCAGCTCGGCGATCACGCCCTTCGTGCTCGAGTACGGGCCGGAGCAGCCCGCGGTGTACGCGCTCGAGGTGCTGCCGGTGTACGACGCGGTCGCCCGCATGAAGGTGCACGGGCACTGGCAGACCGACGTGCTCGCCGGCTGGGCGATCGGCACGGCCTCGGGCTACTACGCCCAGCACCGCGACAGCCCGTTCTTTCTCGAGCTGCTGCCCGGCGGCTTCGAAGCGGGGCTGAAGACGCGCTTCTAGGGGCGAAAAAAAAGGCCCGGTTTCCCGGGCCTTTCTTCGCTAGTCGCGCCGCGCTTAGAGCGGGCGAACGTTCGCCGCTTGCATGCCCTTCGGGCCTTTCTGCGATTCGAACTCGACCTTCTGGCCTTCCTTGAGCGTCTTGAAGCCGCTCATCTGGATCGCGCTGTGATGCGCGAATACGTCTTCACCGCCCCCATCGGGAGTGATGAAGCCGAAGCCTTTCTGATCGCTGAACCATTTCACCGTACCGGTGGCCATGTTACTTCCTTCATTGAGTGTGCCAGGGCAAATCCGGGCCGAGGCATTCCGGGCACGACGTCAAGAAGGGGAACTGACTGACACTGCGGGCGCCGCGAACGCGGCGCGAGGGGTCTTCAAATTCACTGCTTGAACAGCCTGCGGGCCGCACTATACCACACCCTGCGCCCGCGCTACGATGGCCCGTCCCCTGTCATTCCGCGGGCGCTGCCATGGCCGACCTGTCCGATTTCGACTCCTCCGCCTTCTGGCGCGTGAACCCGCCCGACGCCGATCCGCGCGAGACGCGCGAGTGGCTCGAGGCCTTCGACGCGCTGGTGGAGAACGAGGGGCGCGAGCGCGCGATGTTCCTGCTGAGAAAGCTGCTCGAGCACGCGCGCGCGCGCCGCGTGCCGATGCCGCCGGTGCTGAATACGCCCTACCGCAACAGCGTGGCGCTCGCCGAGCAGCCGCAGTTCCCCGGCAACCTCGAGCTCGAGCAGCGCCTGTCGGCGGTCGTGCGCTGGAACGCGCTCGCCATGGTGGTGCGCGCCAACCGCGACTACCCCGAGCTCGGCGGCCACATCGCGAGCTATGCTTCGGCCGCAGACCTGTTCGAGGTCGGCTTCAACCATTTCTTCCGCGCCGGGCAGGACGGCGACCTCGTCTACTTCCAGCCGCACTCCGCGCCGGGCGTGTATGCACGAGCTTTCCTGGAAGGACGGCTTTCGGAAGAGAACCTCATGCACTACCGGCGCGAGACGCAGGGCAAGGGGCTTTCCTCGTACTGCCACCCCTACCTGATGCCCGGCTTCTGGCAATTTCCGACCGGCTCGATGGGCCTCGGGCCGATTGCGGCGATCTACCAGGCGCGCTTCATGCGCTACCTCGCCGACCGCAAGCTGCTCGACACGGCGAAGCGCAAGGTGTGGGCCTTCGTCGGCGACGGCGAGATGGACGAGCCCGAGTCGCTCGCCGGGCTGTCGGTCGCCGCGCGCGAAGGGCTGGACAATCTCATCTTCGTCGTCAACTGCAACCTGCAGCGCCTGGACGGCCCGGTGCGCGGCAACGGCTCGATCGTGCAGGAGCTGGAGGGGCTGTTCGCGGGCGCCGGCTGGAACGTAGTGAAGCTCCTGTGGGGTTCGGACTGGGATCCGCTCTTCGCGCGCGACGAGAGCGGCGTGCTGCTCAAGCGCCTGCACGAGACGGTGGACGGCGAGTTCCAGACCTACGCCGCGACCGACGGGCGCTTCAACCGCGAGCACTTCTTCAACAAGTACCCGGAGCTGCAGGCGCTCGCGGCCGACATGTCCGACGACGACATCGACCGCCTGCACCGCGGTGGCCACGACCCGGTCAAGATCTACGCCGCCTACCACGCCGCTGCGCAGCACCGCGGCCGGCCGACGGTGATCCTCGCCCAGACGAAGAAAGGCTACGGCATGGGCTCGTGGGGCCAGGGCAAGATGGGCACGCACCAGCAAAAGAAGCTGGACGACGAGGCGCTCCAGGCGTTCCGCGACCGCTTCGCGCTGCCGCTCTCGGACGAGCACGTCACGTCGCTTGCCTTGTACCACCCGGGCGCGGACAGCCCCGAGATCAAGTACCTGCACGCCTGCCGGCAGAGGCTCGGCGGCTATCTGCCGGCGCGCTCGGCCGCCGCGCCGAGGATCGCCGTGCCGGCACCGGGCAAGCTCCTCGAGGGCACCGCGCGCGAGCAGTCGACCACCATGGTGTTCGTGCAGCTGCTCGCGCAGCTCCTCAAGGACCCGAAGCTCGGGCCGCGCGTGGTGCCGATCGTGGCCGACGAGGCTCGCACCTTCGGCATGCAGACGCTTTTCCGCCAGGTCGGCATCTACTCGGCGCTCGGCCAGCTCTACGAGCCCGAGGACCACGACGAGCTGCTCTACTACAGGGAGGCGAAGGACGGCCAGATCCTGGAGGAGGGCATCACCGAAGCGGGAGCGCTCGCCTCGTGGATCGCCGCCGCGACCGCCTACTCGGCGCACGGCTCGCCGATGCTGCCGTTCTACATCTACTACTCGATGTTCGGCTTCCAGCGGGTCGGGGACCTGGTGTGGGCGGCGGCCGACTCGCGCTCGCGCGGCTTTCTCGTGGGCGGCACGGCGGGCCGCACGACGCTCTCGGGCGAGGGCTTGCAGCACCAGGACGGCTCGAGCCACCTCGCGGCGGCGGCGATTCCCAACTGCCGCGCCTGGGATCCGTGCTTCGGCTACGAGCTGGCGACGATCGTCGAGGACGGCGCGCGCCGCATGCTGGATGCGCAGGAGGACGTGTTCTACTACCTCACCGTGGCGAACGAGAACTACGCCCACCCGCCGCTGCCCGAGGGCGCGAAAGAGGGCATCCTGAAGGGCCTGTACCTCTTCGAGCGGCGCGCGAACGCGCGCCTGCAGCTGCTCGCCTCGGGACCGATCCTGCGCGAGGCGCTCGCGGCTGCGCAGCGGCTCGAGCGCGAGCACGGCGTGGCGGCGAACGTCTGGAGCGTCACGAGCTGGAGCGAGCTGCGCTGGGACGGGCTTGCCTCGAGGCCTTCGCCGGCGGTGGGCGAAATTCGCTCGAGGGTCGAGAAACCCTGGATGACACGGTGCCTGGAAGGTACCGAAGGCCCGATCGTCGCGGCGAGCGACTACGTGAGCGCGATCGCCGATCTGCCGCGCGCCTGGGCGCCCGAGGGCCGGCGCTACGTGGCGCTCGGTACCGACGGCTTCGGGCGGAGCGACACGCGCGCCGCGCTCAGGAAGCTCTTCGGCGTCGACCGCGACGCGATCGTCGCCACGGCGTTAGCTGCCCTTTAGGCGCTTTCGCCGTCGCGCTCCTTGCGCGCGCGGATGGCCTGCGCGAAATCGAGCACCGTCTGCGCGAGCGCCACGCGGTCTTCGGGCGTGCGCATCACCGTCTGCGCGATCAGCACTTCCATGCCGCTCGCCAGGATGCCGTCGGCCTGCGCTTCGTCCACCGCGTCGATGACGAAGCCGTCGATCAGCTTGTAGTACTCCATGGCCACCGAGCGCGCCGAGACCTCGCGCCCGAGCTCGCGCATCATCTTGCCCGCGGTGCCCGCGAGCGCCTTGGTGCCGACGATCGGCGTCACCGCGACCACCGGCGCGCCGCGCTTCCTCAGGAGCTGCTTCATGCCGCCGATCTCGAGGATCGGGCGGATCGAGTGGAAGGGATTCGCCGGCCCGATGACGACGGCCTCCAGGTCGTTCGCGTGCAGGGCGTCGAGCACCGCGTCGGGGACGCGCGCGTCCTCGGCGCCCGCGTAACGAAACCCCTTCACCGCGGGCTCGCAGGCGAGCGGGCCGTAGTACTCCGGGAAGGTGACCGCGCCGTCGGGCGTCTCGACCCAGGTGCGCACCGGGTCGTCGCTCATCGGCAGCACGCGCGCGGAGATGCCGAGGTTGTGCGCGAACTGCAGCGTGAGGTCGCTGAGGCTGCGGTCGTCGCGCCGCCCGTCGGCGCGCAGCAGCGCCGCGGCGAGCGACTTGTCGCCGAGCACCGGGCGGTCCGGCCCGCCGAGCGCGGTCAGCATGCCGTACAGCGATTGGGTCTCGCCGGTGGGCTGCCAGCCGGCCTGGGGATTGGCGAGGCCGGCGAGCGCGTACAGCACCGTGTCGATGTCGGGCGAGAACGCGAGCCCGAGATGCTCGAAGTCGTCGCCGGTGTTGCAGATCACCGCCAGGTCGGCGCCGCGCAGCCTGTACAGCCCCTCGGCGAGCTTCGCCGCGCCGACTTGTCCAGCCAAGATCACGACGGTGCCCAATGGCGCTTCCTCCGATAGCTAGAACTTCTCCGCCCAGGGGCGCAGGTCGGTCTCGAACGTCCAGGCCGAGCGCGGCTGCTCATGGATGCGGAAGAACGTCTCGGCGATCGCCTCGGGCGCGAGCATGCCGTCCTCGCCGAGCGTCGCGGCGCGCTGCGGAAAGCGGCCGCGCGCCGCCGGCGTGTCGATCATGCCGTCGATGACGACGTGCGCGACGTGGATGCCCTGGGGCCCCAGTTCGCGCGCCATCGACTGCGCCACGGCACGCAAGCCGCTCTTCGCCGCGGCGAAGGCGGCAAACTGCGCGCCGCCGCGCAGCGACGCGGTGGCGCCGGTAAAGAGGATCGTGCCCCTGGCGCGCGGCGCCATGCGCCGGGCCGCCTCGCGCCCGACGAGGAACCCCGCGTAGCAGTTGATGCGCCACATCGTCTCGAACATGTCGGAGGGCAGCTCGGCGATCGGCGAGCGGAAGATGCCGCCGGCGTTGAACACCGCCACCTCGACCGGGCCGTGCTCGTTCTCGAGCGTCTCGAACAGCTGCATGACCGCGCGCTCCTCGCACGCGTCGGTCGGCAGCGCGAACGCCTGGCCGCCCGACTCCATGATCGCCTCGGCGAGGCGCTCGAGCCGCTCGGCGTTGCGCGCGGCGAGCGCCACCTGATAGCCGGCGGCGGCGAAGCGCTGGCCTAGGGCGTAGCCCAGGCCCTCGCCGACGCCGACGACGACCGCGACCGGGGCAGGATTCGCGCTCATAGCTGTGCGGCGAGCTCCGCGCCCTCGAGCATCGCCCGCTTGGCATCGAGCTCGCCCGCCTCGCGCGCGCCGCCGATGACGTGGCGCGCCGCAAGCGGCCGGCGCGAGACCTGCCCTGCGCACAGGATGACCGTATCGGCGGGCACGAGCTCCTCCTTTCCGTCGAGCACGATATGCAGGCCGGCGTCGTCGATGCGGCGGTACTCGACGCCCTTGAGCATCTTTACGCCGGCGCGCGCGAGCTCGGCGCGGTGCACCCAGCCGGTCGTCTTGCCGAGCGTGTCGCCGAACGGCGTGTGCGAGCGCTTGAGCATCGTGATGCGGTGCGCGGGTTTCTCGCGCGGCGGCCCTGCCGGCTCCAGACCGCCCGCGGTCTGAGGGTCCTCGGCGATGCCCCAGTGCTCCGCGAACGCCTTCGGCTCGAGCTGCGCGCGGCTCGCGCGCTCGAGGAGAAAGAGCGCGACGTCGAAGCCGATGCCGCCCATGCCGATGATCGCGACCCTCTCGCCCACCTCGGCGCGTCCGGCGAGCACATCCGCGTAGCCGACCACGCTCCCGTGCTCGAGGCCGGGGATGTCGGGGCGGCGCGGATCGACTCCCGTGGCGAGCACGATCTCGTCGTATTCCTTCAGATTTTCTTCGGAAGGTTCTGTATTCAACATTACTCTTGCGCCGGCCCGGCGCAGGCGCTCTGCGAAGTAGGCGACCGACTCGGCGAACTCCTGCTTGCCGGGAATTCTCTTCGCGAGGTTGAACTGGCCGCCGAGCTCGGCTTCCTTTTCGTACAGCGTCACCGCGTGGCCGCGCTCGGCGGCGATCGCCGCGCAAGACAGGCCCGCCGGCCCGCCGCCGACCACCGCGATCTTCTTCCTGACGCTCGTCCTTTCGAATACCAGCTTCGTCTCGCGTCCGGCGCGCGGGTTGACCAGGCAGGACGCGAACCGTCCCTCGAAGATGTGATCCAGGCACGCCTGGTTGCAGGCGATGCACACGTTGATGCCGGCGCGATCGCCCGCTCTGGCCTTGTTTGCGAACTCGGCGTCGGCGAGCAGCGCGCGCGCGAGCGACACCATGTCGGCGTCGCCGCGCGCGAGAATCGCCTCGGCGATTTCGGGCGCGTTGATGCGGTTCGAGGCGATCACCGGGATCCGCAGGGCATCCCTCAGGCGGCGTGTCGCCCAGGCGAAACCGCCGCGCGGCACCGCCTGCGCGATCGTCGGGATGCGCGCCTCGTGCCAGCCGATGCCGGTGTTGATGAGCGATGCGCCCGCGGCCTCGATCGCGCGCGCGACGCGGATGATCTCCTCGCCGGAGAGGCCGCCCTCGACGAGCTCGAGCGCCGAGATGCGGTAGACGACGATGAAGTCGTCGCCGACCGCGCGGCGCGTGCGGCGCACCGCTTCGACCGCGAAGCGCATGCGGTTCTCGAGGCTGCCGCCCCAGTCGTCGCTGCGCTGGTTGGTGCGCGGCGCGAGGAACTGCGTGATCAGGTAGCCCTCCGAGCCCATCACCTCGACGCCGTCGTAGCCCGCCTCGCGCGCCAGCACGGCGCTCGCCGCGAACGCGTCGAGCGTGCGCTCGATCTCGGGCGCTTCCAGCGCGCGCGGCGTCACCGGGTTGATCGGCGACTTGATCGCCGAGGGCGCGACCGTCCGGCCGTGCTTGCCGTAGCGCCCGGCGTGCAGCACCTGGAGGCAGATGCGCCCGCCGGCGTCGTGCACCGCGCGCGGGATGACGCGATGCCGGTCGCGGTCCGTGCCGCTTGCCATCATCGCCGGGTGCGGGCCGAGATTGCCCGCTTCGTCGGGAGAAAAGCCGCCGGTGACGATGAGGGCCGCGCCGCCGCGCGCGCGTTCGGCGTAGAACGCCGCCAGGCGCTCCATCCCATCGGGCCGCTCCTCGAGCCCGGTGTGCATCGAGCCCATCATGATCCGATTGGGCAGCGCGACGTGGCCGAGGTCGAGCGGCTTGAACAGGAGGGGATAGGACGGCATGAACGGGATTCTAGCCGCGCGTGACGAGGGCTGTCCCGGCGACGATCAAAACGCCGCCGCCGAGCATCCCCGCGGGCAGCGCCTCGCCGAGAAACAGCCATCCCCACAGCACGCCGAACACCGGGATGAGGAAGGTGACGGTGAGCGCGCGCGTCGCGCCGACGTCCGCGATCAGGCGGAAGTAGAGCAGAAACGCGACCGCGCTCGCGAGCAGCGCCATCGCGAGCAGGTTACCGACCACGAGCGCCGAGGGCACGGCAGCGGGCGCGCTGAACGCGGCGAGCGGCACGAGCAGCGCCGCCGCGGCGAGCTGCTGGCCGGCCGCCAGGCCGCGCGCGGGCACGCCTTGTCCCCAGCGCCGCACGAGCACGCCCGTGAGGCCGTAGCCCGCGCAGGCGCCGAGGGCCGCGGCGACGGCGCCGTAGAACGCCGCGTCCGCGCGCAGCGCGCCGGGTTGCGCGACGAGCGCGACGCCCGCCGCGCCGAGCGCGAGACCGGCGAGCTTGCCGGGGCTCACGCGCTCGGTCGCGAACAGCGCGCCCCACATGAGGCCGAACATCGGCGAGGTGGCGTTCAGGATCGCGAGCAGCGACGCCGGCAGCTCGGTCGCCGCGTGCGCGTACAGCGCGAACGGCAG
>JBLMWT010000057.1:0-3393 GCA_050257375.1 Sphingomonadaceae bacterium
TTCGCGAACGAGCGCCGCAGATACAGCGAAAAGCCCGCGTCGCCGTAATTGGTGAGGCCGCGGGCCAGGCCGCGCGAGGGCTTGTCGCTCATGGCGCGACGATTGTAGCCGAGCCGCTCGAGGTCATTTAAGTCCTTGATTGGACGTGGTGGGCAACTTCCCACTTTGAACTCACGGCCATTTGTGGTTGTCTTCCCAACAAGCCGGGCCGTAGCGTCCGGTCCAAGGAGGCGGCCATGGAGGCGCTTGCACAGCGCGGCGGCGCGCTGCTCGACAGCATCGCCGAGTTCTGCCGCAGAAACGGCATGGCCGAGTCCACCTTCGGCCGCCGCGCGGTGAACGACGGCAAGTTCGTCGCGCGCCTGCGCGACGGCGCGCGCATCACGCCCGAAACGCTGGAGCGCGTCGCGGGCTACATGGCGCGCCACGGCGAGACGGTGCCCGAGCGGCCGCCCGAGTTGCTGCCGCTCATCCGCCCGCGCAGCCTTCCCACCGTCGGCGGGACGCCGACTGAGGGCGCGCCCTCGCGCAACTTCCGCTTCTTCGACAACCGGCAGAAGTACCTGCTGTTCGTCAACACCTGCGGCGAGAAGGAGGTGATCGCGCAGCGCGTCGGCCTGGAGCTCGCGCACATCCACCCCCGGCCGCCCGCGGTGCGCGTGTTCGACGCCGGGATGGGCGACGGCACCGTGCTGACGCGCGTCATGCGCGAGATGCACCGGCGCTTTCCCACCATGCCGTTCTATTTCGTCGGCAAGGAAGTGAGCCTCGAGGACGTGCGCCTCTCGCTGCACAAGATGGCCGACCGCCTGTACGAGCACCCGGCCACCGTGTTGGTAGTGACCAACATGTACTACAACGAGGCGCCGTGGCTCGCGCCGAAGGCGGTGAGCGCCGCCACCGCGCTCGTCTGGCACGAGGTCGCGCTCGCCGGCACGACCGCGCACGAGTTCGACGAGCAGATCGCCGCGCTCGAGCCGTTCCTCGCGCGCAACTGGCAGGCGCGTCACAGCCCGAAGACCGGCAACCCGATCTACGAGCGGCCGGTGGCGCTCGTCATCTACCGCGAGGATTTCCGCTTCCTGCTGCACGACGTCGTCCCGCGGCAGGGCGGTGCGCGCGCCGATTACGACCTGGTGATCGCCTCGCAGCCCTACCGCGCGCGCGTGCCCGCGCAGTTCAAGGCAAACAAGGTGATCGGCCCGCTCGCGCGCGCGCTCGGTCCGGGCGGGCGGCTGCTCGGCATCCACAGCTACGGCAACGATCCCGGCCTCGAAATCGTGCGCCAGGTGTGGCCGAACGAACATCCCTTCCAGACCGGGCGCCACGACCTGCTGCGCGCGCTGCGCAGCGAGTTGGGGCGCGACGCGCGCCATTACAACTTCAACGCCTATTCCGACGGGCGCGCGGTGTTCCGCTACGACATGCACACCCTACCCACCGAGATCGCCGAGAGCATCGGCACCTCGACCCTGTTCGCCGCTTGGAACGCCGCGGTGTACGTGGCGCAGATCGACGACGAGCGGCTCGCGGGAGCGCTCGGCGAGCGACGCTACCTCGAGGCCACGCGCGAGGTGCTGCAGCGCCACGGCGGCCTGTGGTTCCTCGACGAGTCGTACGTGGTGTCGCGCAAGAAACGCTAGGAGACCGACATGAGCACCGTCACCGCCGCACCGGACGCAGTCGCCGAAACGATCGCCGAGCTGGTGTCCTGCGCCTCGGTCGAGATGACCGCGCATCGCGTCGAAGACGCGCGCGCGCTCGGCGAGCTGCTGCCCGCCGGCACCAAGGTGTACGTCAACCACCTGCCGCGCCACACGCTCGCCGAGACGCTCGCCGCGCTCGAGGCGGTGCGCGCCGCGGGCCTCGAGCCCGTGCCGCACCTCGCCGCGCGGCGCGTCGCCACGCGCGCCGAGTTGAAGGATTTCCTCCAGCGCGCAGTGCGTGGCGCGGGCGTACAGAAGGTGCTGCTGATCGGCGGCGACGACCCAACCCAGCGCGGGCCGTGGGCGGACAGCGTCGCGCTCCTCGCCGACGGCGCGCTCGCCGCCTGCGGGGTGCGCGAAGTCGGTATCGCCGGCTACCCGGAAGGGCACCCGCGCATCCCGCGCGCGGCGCTCGAGCGCGCGATGAGCGAGAAGCTCGCGCTCGCCGCCGCGCAGGGGCTCGGCGCCTACGTCGTCACCCAGTTCTCCTTCGCCCCGGCGCGCGTGGTCGAGTACTGCGCCGAGCTCGCCGCGCGCTGGCCGCGCGTGCCCGTGTTCGTCGGCGTCGCCGGCCCCACCGAGGCGGCGACGCTGCTTCGCTTCGCCCACCGCTGCGGCGTGAGCGCTTCGCTGCGTGCGCTACGCGCGCAGGGCATGGGCATCGCGCGCCTCGTCACCCACACCGACCCGCGCGAGCAGCTCGTCGCGGTGGCGCGCTACTGCCTCGCGCGGACCGCGTGCAACGTCGTCGGCGCGCACTTCTTCAGCTTCGGCGGCGCTGCGCACACCGCGAGCTGGATGAACCGCCTGATCGCCGCCGCCGGCTCAGGCTAGCCCCAAATCGCACGCGCGGCGTCGACGCAGAGCTTTAATTTCGCGCGCTCGTCGGCCTCGGTCACCGGATTGCCGCCCATGGTGCTCGCGAACCCGCACTGCGGGCTGATGGCGAGGCGCGCGGGATCGACGTACTTGGCCGCCTCGTCCGCCCGCCTCTTGAGGAGGTCGATGCGCTCGAGCTGCGGCGTCTTGGAGCTCACCAGCCCGAGCACGACGCCCTTGTCGCGCGGCACGAAGCGCAAGGGAGCGAAGTCGCCGGCGCGCGGCGTATCGAACTCGAGCAGGAAGTGGTTCACCCGCGCCCGGTCGAAGAGCTTCTCCGCGACCGAGTCGTAGCCGCCTTCGGAGAGGTACATGCCCTTGTAGTTGCCGCGGCACATGTGCACGCCGATCACCATCCCGGGCGGGCGGTTCGCGACTGCCGCGTTGATCGCCTCCACGTACTGGTCGACGAGCCGCTCGGGATCGCCGCCCGCCGCCCGCACCCTGTCGCGCGCCGCCGGATCGCACAGCACGGCGAGCGCGACTTCGTCCAGCTGCACGTAGCGCGCGCCCGCCATTGCGAGATCGGCGATTTCGGCCTGGTACACCCTGCCCAGGTCGGCGAAGAACGCCCCGACGTCGGTGTAGGCGCGCGGCGACGCGAAGTCGGTGAAGCGGTAGAAGTGCATCGTCGAAGGCGCCGGCATGGTGATCTTCGGCGTGCGCCCGGTCGCGTTCTTCACGAACTCGAACTCGTCCAGCGTAATCGGCGCGCCGCGCGCCACCTTCTTCGTCACGTACGGCGCGGTGAACTCGCTCTCGTGCCCGTGCGCGTCGTGGAAGCGAAACACCGCCGACCTGACCTCCA
>JBLMWT010000058.1:0-3195 GCA_050257375.1 Sphingomonadaceae bacterium
AGGATCAGTTTGGTGTTCATGGCGTCCTCCGTGTCTTGATGGTTCACAGAGTAAAGATCGGACGCCGGGCGCTCAGCGAAGCATGGCGCAGGGAAAAAGTGACGGATTCACATTCCGGCCGCCCGGGCGGCCGTTTGGCGGGCCGGCGCTAGGCGGCGGACGCCGTCCTATGCCACACAGACTGTCGATGGTCGCCGGGGGATGCCTTCTGGCGAACGCGCAAATCGTCCGTCCATCCGGTTCCCCTGCACCTCAGGCACAACGCGGCCTCGCCGCCAGTGCCCCGACATATCACGCACGGAACCCAGCGCTTGGGGGATGTGTCGTCGGGCGCGACGTCGATCTCGACCACTTCTGCCGCGTCGTGCGGCTGTTTCTCTCGGAATTCCTTCAGTTTCTTCCAGGCCAACTCGAATGGGGCGACCGGCTGCGCCTGGCCGCGACAAACCTGCACGAAGTGTTCTTGCGCCGCTGTGATCGGCTCGATGGACCGGCGCTCCAGCGCCTCCATCCAGGCCCCGTATTTGTCGATCAGGCTCAGCTCGGCCGACGTGAACGCGGACTCGTCAACGCCTCGGCGAACTGAATAGCCGGACTTCCCGAGATAGCTCCAGTGACTGCGCAGCGAGTCCTTCATAGCTACCGGGTAACGAACTTGATCAACAGTCTCGGCTCGAGGTCAGCGCGATTTTAAACAAGCAATCTCTGTACCGGAATCTAGTTCTTCGGAAATCAACGGATTACTTAGCCGCCATCATCGCCCCCATCGGATTTCTGTCGTCATTCAACGACGGCCGCGCGGACTGCCCAAGCGCGCGCGGCGAGCGCGATCGAGCCGTCCGGTTCGCTCGGCAGGCGCGCCCGGATGCGATCGCGCAGGCGCGTCCGCGCAGCCTCGTCCAGCGACATGGCGTAGGCGGGCGCGGGGCCCTGGCCACCGAGAAAAGGCCGCCAGTAGTCCTCGAAGTTCGCGAACTGTGTCGGAATATCGATGGGCGTCACCTCGACCTCGCTGAGCCCCGCGCCGGAAAACAGGTTCTCGAGCGCCTCCGGGCGGCACAGAGGGAAACGGGGGCCCTCGTCCAATCGCGCCGCGGCCGGATCGAGCTCGACCGCCGCGTCCCAGAACTTCCGCATGAGCTCCATCCTGCCCGCGTAATCCCAGACGTAGGCCGCGATCGTGCCGCCCGCGCCGGTCACGCGCGCCATCTCGGCGAGCGCGGCGCGCGGATCGTCGACGAAGTTCAGGACCAGCGCGGAGACCACTATGTCGACCGACGCATCGCCTAACGGGATTGCCGTCGCACTGCCGGCGTGGAACGACACCCGCCTGCCGAGGTTCTGACGCGCGGTGTCGAGAAACCCCTTCGACGGCTCGACGCCGGCGACCGAGGAGGGTGCGCAGTGGTCGACGATCGCCGCGCACAGCGCTCCGGTGCCGCAGCCCACGTCGAGCCACCTGCGGCCGGGCGGGACCCCGAGCCACGAAAGAAAGCGCGGCGCGACCTGCCGGCTCCAGCGCCCGACGTATTGCTCGTACGGGCTGCCCCGT
The DNA here is from genome assembly GCA_050257375.1 of Sphingomonadaceae bacterium. Lineage (GTDB taxonomy): Bacteria > Pseudomonadota > Gammaproteobacteria > Burkholderiales > SG8-39 > DAHVFK01. Next base: position 1,553 of record JBLMWT010000058.1, read on the forward strand.
TCCCAGGTATCGGAGACTTTTCTCTCTTCCATGGCCGATGTCAGCCGACGGTCGGATTGAGCATATCAGCTCCCGCCCTTGCGCTCGGTCGCGCGCAGCTCGGTGAGGGCTTCCTCCTCGATCGCGCGCATCTTCTGGATCAGCGGCTGCATGCGCAGCTGCATCTCGCCCATGGTGGTCTGGATCACGCCCGGCATCTTCACGATCACCGCGCGCCCGGCGTCGGTGCGGTAGAAGGCGAGCATGCCGTCCACCTCGCCCTGGGTGAACGTATCCCGGTAGACGCGCACGTACAGCGGTTCGAGCTTGTCCCAGGTCATTTCGTCGCGGAACGCATCGGCCATCTTATTGCGCATGCGGGCGATGATCGCTTCCTGCTCGGGCGTGAGCTGCCGCCCGCGCAACGCCTGCTCCATGTTGCGGCGCATGAGCGCGTCGATCTGCGTCATCATGCCGTCGAGCAACTTGCGCGCCTCGGTGACTTCGAGCAGGCGGCGGATCGAGTCTTCGCTCGGCGGCGGCGGCGCGGCGAATGCGGGGCAAGAGATCGAGGCGAGCACGCAGAGGGCGACGAGCAAGTGCTTCATGACGTTTCTTTCCTGGTTAGAGGGGGACTTTCATCGGGACCGGATGCTCAATGGCAGCGAGGCGAAGCCGCTCTCGGGAAACACGGCGATGACCGGTGATTTCCCCAGCGCCGGCTCGATGCGCGCGGTCCGTCCTAGCAGCTCTTCCATGACGACCTTCAGCTCCATGCGTGCGAGCGGCGCGCCGGGGCAGACATGGATGCCCGCGCCGTAGAGCAGGTTCCGCGCCGGATCGCGGTCCAGGCGGAACGCGTCCGCATCGCGGAAGACCCGGCCGTCGCGGTTCGCGGACAGCCACATGAGCGAGATGCGATCGCCGGCGGAAAGCTTGCGGCCGCCGATCTCCACTGCGCGGGTGGCGACCCGGCGATTGGTCACCAGCGGCCCATGGATGCGCAGGATTTCGTCGACGGCCGCCGGCAAAAGGGACGGACGGGCGCGCAGCTGCTCCTGCAGATCCATGTGGCTTGCCAGGTATTGTGAGAGGATCCCGACCGCCGCGGAAATCGTGCCGATCTCGCCGACGGTCCAGTTGCGCAAAATACTGGCGATCTCCTCGCCGCTCAACGGCCGCCCCCGGACTTGCTCGTGCATCAGCGCCGCGGTGACGTCGTCTTCCGGCGCCGCTCCGGCGCGCCGGCGCGCTTCGAGCAGATCGTCGACGTAGCCCTCGAACTCGCGTGCGAGCTTCGACAAGGCCTCGCGATCCTGGGCGAGCGCGGCCTCGTGGTTCCTTCTAGTCCAGCGGGCGAGGGGCTCGTGCAGTGCCGGCGGCCAGCCGAGGAAGGCGCATTGAACGCGCACCGCGAAGGGGACCGCGAAGTCGGCCATCCATTCCGCCTCGCGCCTGGACAGGACGCCCTGCAGCAGCTCGACGACGATCTTGCGGCACGAGGGCTCGAAGTCGTCGATCCGCTTCGCGGCGAAGTACGGCCCGATGATGCGCCGATACGCCGTGTGCTCGGGAGGATCCATCCCGTTTGGCACGGAAAGGTGCCGCGAGACCGCGTTGCTGAAGGTCTCATGATCCCGCAGCACGCGCAGTACGTCTTCGTG
>JBLMWT010000059.1:0-8880 GCA_050257375.1 Sphingomonadaceae bacterium
GAGGCGGCCGCGCTCGAGCATTCGGCGCGGCGGCTGTCTGCCGGCTGGGAGCCGGAGATCGGCATCGCCGCCGAGATCGTGTTTCCGCGTTGGCTGCTGTTCGAGTCGCTCGAGCGCTTCGCGCGCGAGAGCCCGCATACGCGCATCGAGCTGTTCGAGACGGTGCTCGGCGGGACGCAGGAGGCGCTGGCGCTGCGCCAAGTGGACCTGGCGGTCGCCGGCATGGTGCCGCAGGGATTCATGGGCGATGCGCTGCTGCGGTTGCGTTTCCTCCTGGTCGCACACCCCGAGCACGCACTGCACCGGCTCGGACGTCCGCTGACGCTGGCCGACCTGCGTGCGCAGCGCCAGCTCGTGGTGCGCGAATCCGGCGCGCGCCGCGCGACGCGCACGTGGATCGAGGCGCCGCAGCGCTGGACCGTCAGCCACATGGCGAGCTCGCTCGAGGCTGTGCGCCGCGGCTACGGCTACGCCTGGTTTCCGGAGGAGATGATCCGCAACGAGCTCGCCGAGGGCATGCTCAAGCCGCTGCCGCTGCGCGAGGGCGGCGAGCGCTACGCGCAGCTCTATCTCGTGTACGCGGACCGCGACGCGGCGGGGCCCGGCGTGCTGCGCCTCGCCGAAATCCTGCGCGCGACGGTGCAGAGCGAGTGCGCGTCGCGCAGCGAGTCGAGCGGGTAGAATCGAGCGCATCGAGCAAGGAGACGCACGCAACATGGCAAACGAACCGCGCACCTCGGACCTGAATCTGGACCTCGCCGGGATGTTCCTCGAGGAAACCTTCACCGACCGGCGCGTGGGCACGCTGCGCCGCCTGACACCGGTCAAGAGCGACGGCTCGCCGGATCCCGCGCGCGCGGTCATCTACGTGGGCGAGACGCAAGTGATGACGCCGATGGGCGCCCTGCCGATCGCCTTCGAGATCCCCGGCGCGTCGCTGGACGAGGCGGCCGGCAAATTCGGCGCCCTGGCCAAGGCTGCGATCGAGCGCACGGTGCGCGAGCTGCAGGAGCTGCGCCGCGAGGCGGCCTCGCAGATCGTGGTGCCGCAGGGCGGCCTGCCACCGGGCGGGCTGGGTGGCGGGGGACTCGGCGGCGGAGGAAAGATTCAGCTTCCCTGAGGCCGGCGGGCCGCACTGCAGTCCGCGCGCTCGCGCTTTTCCTGTGCGGGCGGCGCGGCAGGGACGTCGCCCGCGACCATCTCGACGATGCCGGCGAGCCGCGGGTTCGCGCGCTGCTGCTGCTCGGGATTGAGCGCGGCGTAGAGCGCGGTCGCGGCGGAGGCGATGTCCTCCATCGCCGCGTAGCGGTCGCGCGCCACGTTCACCTGATGGCCGATGCGCTCGCCGAGTGGCATGCCGGAGAGCGATTTGACGCGGGCGCGCTCGCGCGCGGCATCCTGCACGTATCCCTGCAGCGCGCGCGCGTAGCGGTCCCAGGCGGACTGCTGCTCGGCCGTAAGCGCGAGATCGTCGTGAAATTCACGCAGCGTCTCGTCGAGTCGGTCCCTGGTGCTCGGCTGCTGTCCTTCTGCGCCGCCGCGCCCGGAATGCGCGCCACGGCCGCCGCGCTCGTGAAACTGGGCCGGAGCTCCGCGGACGGCGACGAGCGCGAGCGCGCCGGCCGAAAGCCGCAGGAACGCGTGGCGCGCGGGATCGGGTTTCTCGCCTGGCATGGGATCGTTTTCCGCTGCGTGTAAGCTAACGCCGGGGAGTGAAGCGGTGACGACCGCCGGGTAAAGTTACGTAAAGCCGCGCAAATGAACGACCGATTCGGACTGCCGCTCTCGACCAGCGCGGAGGCGCGCGACGCTTACGTCGCGGGCGTCGACTGCGTTCTGACCGCGAGCGCAGGCGCCGAGGAGCATCTCGGGCGCGCGCTCGCGGCCGACCCGCGGTTTGCGCTCGCGCAGGCCGCCCTGGCCCGCGCGCTGCTGCTCGGCGCCAAGGTGCCGCTGGCGCGCGAGCATGCGGCACGCGCGCGCGAGCTCGCGCAGAACGCCACCGCGCGCGAGGTTGGGCACGTGGACGCGCTCGCCTTGGCGATCGAGGGCAATCCGGCCGGCGCGCTCGCGGCGACGCGCGCGCATCTCGCCGAGTTCCCGCGCGACGCGCTGGTGCTCTCGCAGGCGACGGGCGTTTTCGGCCTGATCGGCTTCAGCGGCCGCCAGGAGCGCGAGCTGGAGCTGTACGAATTCCTCGCCGGACTGGCACCGCACTACGGCGAGGACTGGTGGTTCCGGTCGGCGCTCGCCTTCGCGGCCTGCGAATGCGGGAGACTGGACGAGGCCTGGTCGCTCATCGAGCGCAGCATGGCGGCCAACCCGCGCAACGCGCACGGCGCACATATCAAGGTGCACGTCCTGTACGAGCAAGGCGCGCACCGCGCGGCGCTCGATTACCTCGAGGGCTGGATGCCGGCCTACCCGAAAGCCGGCCTGATGCATTGCCATCTCTCCTGGCACGTGGCGCTCGCTGCGCTGGCGCTCGGCGATCAGCCGCGCGCGTGGCGCGCGTACCGCGAGGCGGTGCACCCGGGAGCCTCCTGGGGGCCGCCGCTCAATGTCGCGACCGACGCGCCGTCCTTTCTGTGGCGCGCGGAGCTCGCCGGCGAGCCGCGTCACACGCACCTGTGGCGCGACGTGCGCGAGTACGCCGTGAAGAACTTTCCCAAGGCGGGCGTTTCCTTCGCCGACGTTCACGTCGCGCTGTCTTGCGCCGCAAGCGGCGACCAGGCGGGCGTCGAGCGCGTGACGAGCGAGCTGCGCGAGCGCCTGGCAGAGGGCCGCGTGCCGCCGGGCGAGGTCGTGCCGCGACTCGCCGGGGCCTTCGCCGCCTACGCGAAGAGCGACTGGAACCGGGCGATCGAATTGCTCCAGGCGGCGTTGCCCGAGGCGGTGCGTATCGGCGGCAGCCGCGCGCAGCGCGACGTCGTCGGACTGACCCTGCGCGCCGCCTATGTTCAAGCCGGGCGCGAGCCGCCGGAAGGGACTTCGCGTCCGGTTGCACAAATCCCTGTGGCGCCGCGCTCGGCTTGAAGTACAGTAGCGGCCGCGCCGGTCCATGAAACCGGCCTTCACACTGACGTTTACTTGTCGCGACCATCCCGCATGAGCCTTCTCTTCCGAGGTCTTTTCGTTTCCCTCCTTCTCATCGCCGCTGCGCCGGCCTCGGGCGCGGCGCCGAGCAGCGTCTTTCTCGAAGACCTGACCTGGAACGAACTGCGCGACGCGATCCGCGCGGGCAAGACCACCATCATCGTGCCCGTCGGCGGGACCGAGCAGAGCGGTCCCTGCATCGCGCTCGGCAAGCACAACGCGCGGGTGAGGGTGCTCGCGCAGCGCATCGCCGAGACCCTGGGCAACGCCCTGGTCGCGCCGGTGATCGCCTACGTGCCGGAAGGGAATCTGACGCCGCCGACCTCGCACATGCGCTTTCCCGGCACGATCACCGTCCCGCACGGCGCTTTCGTCGCGACGCTCGAATCCGCGGCGCAGAGCTTCAAGATCCACGGCTTCCGCGACATCGTGTTTCTCGGCGATCACGGCGGCTACCAAAACGACCTGAGGCGCGCCGCCGCCCGGCTGAACGCGGCCTGGGTGGGGAGTGGCGCCAAGGCCTTCGTGCCGCTCGAGTATTACGAGGCGAGCACGGGAGGGTTCGCGCGGCTGCTGCGCGCGCGCGGCTATACGGAAAGCGAGATCGGCGAGCACGCCGGCCTTGCGGACACGTCGCTCGAGCTGGCTGTCGCGCCGCAGATGGTGCGGGATATGCAGCTGTGCGATGCCACGCCCAATGCCGAGGGCGTCAGCGGCGATCCGCGCCGCGCCAGCGCAGAGCTCGGCAAGCTCGGCGCGAACGCGGTCGTCGAGCGCACCGTGCAGGGGATCAAGCACGACGCGGACCCGCCAGCGGTCGACACCATTCCCGGCATGCCGCCGGTCGTCGATCCGGCGAATCTATATAGCGAAGCCGGCGCGGGCCACCTGAGCCCGGCCGTGCAGGGCGCGCTGTCGCGCGTGTACGTGCCCAATCTGCGCTCGGGCGACGTCTACGTGATCGATCCGGCCACGTTCAAGGTGGTCGACCGCTTCCGCGTCGGCTCGGTGCCGCAGCACGTCGTACCGTCGTGGGACCTGCAAACGCTGTGGGTGACGAACAACGCGAGCCGCAGCCCGAACGGAAGCCTGACGCCGATCGATCCGAAGACCGGCAAGCCCGGAGCGGAGGTCGCGGTCGACGACCCGTACAACATGTATTTCACTGCGGACGGCATGGAGGCGATCGTCGTCGCCGAAGCCCTCGCGCGGCTCGATTTCCGCGACCCACACACGATGGAGCTGCATTCGCAACTGCAGGTGCCCAAGTGCAAGGGGATCAATCACGCCGACTTCTCGATCGACGGCCGCTACGCGATCTTCACCTGTGAGTTCGGCGGCGGAGGCCTGGCGAAGATCGACATGGTCCATCGCAAGGTCGTCGGCTACCTCCGGCTGGGCAAGATGTCGATGCCGCAGGACATCCGCGTCTCGCCCGACGGCAAGCTGTTCTATGTGGCCGACATGATGGACGGCGGCGTCAAGCTGATCGACGGCGACCGCTTCACGCAGGTCGGATTCATCGCGACCGGTGTCGGGCCGCACGGCCTGTATCCGAGCCGCGACGGAACGAAGCTTTATGTCGCGAATCGCGGCTCCACCACGATCCTCGGCGGGGAGCCGCACGGTCCGGGCAGCATCTCGGTCATCGACTTCGCGACGCGCAAGGTGATCGCCAACTGGCCGATCCCCGGCGGCGGCAGCCCGGACATGGGCAACGTCAGCGCGGACGGCAAGACGTTATGGCTCTCGGGTCGGTTCGACAACGTGGTCTACGCGATCGACACGACGACCGGGACCGTCAGGTCGATCAAGGTCGGCACCGAGCCGCACGGCCTCACCGTCTGGCCTCAGCCCGGGCGCTATTCGCTCGGGCACACGGGTAATATGCGTTGATTCAGCCTTCGAGCGCCCAATGTAAGGCGGTCCTGTGCGACGAGGGGGCATGACGAGGCGCTTCGACCTCGTCGTCTTCGGCGCCAGCGGGTTCACGGGGCGCTTGGTCGCCGAATACCTGAAGCGGACGTGCGGCGTCGGCGGCGAGCTCGTGTGGGCGCTGGCCGGACGCAACCTCGACAAGCTCGCCGAGGTGCGGCGCTCGATCGGCGCCGACGAGGCACTGCCGCTGCTCGCCGCCGACGCCGGCGACGCCGGTGCGCTGGCCGCGCTGGCGGGGCAGTCGCGCGCTATTCTCACCACGGTCGGTCCCTACCAGCGCTACGGCCGCGCGCTGGTGAGCGCCTGCGCGCAGGCCGGCGCTGACTACGTCGACCTGTGTGGCGAGCCGGTTTGGATGGCGCGGATGATCCCGCTGCTGGAGGAGCCGGCCCGGACGAGCGGCGCCCGCGTCGTATTCTCGTGCGGCTTCGACTCGATCCCGTTCGACCTCGGGGTCCTCTTCCTGCAAGATGAGGCGCAGCGGCGCTTCGGCGTGCCGCTCGCGCGGGTGCACGGGCTCGTGCGCAAGATGAAGGGCAAGCCTTCGGGCGGCACGATCGCCAGCGGCCTGGCGACCATCGAGCAGATGGGCCGCGATCCCGCCGCCAGGCGTACGATGGCCGATCCCTTCGCCCTGACGCCGGGCTTCAAGGGGCCGCGGCAGCCCGCAAGCGGGTCGGCGTCCTATGACGAGCTCGCCGGCTCATGGACGGCGCCGTTCATCATGGCCCCGATCAACACCAAGAATGTGCATCGCACCAACGCGCTGCTCGGCCATCCATGGGGGCGCGACTTCGTCTACGACGAGCGCATGCTGGCTGGAGAAGGGGCCGACGGCCAGCGGCGGGCGAGGAGGATGGCGAGCGCGACAAAGATGCAGAACACGTTGCTCGCCTTTGCGCCGACGCGCGCGCTGCTGAGGCGCTTTGCCCTACCCAAGCCCGGCGAGGGTCCCGATGCGAAGGAGCGCGAGGAGGGCGGCTACGAGGTACTGTTCATCGGCCATTCGGCCGACGGGCGAACGCTGCACGCTTCAGTGCGGGGCGAGGGCGATCCGGGCTACGCGTCCACGTCGAGGATGATCTCGGAAAGCGCGCTGTGCCTGCTCGAGGACGTCGACCGCGCGCGGACCGGCGGCGGGGTTTGGACGCCCGGCGCGGCTATGGGAGCGCGATTGATCCCGCGCCTGCAGGCGCGGGCGGGACTGACCTTCACGATCGAAGCCTAGTCGGATGCGCTAATTGAACGCGCACGACCCGGGACCGCCCGGGTGGCCGCAGGCCCCGCACGCGGCGGGCGCGGTATCGGCGCCGGCGTTCGCGGTGGCGAACACCGAGAGCTTCTTCTCCAGCTCGGTCGACCTGCAGCTCGGGCAGTCGGGGGTGCTCCCCGAGCGCACCAGGGTCTCGAACTCGTGGCCGCAGCTGCGGCAGGCGTATTCGTAGATCGGCATGGCGCGTATTGTAGCTAAAGCGGGTCGAGCGGGTAGATCGGGCGCCGCACGCGCTTGAAATCGAGCTGCGAATAATCCGAAGTGCAAACGCCGGTGCCGGCGCACTCGACGACGGCCTTGGCGAGCGGCCCGAGGCCCGCGCGCCAGTGCACGCGGCTCTTCAGCATCAGGTACTTTTTCCGCGCCGGGTCGATGCCGAGCGCGCGGAAGGCGCCGATGTCGTACGGCTCGGTGTGGCGCGTGATCACCGCGATCTCGACCTTGCCGGTGTCGAGCACGGCCGAGAGGCCCATGTCCATCTGCTCGCCGCGCGCCATCGGGCCCTCGTTGCGGTAGGCCCCGTCGATGATGCGCCGGACCGTGCCGGTCACCTGTCGCGGCTTGCCCTTCAGGCCGAGGCTCGGCATGTCCGACTTTCCGCCGAGATCGAGCGTCACGCGCGCTCCGGCGCCCGCTTCCTTCATCTGCCGGACGGACTGCGGATCGCAGATCGCGAAGGCGGCGGCGTTTTCCAGCCCGGCGTCGAGGATCGCGCCGAGCACGGTCATCGTGTCCATGGTGCCGCCCGAGGCGCAGTTGTCGTAGTGATCGAGCAGCACCACCGGCCCGGCCGCGGCCTGGCGCGCCCGGGCGAGCGACGCTTCGAGCGGCTCGATCCGGTAGACGAATTGCGCGCGCGCCTGCCACGCCATGTCGAGCAGCTCGTCGCAGAAGGCGCGCGCCTTCGCCGCGTCGCCGTCGGTGACGACCACCGCCGAGGCGCCCGCCCACTCGATGTCGGCGTGCGGGAAGCCGACGAAGAACGTCGCCGCGAGCGCGCCCCGCTTCTCCATCTCCTGCGCGCGGCGCTGGATTTGCAGGTTCGGCGCATCCAGGCTCGACTGGCGCATCACGTGCGGCAGCATCGGCCGGTGGCCGCAGACCATCGCCGGACGTACCTTTCCCGCGAGCAGGTCGAGGATCGGCTTGCCGGCGCGCAGGCCGGTCTCGTACATGTCGACGTGCGGGTAGGTCTGGTAGCCGGCGAGCACGGTGGAGTTGTCGCACATCGCGGGGAAGAGGTTGGTGTGCATGTCGAGCGCGACGCCGACCGGCAGTTGCGGCGCGAGCCGGCGCAGGCGCGTGAGCAGTTCGCCTTCGCCGTCGTCGTGCCGCTCGGTGACCATCGCCCCGTGCAGGTCGAGCAGCACCGCATCGCAGCCGCGCCGCACCGCGTCGAGGATGCGGCCCGCCATCCACTCGTAGGCGCCCGTTTCCACGGGCCCGCTCGGCGCTGCGCTGCCGGCGACCGGCAGCACGATCTCTGCGCCGGCGCGATCGGCGAGGTCGATGAACGCGCCGATCGCCGAGCCTGTGTTGCGGAAGGCTTCGCGGATTTCGGCCCCTTCGAGCGGAGTGTTCTTCCCGCGCGCGAAGCGCGCGAGCGGCGTCCGCACCGGCGAGAAGGTGTTCGTCTCGTGCTTCATCTGGGCGATCACGAGCTTCACGCGGGCCCCGTCAGCTCAACATCTGGCCACCGTCGACGACGATCGTCTGTCCGGTGATCCAGCCCGCCAGATCGCTCGCGAGGAACAGGACCACGCTCGCGATCTCTTCCGGCCGGCCCATGCGCCCCCAGGGGATCGAGCGCAGCGTGCCGTCGTACAGGGCGGGATTGTCGCGCCTGCGCCGGTCCCACACCCCGCCGGGAAACTCGATCGAACCGGGCGCCACGCTGTTCACGCGGATCTTCTTCGGCGCGAGCGCGAGCCCCTGGCTCATCGTGTACTGCGCGAGCGCGGCCTTCACCGCGCCGTAGGGCGGCGTGCGCGCGCTCGAGCGCAGCCCCGCGATCGAGCCGATGTGCACGATCGAGCCGCCGCCCGAGCGTTCGAGGAACGGCAGTGCCGCGCGCGAGGCGCGCACGCTCGCCATCAGGTCGACCTGGATGCTCGCCGCCCAGCCGGCCTCGTCGTCGCTCGCGCCGAAGCCCGAGGCGTTGTTGACCAGCACGTCGATGCTGCCGAGCGCCTGGCCGGCCGCCGCGACGTAGCGCTGCACGGCGTCGCCGTCGCCGAGGTCGCAGGCCGCGCTGTGCACCTTGCCGCCGCGGGCCTCGAGCTCGCGCGCGGTGGCGGCGAGCGCCTCCGCGCCGCGCGCGCAGACGGAGACGTTCGCACCGGCGGCGGCGAAGGCGAGCGCGATCGAGCGCCCGATGCCGCGGCTGCCGCCCGTCACCACAACGTTCTTGTTGCGAAAAGAGAGCTCCATGGGATTCCTCAATGCCGGATGCAGACCTTGCCGAAGTGCGCGCCGCTCTGGAGGTACGACATTGCCTCCTTCAGCTCTTCGAAGGCGAACACGCGGTCCACGACCGGTGCGACCTTGTGCTGCGCCATCGCGCGCAGCATCGC